>DATDGZ010000325.1:0-3903 GCA_036521795.1 Thermoanaerobaculia bacterium | reverse complement strand
ATCGTCGGGGCGCCGCAGGCCAGCGGCGCCTACCGCGCGCGCGGGGTGGCGCCGCAGGCGAGCGGCGCCTACCGCGTGCTCGGGCGCGAGCGCGAGATGGTGCGCCTGGGCAAGACCGGGCTCGGCGAGGGCGTGCTGTCCGAGGCGGCGATCGCCAACGGCCTCGAGGCCCTCATCCGCATGACCACCATGGCCAGGCTGAAGGGCGCCGACCGGGTGGTGGCGGTGGCCACCAGCGCGGTGCGCGAGGCGGCCAACGGCCGGGACTTCCTGGGGCGCGTCAAGGCGCAGACCGGCCTCGACGTGCAACTGCTGAGCGGCACCGAAGAGGGGCGGCTGATCTACCGCGCGGTGCGCGAGGTGGTGGACCTCGGCCCGGGCAGCGCCGCCATCGTCGACGTCGGCGGCGGCAGCACCGAGTGGATCACCGTCCAGGGCGGCGAGCTGGCCGGCGTCGCCAGCCTGCCCCTGGGATCGCTGCGCTGCGCCGCCTCCCTGAAGGGTGACCCGCCGCGCCGCGACTCGATCGCGCGCCTGCGCGAGTCGATCCGCGGCCACCTCGCCGAGGAGGTGCCGCTGGAGCCGGCGGCGCCGCCGCTCGCGCGCTTGATCGCCACCTCCGGCACCGCCCTCTGCTGCGCCGACCTCGTGGACCTGTTCGGCGGCCGCGGGGAGGCCGCCACCGGCCTGCGCGAGGTGCGCGAGAAGGATCTGGCCCAGCTGGTCACGCGCCTGCGCCGGATGAAGCGGCGCGAGCTGGCCGCGCTGCCGCCGGTGGGCGCCCCGCGCTCCGACAGCCTGATGGCGGGCGCCATCCTGCTGCAGGAGCTGGTCGCCCACGCCGGCGTCGAGCGTTTCCAGGTGTCCGACCGCGCCCTGCGCGACGGGCTGGTGCTCGAGGCCCTCGGCCAGCCGATCCCGGAGGCGCTGCAGCCCGGCGACCTGCGCCGGCGCCAGGTGCTGCAGCTCGCCGAGCAGGCGCAGAGCGTGCTGCGGCACAACGTGCAGACCGCCCGCCTCGCCAGCCGCCTCTTCGACGTCACCGCCTCGCTGCACAGCTTCGGCGCGCGCGAGCGCGAGTGGCTCGAATACGCCGCGCTGCTGCACGACATCGGCTACTCGGTCCACTACCGCAACCACCACAAGCACGCCTACTACCTGATCGCCAACGCCAGCCTCGCCGGCTTCGATCCGCCCGAGATCGAGATCATCGCCCACCTCGCCCGCTACCACCGCGGCTCGCTGCCGAAGCGCCAGCACCCGACCTTCGCGGCGCTCAAGCCCTGGCAGCAGAAGACCGTCCGCCGCCTCGCCGTGCTGCTGCGCCTCGCCGACGCCCTCGACCGCACCCACGCCTCGCGCGTCGAGGAGATCTACGGCGCCATCGGCGACGACCGTGTCCGCATCGAGGTGGTCTCGCCCTACCAGGTCGAGCTCGAGCTCGAGGCCGCCAGCGAGCACCGCCGCGACTTCGCGAAGGTCTTCGGCGCCCGCCTCCGCCTGCGCCAGGGCCTCGAGACCGCCTGAAGCAGGCCGGCGCCGCAGCTCACTCCTCGAGCAAGCCACCTCCGAAGATCGGCCGGCCGCCCAGGGAAGCGTAGAAGCCATAGAGCGCCATGGCGGCCATCAACAGGATTCCGGTCAGACTGGTGCCCGCATACCACGCCGACGCGTCGGTCGTCAGGGGAAAGGTTTGCAGGATCTTGACGAACACGAGATTAGCGACCACCGCCAGCAAGCCGAAGCGGATCATCACGAACACGGCCAGGCTACTGAAGATCAGTGTGCCCATGATGCTAACCAGGTCAGCGGTAAGAGGAAAAGCAAGCCCAAAGAGGAGGACCCATGCGACGGCTGCCGCCCACTCCTGGCGCAGCAACGTCCGCAGCAGGAACAGGATAAAGAGTAACGCAAGCCAGAAAAACGGCGCTTGTACGAACGAGAGGGCGACCTCGGCAACGATCGTCCGCGCGCCCAGGAACTGCCAGGCGGGGCCCGACGCTGGCTGGGATGGAGGATCGCCGAGCCAGGCGGGAAGAAGCCACGCGAGGAGTCTGCCAAGAGCGAGTGGAAACGGCGCCAAGAGACAGCCGACAAGAATGTCACGTCCTACCAGTGGATCCCGAAAGCCTCCCGCCAGCAAGCGGCTCCAGGAGACCAGCGTGGCGGGCCAGCGGCGGCGCACATAGGGCTCCAGGGCAATGTAGAGAACCCACAGGAAAGAGGACAAGACAAGGCCCCAAGCCAAGAGCTCGAGCAAGAGAACGGACTCGGCGAGATTCGGGACGTGATGTGCGCCAAAGAACCACGCCACCGCCCAAGCCGTGAAAATAAAAGCTGCCAGGCGAGAAGCCCCGCGCCGGTCGCCCCGGCCCAGGCGCAGGTTGCGCCGTGCGAGCATCGCGCTGACCGCCAGCACCGAAAGCATCAAGATGATCATTATCACCTGGAATGCCCGTTCGCCGGTGGTCGGCTGGTACGGCTGCATGCGCTCGGGACGCGTCCAGGGGCCAATCAACTCGAAGTAGACGGGCTTGCCCCGGTAGGCCGCGGCCTCGACCCTCATCGGGGTATCGGGGCGCTCGGCCAGCGATCCTGTCCACGCGGCGCGCGCGTCGCTCTCGACAGGAGGCGTCCACATGGGCTGCGCCGAAGACCACTTGGATGGATCGAGTCCCGCCGCGGACAACAGCGGCGCCCAGTCAAGTGGAGGCGCGGCGCCTGCCGACTTCTCTACCTGTGGCGGAACCGCGATCAACCGCGTGAGGCGACCGAGCGGATTGAGCTGGACCAGGGTCATCCCGCACACGTCGAGCGGCGGGTCGTCGGTCCACACGGCCCCTGGCATGGGTGCGTCCGAGACGAAGGCACGAGCGGCGAGCGGCCGAGGGCTGCCACGATACCAGAACACGAACGGCCCGGTCTCGAGGTGATCCCAGCGCGCCTTCGATCTGTCATGTTCCGCGATATAGCGTAGGAAATCCTTCCCCTCGTAGAACCCGATCGCCGTGTCCACCGGCGGCTCCGCATAGCCGGCACTGTGCAAGATCTCCCGCGCGCGCTCGGCCAGCGCTTCCGGCGGTTTCTCGAGCGGCACGCGCCGGTAGAGCATGGTCTGTGCACTGAGTAGAATCGCCGCGGTGACGGACACGACGACTCCTGCCAGCACCACCCAGGCCACCAGCGGACGCAGCCCTTCGGATTCTCCAGAAGCCGCGACCATCTCGGGCGATGGCGTTTCACCGGCAGCAAGCGCAGCGGCGAGCGGGTCGCCTCCCGGCAGTGCGGCCGCGACCTGCAGCGCCGAAGCAGGGCGCCGCTTGGGATCCTTCTCCAGGCAGCGCAGGATGACGCGGTCGACGAGCGGGTCCAACTCCTTCAGGTATTGCGACGGGGCCGCGGGGGCAGTCTTATCGCGCAGCCGCGCCATCTCTTCGATGGAGGAGGCGTCGAACGGACGCTTGCCGGTGAAGATCTCGTAGAGCACCAGGCCGAGAGAGTAGAGATCGCTCTTCGGCGACAACTCGCCGCCTGCGAATTGTTCGGGCGCCATGTAGGCGGGAGTGCCGACCAGCGTGTGGGCAGGATCGATCTCGGCGGCAAGCCCGGCGAGGCCGAAGTCAGTGATGCGCACGCGGCCGCGCCCATCCAACATGACGTTCGCGGGCTTCAGGTCACGATGAACGATGCCGTGCTCATGGGCTGCCGCGAGGCCCGCACACAATTGCCGCGCGATCTCGACGGCCTTGTCCGGCGGCAACCTGCCGATGCGGCGCAGCAGCGAAGCGAGATCTTCACCGTCCACGAATTCCATCGTCAGGAACGTGTGTGTCAAGGTCATGCCGGCATCGCCGGTCTCGCTGATCTCGCCGATATCGAACACGCGGCAGACGTTGGGGTGCG
>DATDGZ010000324.1:0-49076 GCA_036521795.1 Thermoanaerobaculia bacterium | reverse complement strand
GAACAGCTCTCCGGCCAGCGACTGGCGCGCCGCGGCGAAGGCGGACATCCAGAGGAAGGGCGCGGCCGTCAGAATTTGCGCGACAGCATCATCGGCGGCCAACGGCACCAGCGGCTGCCACCACTCGGCGAGCAGCTCCCGCGCCGCCCGCCGGGCCTCGCCGCGGCCGGCGAGCAGGCCTGATCCCGGGGCGGCCCCTCCCTCGCCAGCATCGCAGCTCCAGGCCGCAGCACCGGGATCGCCGGCCGCGGCGCCCGCGGCCCCGAACAGCCGCAGCAACAGCTCCCGCAGCTGCTCCTGGACCGGGCGCGGCGAGCGTCCCGGCACCGCCTCCCGCGCCGGCAGCGCCAGCCGGCCGCCAGGCGCGACGCGAGCCTCCGCCCACCCCTGTGGCAGCCACCAGGCGGCACGCTCGAACAGCGACAGCAGCGCCGCGCCCTCGAGCAGCACGGCGAGCCGCTGCCGATCGGTCAGCCGCGCCGCCGCCAGCGGCGCTGCCGCCGCCAATTCGTCAGGCGCCCCGAGGGTCGGGTGCATCACCCGTGTGGCGTCGCTCATGCCGCGAGAGGCGGGTGACGGTGACGGGACATCCGCGGCTCTAAGCCAGCAGCCCCAGGAAGTCTTCCCAGAAGGCGGGATAGGACTTGGCGACGACCTGCGGCGATTCGACCACCACCCCCGGCCGGCGCAGGCCGACCAGGGCCAGGCTCATGGCGATGCGGTGATCGCCGTGGGTGTCCACCGCCACCCGGTCGCGGGGCGGCGGCGCCTGCCACCAGGTGCCGGTGACGTCGAGGCGGTCCGTCCCCTCCTCGACCTCGGCCCCCAGGCGGCGCAGCTCGCTCGCCATGGCCGACAGGCGATCGCTCTCCTTGAGGCGCAGGTGGGCGACGTTGCGGATGCGGGTCGTGCCACGAGCGAACGGAGCGAGCGCCGCCAGGGTCGGCACCTGGTCGGGCATGGCCGAGAGATCCGCCTCGATGGCCTGCAGCGGGCCGCCGCGCACCGTGACCTCGTCGCCGCTCCAGGCCACCTCCGCTCCCATCCTGGCCAGCAGCTCCAGGAAGCGGCGATCGCCCTGCGGCGAGTCGGCGGTGAGACCCTCGAGCAGGACACTGCCGCCGGTGAGAGCGGCCGCGGCGGCCGGGTAGCAGGCCGCGGAGGCGTCGCCTTCGACGCGCAGGCGGGCCGGCGGCAACAGCCCGGGGATCACGCGGTATCGCAGCGTCCCGCCTGCGGCCGGGAGCGTCTCGATGCGACCGCCGCAACGCCGGGCGGCGGCCAGGGTGACCTCGACGTAGGGGGCCGAGGTGAGCGCGGTCACCTCGACGGTGAGCGGCCGCGGCGCCGCCAGCCCGGCCATCAGCAGGGCGGACAGGAACTGGCTGGACTCGCCGGCGTCGAGGCCCGTGACGCCGCCGCCCAGCGTGGCGCCGGCGATCTCGAGCGGCACGCGGCCCGGGCTGCCGAGGTAGCGGACCTCCGCCCCCAGCCGGCACATCGCCTCGACCAGCGGCCCGACAGGACGCTCGCGAAGCCGCGCCACCCCGTCGAGGAGCCAGCGCCCCGGCAGCGCCGCCAGCGAGGCGATCAGGAAGCGCAGCATCGTGCCGGCATTGCCGCAGAAGATCTCGGCCGGCGGGTGGGGTCCCCCACCGCCAGGCGGCTCCAGCCCGATCTCTTCCGGCCGCTCCTCGACCGTCCATCCGCACCGGGCGAGAGCGGCGAGGAACAGGCGGGTGTCCTCGGCCAGCAGCGGCCGCTCCACGATCAGTGGCCGGCGGGCCAGCAGCGCCAGGTTGAGGTAGCGATGCGTGATGCTCTTCGACGGCGGCACCCGCACGCGGCCGCGCGCCTGGCGGCCGCTGGGGATCGCCTGCGCCAAGGTCTGCGCCATCGCCTCAATGGACGTCGAAGACGAGTCCGTCATAACCGAGCTCGACCCCGGGAGGCAGCGCCACCGCCGGGGAACCGTGATCGATCTCGTGAGCGAGATGCGTGAGGAAGGTCTGCGCGGCGCCGATCCGCGCCGCCACGGCCAGCGCCTCGGACACCGAGAAGTGCGTCGAGTGCGGGCGGTAGCGCAGCGCGTCCAGGATCAACACCTCGACCCCCCCCAGCAGCTCGAAACTCTTCTCGGGAATCACGTTGCAATCGGTGACATAGGCGAAATTGCCGAACCGATAGCCGTATACTTCGAGCTCACCATGCCAGACCGGGATCGGGACGACCTCCTGGCCGAGCAGCGCAAAGTTTCCCTTCACCTCGATCAGCTCGAGCTGCGGCTTGCCGCCTCCCGCCTGCCCTTCCTCGAACACGTACGCGAAGGTGCGGCGCAGCGCCCGCAGCGTCGCCGCCGAGCCGTAGCAAGGGATCGGCGAGCGCTGGCGGAAGTTGAAGATGCGGACCTCGTCGAGGCCGAAGACATGATCGGCGTGGGCGTGGGTGAACACCACCGCGTCCACCCGCGGCAGGCCGAAGCGCAGCGCCTGCTCGCGCAGGTCGGTCGGGGTGTCGACGAGCACCACCTGGCCGTCCTTCTCCAGCTTGAGGCCCGGCCGCCAGCGCTTGTTCCGAGGGTTCTCGGAGGTGCAGACGGGGCAGGTGCAGCCGATCACCGGCACCCCGGTCGAGGTGCCGCTGCCCAGCATGGTGACCCGGAGCGACATGGCGCCGGCAGTCTAGCAGCCGGACCACGCCCCGGGCGCCGGCGCGCGGGGACGGACGGCCAGCTTGGGAACCCAGGGCCTTTACCGGATCGAGGGAAAACGTTTACTCTCCGGACTACTGACAATGCGTAGGGACGAAACTGCAATTCGGGGGCTTGAATCAGGCGCATCGGCGCGCTTTGTCCCGGATGGTGCGACTCTTGAGGATCCGCGGTTCCTGCGACCGGCCATGACGGCTGCGCGCGAGGGCCGCCAGAAGGAGTGCCTTGCCATGCCCCGCAAGAACCGTTGCACAGCTCTCGTCCTTGTCCTTGCCCTGGCGGCCTGCCTCGCAGGCCAGGCCGCGGCCTTGCCCCTGATGGGGGGTTCCCGAGCGGCCGTCAACGACTCGACCGCAGGAGACCTCCTCAGCACCGTCTGGGAGTGGCTCGCCGCGAAGTGGGCCGCCATCGGGCACGTGATTGCGGGCCCGGGTGGGCACGCGCCTGCGGCCTTGGAGAAGGGCTGCGCGAACGCCGATCCCAACGGCGCTTGCAGGTAGTGGCCAGGAGAACGCACAACCGTCCTCTCATGCCGTACCGCAAGCTTTGCTGCTAGTGGCCAAGAGCTTGGGGGAGATACTCTGAGGGAGGCGCCGGTTCCCGGAACCGGCGCCCTCCGGTCAGTTCTTTGTCCCGCTTTGGCCTCTCCGCGTAACCTTTCCTTAGTAGAAGTGGTACTCTGGCTACCACTGTCATGGGCCGTATCGAAGGCATCCAGGGTCGGCCTCGCCTTCGCGAGGCGCCCGGGCAGGTTCTCGGCAGGGCAGGCGCTTGAGAAATGTCCTCGAACGGTGTCAAATGTCTAGGGGGGCGATGACCGGTGAAGATTCACCCGAGTGATTTGATGCTTGAAGAGATGCTGCTATCGCTTCACGGCGAGAAGCAGCGGCTCATGGCCCACCTCGCCAGCTGCCCCGCTTGCAGATCGCGACTCGGTGGGCTGTCGGGTGGCTTCTCATGCCTCGACGACCTCCTGAAGGATTTCTCCGGGGCGCTCGGCACAGGGGTCCTGCGGCTATCACATCTGCGGTCGCGCCGTTCCACCGATGCCGTCGATTACGGACCGGCCATCGAGAGGAGCGAGCAGAAGTACCTCGAGCGTGCCCGCGAGCTTCATCGGGAGCGGACCGAAGCACCGGTCCTCTTGGCCGATCTGCTCGCGCGCAGCCAGGAGAGGCGCATGCTCCTGCTGGCCAACTCGTCGCGGTACCAGACCTGGGGGCTTCTCGAGAGGATGCTGGACCAGAGCTGGGAATGCCGAGGTGCCAGCCGCATCCGGGCCAAGGAGCTTGTCGCTTTGGCCATTCACCTTGCCTCCCATCTAGACACCTCGTATTACCAACGCGAGATCATCGAGGACCTGCGAGCACGAGCTTGGTCCTACATGGCGAATCTTCGCCGGATCGCCTCGGATTTCGATGGGGCTGAAGAAGCCTTCCAGATCGCTTATGCTCACCTCAAGAGCGGCACTCGTGAGCCCCTGGAACGCGCGCTCTTCTTGGATCTCAAAGCCTCGCTCCGGGGGGCCCAGCGGCGCTTGGCGGAGGCTCAGAGGCTCCTGCATCGGGCGATCAACATCTTTCTTTCCCAAGGCGACCAGCACCGCGCGGGCAAGAGCCTGGTCAGCTTATCCTTGATCCACTGCTGGGCCGGTGAAACGGAAGCATCGATCGCGGTATTGCACCAGTCGCTGACGTTGATCGATCCTGCCCAGGATGAGCGGCTGCTCGTGTGTGCTTGGCAGAACCTCATCGACTATGTCGTAAACTCCGGTCGGTTCATCGAGGCGCAGGGACTCTACCGCAAGGCTCGACCGCTCTATCGGAAGTATCTGGATGACTGCGAGTTCGGCACGCGGCGTTTGTGCTTGAAGGGCAGGATCGCGCACGGCTTGGGCCAACATCTCGAAGCGGAAGCGCTGCTCCTGGCAGCTCGCGAGCGCTTCCTTGCGGAGGAGATCCCCTACGACGCCGCCTTCGTGTCTCTCGAGTTGGCGGTCCTCTACGCCGAGCAGAAGCGAACCACTGAGCTCAAACAGCTGGCTGCCGAGATGCTGCCAATCTTCACGGCCTTGCAGATTCATCGCGAGGCGCTGGCGGCGCTGATGTTCCTCAAGCAGGCGGTGGATGCGGAGCGGTTGACCGTCCAGACTGCCGTGGACGTGGCGCGGTTCCTGCGGCGCGCCGAAGTCGACCCCAGCCTCAAGTTCGAAGCGCCGGTATAGCCTTCATCGCGGGCGCCTTCGCCGCCTGCGACCTGCCCTTGGTCCTGTCCCTGAAAACTCAGTGTTGACCCGCACCCTTCTCACCTGAAGGCGCCCCCGCCTCCAGCCACTCCACCGCCCGCGTCTTGAACCAGGCCTCGAGGAGACGGACCTCTCCTCCGGGCACCGGCCAGGCCCGGGCGACGTGGAAGTGGCCGAGGAGGAGGACGTCGTGGCCTTCGGCCAGGCGGCGCTCGGCGTAGTGGCGGATGGCGGCTTCGGGGAGGCGGCGGCGGTGCTTGAAGTTGGTGCGGGAGAGGCGGCGCTCGGTGGAGCTGACGAGGCGGCGGGCGAGGGAGGCGGGGATGCGGCTGGCGAGAAAGCGGCTGAAGCCGCTCTTCGCGAGACGCCGCCAGCCGTGATACTGCCAGTCGTCCGCGACCAGGCCGTCGCCGTGGACCGCCAGATAGCGCACGCCGCCATCCTCGAAGGCGATCTCGGACGCCACCTCGTCGAAGGCGTCGGCATAGGGGCTGCCGGCGAGGAAGAAGTCGCGGTTGCCTTCGACGTAGTCGATGTGCAGGCCGCGGCGCCGCAGGGCGCGCAGGGCGGCGACCACCTCCGCGATGTCCGCGGTCTCGAAGCGCCCCAGGCCCACCCACGCCTGGAAGAGATCCCCCATCACCACCAGGCGGCGGCAGCCGGCGTCGGGCAGGGCCGCGAGCTGCCGGACGAGCGGCCCGGCCGAACCGCCCGGCCCGCTCAGATGGGCGTCGGCGAGCAGCGCGACTAGCGGCATCGCCGCGAAGCTCCTGGGCCTTCCATGCTCCCGGGTTGCCGGCGGGGGTCAGACGATCGACAGCTTCTGCCTGGTCGCGCTCTGCCGGGACACCTCGTCCACCACCGCCTCCGCGACCTGGCGGAAGGCGTCGGCGTGCGGTCCCTGGGGCTCGGCGACCACGATCGGCACGCCGCTGTCGCCGCCGAGGACGATCTTGGGATCGAGCGGGATCGCCCCCAGGAAAGCCGTGCCGAGGAACTTGGCGGTCCGCTCGCCGCCGCCCTTCTTGAAGATGTCGGTCACCTGGCCGCAGTGCGGGCAGACGAAGGACGACATGTTCTCGACGATGCCGATCACCGGCACGTTGACCTTCCTGAACATGGCCAGTCCCTTGCGGGCGTCGATCAGCGCGACGTCCTGGGGAGTGGTCACGATCACCGCGCCGGCGAGCGGTACCTTCTGGGTGAGGGTGAGCTGCGCGTCGCCGGTGCCGGGCGGCAGGTCGAGGATCAGGTAGTCCAGCCTTCCCCACTCGACGTCGCCGAGCATCTGCTCGAGGGCGCGCGTCACCATCGGCCCGCGCCAGATCACCGGCGTGTCGGCGTCCAGGATGAAGCCGAGCGACATCAGCAGGATGCCGTACTTGTCGAAGGGCACGATGCGGTTGCCCGAGATGATCGGCTTCTCCTGGATCCCGAACATGGTCGGCACGGACGGGCCGTAGATGTCGCCGTCCAGGAGCCCCACCCGGTGGCCGAGCTGTCCGAGGCGCACGGCCAGGTTCGCCGCCACGGTCGACTTGCCGACGCCGCCCTTGCCGCTGGCCACCGCGACCATGTGCCGGACCCCGGGAGCGAGGTTCGGGTTCTGCGACGTCGCCCGCTGCGCCGCCGGATCCTGCCCGGCGGGCGCCGCCGGCCGCTGCATCTGGATCGCGACCCGGGCGCCGGCCGCCCCCGGCACCGCCCGCACCGCTCGTTCGGCCTCCGCCCGCACCTTCTCCGCGGCCTCCGGAATGTGGGTGGCCATCTGCAGGCTCACCTCCACCTCGCCGCCATCCGCGACCTTGACGTCATGCACGAACCCGAATGAGACGATGTCCCGGCTCATTCCCGGGAACCGCACGGCCTTCAGCGCCTCCCATACCTTCGCTTCCAACTCGTTCGCCATGGTTTCGGTGTCCTGTGCTTCGGTGTCCTGTCTCGCTGTCTCTCTCCGGTGTGCGTCGGTGGCGGGTAGCCACTACCCAATCGGCGGGCGATAAAGAGTACCATGAAGGTACGGAATCATTCCTCGGCGGCCACGCCGTCCGCCTCGTCGACCTCATTGACTTCCGCAGCGCTCATGCCGGCCAGCTCGGCCAGCCGCCCCCGCACCTCCGCGATCAGCTGGCGCTTGCGGCGGATGCCGTAATCCGTCACCGCGATCGGCGCCCCGAAGCGGACCTCGACCGTTCCCGGCCGGATCGACCGCTGCCGCGGCGCCTGCACGGCCCGCGTGCCGCGGATGCCCACCGGCACGATCGGCAACCCGGTGCGCAGGGCGAGCAGGAAGCCGCCGCGCTTGAACGGCAGCAGGGTGTCGCCGGTCGACCGCGTGCCTTCGGGGAACAGCACGATCGAGCCGCCGGAGCGCAGGCGCTGCTCGGCCGCGGCGAACGACTGCCGCGCCGACGCCTTGTCGCCGCGGTCGACCGACACGAACCCGGCGGCGGCCAGTGCCCAGCCGAAGATCGGGATGCGGAACAGGCTCTGCTTGGCGACGAGCCGGAACCGCCCCGGCACGGCGAGCAGCACTGCCGGGATGTCGAACAGGCTCTGGTGGTTGGCCAGGTAGATATAGCCCGCTCCGGGGTCGAGCTCGGCGGCGCGCCGTACCACCAGGCGCACGCCGCTGGTACGCAGCAGGCCGGCAGCCCAGAGCCGTGTGACCGCCAGCGCCCAGCGCCCGCGCGGCGGCAGCCAGCTGACAGCGATCGTGGCGACCCCCAGCACCAGGCTGGCGGCCACCAGGTACAGATTGCCCGCCACCGTGGCAAGCGCCTTGCTAAGGAAGGTCGCGGGACGGCGGGTTCCGGGGTTGGATGCGCTCAATGGGCTGCCCTCCGAGTCCTCGTCGGGTGTTGGCAGGCATTATCGGCATAATCGACATCGTTGGCCATCGGCGGCGGGTAGTGCCCTGGATTGCTAGCCGGGACACTACCCATCGCCGGACGTCCTCTGGTCCTCCGGTGTTCCCTGCTAGACTGTGCCGGTCCCTCCAGCCCGGCGCCGCGCCCGACGCCCTTTCCCGCGACCCCGAGGCGAGCCCGCGCGCTGAACCGCCATGGAACCCCCGGCCCGCCGCTCCCGTCTCCTGGCGCTGCTGCGCGGGAGCCTGGCTTTCGGGGCGCTCTACGACGCCGCGTTCGCGGTCCTCATGGTGGCCGCGCCCCGCCTGCCCGCCCGGTTGCTGCGGCTACCGCTGCCGCCGCTGCCGGAAGCCGCTTTCTACCTGTGGATCATGGCCGTGCTGTTGCTGATGCTCGCCACTCTCTACCTCCTGGCCGCCCGTGAGCCGCGGCGCTACGCCGGGGTCGTGGCCGTGGCCGCCGGCGGCCGCCTGCTGGGCGGCCTCGCCTTCGTGGCCGCGGCCTGGGGCCATCCAGGGCTGCAGGGCCTCTACCCGCTGGCTGCCGCCGACCTTGGGCTGGGGGTCGCCCACGCTGCATTCTGGTGGCCGATCCGAGCGTGAGAGCCCGCAACTTCGTCACCCGCACCGGGGAGATCGCCTTGCTCAGCGGCCGGGCTTTCGCCGCCATGGCGGCGCGGCCGCTCGAGACCAGGCTCTGGTTCGCGCAGATGGAGCAGCTGGGCGTGCGCTCGCTGGGGGTCGCCGGCATCGCCACCACCTTCACCGGCATGGTGCTGGCCCTGCAGACCGCCTACAGCCTGCCCTCGCTCGGGGTCAAGTACTACATCGGCTCGGTGGTCGCCAAGTCGCTGGTGCGCGAGCTCGGACCGGTGCTCACGGCGCTCATCGTCGGCGGCCGCATCGGCTCGGGGATGACCGCCGAGATCGGCACCATGACGGTGACCGAGCAGATCGACGCCATGCGCTCGATGGCCGTCGATCCGGTCAAGAAGCTGGTGGCGCCGAAGCTCGCCGCGGTGCTGGTGATGCTGCCTGCGCTGACGGTGATCGGCTGCGGCCTGGGCATCCTCGGCGGCCTGCTGGTGGCGGTGTTCCAGCTCCACGTGCAGGCCTCGGTCTACCTCAACAACATCGTCCAGAACCTGACGCTGGCCGACGTCGTGAGCTGCGTCGGCAAGTCCTTCGTCTTCGCCTACATCATCGCCATCATCGGCTGCTACAACGGTCTCCACACCGAGGGCGGCGCCGACGGGGTGGGGCGGGCGACCACCGATACCGTGGTGACGCTGGCGATCACCATCATGATCTCCGACTACTTCCTCACCAGACTGTTCATCCTCGTCGTCAGCTGAGGGGAGAGCCTGCCGTGCCGCCGGACGATCCGCTCCACGCTCCGCCGCCGCCCGAGCCGCGGGCGGAGCCGCCGGCGCTGTTCACCGTCCGCGGCCTGACCAAGGGCTACGCGGGCCGCAAGGTGCTCGATGGCCTCGACTTCGAGATCCTGCGCGGCGAGTGCTTCGTGATCCTCGGCCGTTCCGGCAGCGGCAAGAGCGTCACCCTGCGCCAGCTCAACGGCCTGGACAAGCCCGACGCCGGCAGCGTGGTGTTCGACGGCACCGACATCACCGGCCTCGAAGAGCGCGATCTCTACCCGCTGCGGCGCCGCGTCGCCATGCTGTTCCAGGGCGGCGCCCTGTTCGACTCGATGACGGTGTTCGACAACGTCGCCTTCCCGCTGCGCGAGCACACCGGCCTCTCCGAGGCGGAGATCGCCGCCAAGGTGCAGGAGAAGCTGGGCCTGGTCCACCTGCCGGAAGCGGCACCGAAGATGCCCTCCGACCTCTCCGGCGGCATGCGCAAGCGCGCCGCCCTTGCCCGCTCCCTTGCCCTCGACCCGGAGGTGCTGCTCTACGACGAGCCGACGACCGGTCTCGACCCGATCACGTCGGCGGCCATCGGCAAGCTGATTCGACAGATCCACCGCCACCTGGACGTCACCCAGGTGGTGATCACCCACGACCTCGACCTGGCGCAGCACGTCGGCGACCGCCTCGCCTATCTCTCGGAGGGGCACTTCCGCTTCCTCGGCGACTGGGCCGCCGCGAAGCGCAGCTCCGACCCGGAGCTCGGCGACATGCTGTCCGGACGGGAGTGGGAAAAGGAGGACGACCATGCCTCGAGCGCACAGCCGTGAGCTCAGAGTCGGCCTGCTGGTCCTGGCCGCACTCGCGGTGCTCGCCATCGGCCTGCTGGTCATCGGCGACCGCAACAACTTCTTCGTGCGCAAGACCAGCTACTTCGTCCGTTTCACCCAGGTCGGGGGCCTCGCTCCGGGCGCCGGGGTGACGCTCGACGGCGTCAACGTTGGCACGGTCGAGAAGGTGGTGCTGCCCAAGAACCCCCAGCAGCGGGAGATCGACGTCTGGCTGGCGATCGATCGCCGCTACAGCGAGCGTCTGCGCGCGCCGCAGACGCCGGTGCCGGCGCCGGACAAGGAGCAGATGACCAAGGCGAAGATCACCACCCTCGGCCTGCTGGGGGACAAGTACATCGAGCTCAACTCGGGCTCGGAGAGGTACCCCACCATCCCCGACGAGGGCGAGATCCCCGCCGCCTCCGAAGCCAATCTCGACGCCCTGGTCGCCTCGGGCGAGGACGTGATGGGGAACGTGGCGCAGATCTCGCACTCCTTGCAGCACATCCTCGCCCGGATGGACAGGGGTGAGGGTCTGCTCGGGGAGCTGACCACGGAGTCCGCGACCGGCCGCCAGCTGCGGGAATCGGCGGTCGCCACCCTGCAGAGCCTGCAGCGGCTGACGAACGCGATGGAGAGCGGCCCCGGCGTGCTGCCCCGGCTGGTCAACGACCGCCGGCTGGGGGAGCGCCTGAACGGCGTGATCGAGCGCCTGGACAAGGTGGTGGAGAGCGCCCAGCACGGCCCGGGAGCCCTGCCGGCGCTGCTCAACGACCCCGGCGAGCGCGCCAGGGTGGACGAGACCCTGGCGAACCTGAACGGGGCCAGCAAGGACCTGAAGGACCTGACCGCCCGCTTCGGCAACAGCCAGGCGCTGCTGCCGCGCCTGCTCGAGGACGAGGCTTACGGCCGCGAGGTCAGCGAGCGCCTGCGGGAGACGGTCCAGCATCTCGACACGGCCACGGACCGCCTGGTCGAGGGCAAGGGCAGCGCCTCGCTGCTGCTCAACGACCCTGGCATCTACGACGCGATCAACGATGTTATCGTCGGGGTGAACAGGTCGCCGATGCTGCGCTGGCTGGTTCAGAACCGCCAGAAGGCGGGGATCAAGCAGCGTTACCAGGACGCCACCGCGGGAAGGGGCGGCCAGCAGCCGGCCGCAGCCCCCCCGGGCCCCCCGGAAAAGCCGGCACCGTCGCCGCCCTCCTCGCCCCAGCCACCCCCGACGACACCGCCGTCACCCTCGACGCCCCCCCTCTCGGAGACGCCGCCGCCGCCACCGCCAGGCTGAACGGGGATCCCCACCGATTTCATGTCCTCTCACATCCTGGTCACCGGCGGCGCCGGCTTCATCGGCTCGCACCTGGCGCGGCGGCTCCTCGTCCGCGGCGACCGGGTGACGGTGCTCGACGACTTCAACGACTTCTACGATCCGGAGCGCAAGCGCCGCAATCTCGCCCGGCTCTTGGCGCCACTGGCACCGCCGACGCCCCTGGAACCGCCGGCGCCGCAGAGCGAGACCGACCTTAGCGACCGCTTCCGGCTGGTCGAGGGAGACATCCGCGACGCCGCCCTGGTCGAGCGGCTGTTCGCGGGCGGCGCCTTCGACGCGGTCGTCCACCTCGCCGCCCGCGCCGGCGTCCGCCCGAGCCTGCGCGAGCCGGTGCTCTACGAGGACGTCAACTGCATCGGCACTCTGCGCCTGCTCGAGGCGGCCCGCCGCCACGGGCCGCGGCTGTTCTTGTTCGGCTCCTCGTCCTCGGTCTATGGCATCAACACCAAGGTGCCCTTCGCGGAGGACGACCCGGTCGACCAACCGATCAGCCCCTATGCCACCACGAAGCGGAGCGGCGAGCTGCTCTGCTACAACTACCATCACCTCTACGGCTTGCGCACCGCCTGCCTGCGCTTCTTCACCGTCTACGGCCCGGCGCAGCGGCCGGAGATGGCGATCGCCAAGTTCACCGACCTGCTGTCCCGCGGCGAGCCGGTGCCGCTGTACGGCGACGGCGGCAGCCGCCGCGACTACACCTACGTCGACGACATCGTCGACGGCCTCGAGGCGACGCTCGCCCTGGCACCCGGGTTCGAGATCCTCAACCTGGGCGGCGCCGACACCACCGCGCTCGCCGACCTGGTGCGCTGGCTCGCCGAGGAGCTTGCCGTCGAACCGCGCATCGAGTATCTTCCCGCCCAGCCCGGCGACGTCCCGATCACCTACGCCGACGTCAGCAAGGCGGCGCGCTTGCTGGGCTACTCTCCGAAGGTCCCGATCCGGGAGGGCTTGCACCGCTTCGTCCGCTGGTATCGCGAGCAGCACGCGGCGCCGGCGGCCGTCCCTTCCCAGACTCTGACGGATCCGGCGTGAAGCGGATCGATCTCTCGCGAAGGCTGCCCTGGTCATGAACATCTGCGTCGTTGGAAGCGGTTACGTCGGATTGGTCACCGGCGCCTGCCTGGCCGACTTCGGCATGCACGTGGTCGGCGTCGACAAGGACGCCGCCAAGGTGGCGGCGCTGTCCCAGGGACAGGTGCCGATCTACGAGCCGGGGCTCGACACCCTGGTGCAGAAGAACATGGACGAGGGGCGCCTGCGCTTCTCGACCGACCTGCCGCCGGCGATCGAGGAGGCGCAGGCCATTTTCATCGCCGTCGGCACGCCGCCGAAGAGCGACGGCTCGGCCGACCTCACCTTCATCCGCGAGGTCGCCGCCTCGATCTCGCGGCACCTCAACGGCTACAAGGTGATCGTCACCAAGAGCACGGTGCCGATCGGCACCGGCAAGATGATCGAGACCATCGTGCGCGAAGGCGCCGGCGGCCAGCACCCGTTCGCCGTGGTGTCGAACCCCGAGTTCCTGCGCGAGGGCTCGGCGATCGAGGACTTCATGCACCCCGACCGGGTGGTCATCGGCTCGCGCGACCAGCGGGCGATCGAGCTGATGCTCGACGTCTACTCGCCGCTCGTCGCCGCCGACGTGCCGTTCGTGATCACCGACGTCGAGAGCGCCGAGCTGATCAAGTACGCGTCCAACGGTTTCCTCGCCACCAAGATCTCCTTCATCAACGAGGTGGCCGAGCTGTGCGAGGCGCTCGGCGCCAACGTCGAGGTGGTGTCGCGCGGCATGGGCCTCGACAGCCGCATCGGCCCCAAGTTCCTCGCCCCCGGCCCGGGCTTCGGCGGCTCGTGCTTCCCCAAGGACACGCGGGCGGTGGCGCAGATCGCCCGTGACCAGGGGTTGGCCTTCCGCATCATCGAGGCGGTGCTGGACGTCAACGAGGCCACCAAGGCGCGCATGGTGACCAAGATCGAACGCGCCCTGGGGACCATCGCCGGCCGCACCATTGCCGTGCTCGGCCTGTCGTTCAAGCCCAACACCGACGACATCCGCGAATCGCCGGCGCTGCCGATCGTGCAGGGGCTGCTCGACGGCGGCGCCGCCGTGCGCGCCTTCGATCCCGAGGCGATGCCGGCCTGCCGCCCGCTCTTCCCCGCCGTGCGCTTCTGCGACAACGCCTACGAGGCGGCGCGCGGCGCCGACGCGCTGGTCATCTGCACCGAGTGGAACCAGTTCCGCAAGCTCGAGCTCGACCGGCTGCACGCGCTGCTGCGGCGGCCGCTGGTCGTCGATCTGCGCAACCTCTATGCGCCGGAGAAGATGGCGGCGGCGAGCTTCGAGTACATCTCGATCGGCCGCCCGGCGGCCCGGGCCGCCACCCTCGAGGAGGCTCCCGCATGAGCCGGGCGGTGATCACCGGCGGCGCCGGCTTCCTCGGCTCGCACCTGTGCGAGCGGCTGCTGCGCGAGGGCCACGAGGTGGTGTGCGTCGACAACCTGCTGACCGGCAACCGCGACAACCTCGCCCACCTGCTGGGACGTCCGGACTTCGACTTCCTGCAGCACGACGTGACGACGCCGTTCGAGGTCCCGGGGGAAGTCGCCTACGTGCTGCACTTCGCGTCGCCGGCGTCGCCGATCGATTACCTCGAGCTGCCGATCCAGACGCTCAAGGTCGGGTCGCTCGGCACCCATAACGCGCTCGGCCTGGCCCGCGCCAAGGGAGCGCGCTTCCTGCTCGCCTCCACCTCCGAGGTCTACGGCGACCCCAAGGAGCACCCACAGAAGGAGAGCTACTGGGGCAACGTCAACCCGGTCGGCCCGCGCGGCGTCTACGACGAGGCGAAGCGGTTCGCCGAGGCCATGGCCATGGCCTACCACCGCTATCACGGCCTGGAGGTGCGCATCGTGCGCAACTTCAACACCTACGGTCCGCGGATGCGGCTGCGCGACGGGCGGGTGGTGCCGGCGTTCATCCAGCAGGCGCTGCGGGGAGAGCCGCTGACGGTGTTCGGCCGGGGCACCCAGACGCGTTCGTTCTGTTACGTCGACGACCTGGTGGAGGGCATCTACCGCCTGCTGCTGTCGGACGTCGCGCTGCCGGTCAACATCGGCAACCCGCACGAGATGACGATCCTCGAGTTCGCCGAGACCATCCGCCGCATCGTCCAGGGCCAGGGAAGGAAGGGGAGGGAGGGGGGGGAGGAGAGCGCGGCAGGCGGCAGGAGCCCGATCGTCTTCAGGCCGCTGCCCGAGGACGACCCGCATACCCGCCAGCCCGACATCACGCTCGCCCGCACGCTGCTCGGCTGGGAGCCCAGGGTCGCGCTCGACGAAGGCATCGAGCGCACCATCGGCTTCTTCCAGCGGGCGCTCGCCGCCGTGCCCGCCGCGCTCGCGTCGTCCGGCGCCCCTGGCCCGGGCACCCCCGGAGCTCCCGGAGACCCCGGAGACCCCGGAGACGCCGGAGAGCGGCGCGCCGGGTGACGGCGAGTAGAATCGCGGCCATGGACGATCTTAGGAAGGCCCTGACCTGGGCGCTGGAAAAGTATCCCGAGAGGGTGGAGCTGATGGCGATGCAGGAGCTGGTGCTCGAGAGCGCGCGGCAGAACCCGAAGCGGCCGGCCTACGTCAAGCTGGCGGTGCCCGACGACCTGGTCAAGAGCCTGAAAGGCGCGCCGCGCGACGACCACGACCTGGTGCTGGTGGTGCGGGTGCCGCGCGAGGTGCTGCAGCGCTCCGAGAGCCGTATCATCCTCCCCGGAGAGGTGGGCTGAGCATGGCCCCCGAGCCATCCCCGGCCCAGCCGCCCGCCGCGGACTTCCATTGCCTGCGCTGCGGCCGCGCCGGTGCGCCGCGGCTCGCGCGGCCGCCGCTGCCCGGCGCCGCCGGCCGCGAGGTGCAGGCCGGGATCTGCGCCGACTGCTGGGCCGAGTGGGGCAAGGCCGAGGTGATGGTGATCAACGAGCTGCGCCTCAATTTCATGGACCCGGCCTCGCAGGAGATCCTGAACCGCCAGATGCGGGAGTTCCTGCACCTCCCCGCCGCCGCCCCCTCGACCGGAGCCCCTGCCGGGCCTGGTGGCGGTTCCGGAGAGGCTTCGCATTAGCGCCGACGCCCTGCCGCTGCCGCCCGCCATCGGGCAAGGGAGCGGCTTCCACGCATTGGCGCACCTACTGATCTCGAGTTGATGCCCACCGCTCACAGCCGCCCGTCTCGTCGGGTGCCTCGCCGCCTCCTCGTGCGGTTCCTGTTGCTGCCAGCGCTCCTTGTAGGCGTCTTCGCCGCCGTGCACTGGACACCTCTCGGCGGATATCTCTCGGGACCGGCGCTGAACACCGCCATCAACAGGCTGCGCCAGTCTTGGTGGGCGCCAGCGCTGCTGGTCGGCAGCTACCTGCTGCTGTCGCCGCTGGGCGTGCCGGCAACGCCGTTGATGATCGTCGGCGGCGTGGTGTTCGGCGGTGCCGCGGGATCGCTCTACAACTTTGCCGGCGTCATCCTGGGGGGCGCAGCAAGCTATTTTCTGGGGAGGGGGCTAGGCCGCGACTTCGTCCGTCACGTGGCCGGCCACCGGCTGCGCAAAGTGGAGCTGGCCATCGGCCGGCGCGGTTTCTGGAACCTGGTGGCGGTGCGCTTCCTGCCGCTCCCCTTCCCGCTGGTCAACTACGGCGCCGCGCTGGCCGGAGTGCGCCCGCCGCTGTTCCTTGCCACGACTGCCATCGGCGTCGCCCCGACGGTGACCATCTACACCTTCTTCATCGCCGCCGTGGCGCACGCCGCCGCCGGTCGCCATGGCGATATGTACAAGGAGATCAGCGCGCAGTTGCCCAGGCTCATCGTGCCGATCTCGCTCCTGGTGCTGGTTACCCTGCTGCCGCAGTGGCTGCGGGCGCGGCGGCGCAAGCAGCGGTTGGCGGCACTTCTGGAGGAACGGCGACACCGGTAAGGCCCGGCACTCCGCGAACACCAGTAGCTGCTCCGGTCTTACACCGCGAGCGCCGCCTCGACCTCCTGCACGTCGAGCATCAGCACGCCGCCGCTGGCCGCCACGGAGGGGTCGAACTCGTAGTCGCGGATGACCCGGCGGAAGGCCTCCTTCAGGGCGCGGGCGCCGAGACGGGGCTGGCGGGCGGCTTCCAGTGCGATGCGGCGCACGGCGGCGGGCGACAGCGCGAGGTGGATGTCGCGGCTGGCGAAGTAGGCGCGCGTCTGGTGGTAGGCGGAGTCCGGGGCCTCGAGGAAGATCCGCACCAGCTCGTCGAGCGTGAGATCGTTGAGCAGCACCACGGCGTCGAAGCGCGACAGGAACTGCGGGCTCATGCCGTACTCGAAGAGATCCTCGTTGCGCAGCCAGCGCCGCAGCTGGAACACCACCTTCTCGTGTACCTTGCCGGCCTCGACCACGGTGACCGGCTGCAGCGCGCCGCGGTCCTTGCCGATGGTGACGCGGTCGTAGACGGAGTCATAGAGCCCTTCGAAGGCGCCGGCGCAGACGAACAGCAGGCCCGACGAGTCGACGGTGGCGGCGCCGCCGCCGGCCCAGGGCGGCAGCTCGAGCTCGACCGCTTCGTTCTCGATCAGCGTCAGCAGGGCTTCCTGGGCGCGGATGCCGGCGATGTTCGGCACGTCGCCCACCCGGGCGCGGATCTTGTCCACCTCGTCGACGAACACCAGGCCGGAGCCGGCGCGCCGCAGCAACTCGGACAGCGGCGCCGCGGGACCCAGCTGCTCGCGGGCGCGGGTCAGCAGGCGCCCGAGCACCGCTTCGCCGGGACGGCCGCGCGCGGCCTCCTCCCCCAGCACGTTGGCATGGATGCGCACCACCGCGGAGCGGCCGGCGAGCTCCGGATCGGCGGCGAGGTAGGACTCGACGGCGCGCATCAGCGTGGTCTTGCCTGTCCCCGAGGAACCGATCATCAGGATGTTGCCCACCCGCAGCCCCGCCAGCTGCTTGGCGATGGCGATCGCCATCTCGCGCACCGCCTGCTCCTGGCCCATGACCCGCCGCGAGAGGGCGGCGGCAATGGCGGTCGGATCGGGATTGGCCGTGGCGGGCATCTAGACCCGGACCAGTACCGAGCCCCAGTGCAGGCCCGCGCCCAGGGCGGTGAAAGCGACCAGAGCGCCTGCCGGCGCCTTGCCTGCCTGCTGCGCCTCGTAGAAGGCGATCGGCAAGGTCGCCGAGGTGGTGTTGCCGTAGCGCTGGATGTTGTTGTGCACTTTCTCGTCGGGCAGGCCGAGCGCCTTCTGCGACGCCTCGTTGATCCGCAGGTTGGCCTGGTGCATCACCAGCAGGTCGAGGTCCTCGAGGCCGTGGCCGCAATCGCGGAGCACCCGGCGGGTGACCTCGGGCATGCGGGTGACGGCCAGCTTGAACACCGCCCGGCCGTCCATCACCGGCACGGTCTCGGCGCGCCGGATCATCTCGCAGCTGACGAAGGGCCGGCGTTGGGAACCGCCGCCGGGCACGTAGAGGATGTCGCGGTGATTGCCGTCGCCGAAGAGCGCCGCGCCGAGGATGCCGCGGTCGCCGTCGCCGGCGTCGCCACGCCGGAAGACCATCGCGCCGCCGCCGTCGCCGAACAGCACCAGCAGGTGGCGGAACCGCGAGTTCCACTCGAAGTCCTCGGGCGGCAACGGGCCCGGATCGCGGCCGTGCAACACCTCGAAGGTGCGGGCCGAGAACGGCATCAGGGAGGTGTGAACGTCGGCGCCCACCAGCAGCACGGTGCGGGCGATGCCGCTGCGGATGAGGGCGTCCACCACCTGCAGCCCGTAGGCGAAGCCGGCGCACTGCTGGCGGATGTCCAGCGCCGGCAGCGGCCCGATGCCCAGCTTCTGCTGGATCAGCGTGCCGGTGCCCGGGAAGTAGTGGTCCGGGGTCATCGTGGCGCACACCAGGTAGTCGATCTCGCCGGCCTCGATCCCGGCGTTGGCCAGCGCGGCGCGGGCCGCCGCGACGCCGAGGTCGGACGAGGCGACTCCGGCTTCCACGTAGAAGCGCGTCACGACGCCGCTGCGCTCGCGGATCCAGGCGTCGTCGGTCTCGATGATGCGCGCCAGCATGTGATTGTCGACCTCGAGCGGCGGGATGGCGATCCCGGTCCCGGCGAGCACGGCGCGAGGCTGGGTCATGGCGTTCTCTCGTGCGGCGAAGGCAGATCAGGGGCGGCCGGCAGGCGCCAGGGCCGGGATCACGGCGGGGGCGCCGCGCTGAGCGGCTCGCTTCCCGGCCGCGGGACGTAGAGGACCGTCAGCTCGCCGCGCTTGGTGAAGCGGTAGAACGGGTCCGGGTGCCTGCCGTCCAGGCCGGCGGGCGCGCTGGCGCCGTACTGCCAGACCTCGATCGGCGGGTCGGTCGGCCGCCGCGCCACCTCGAAGCCGCCCTTGCCGGGCGGACCGTAGAGAATGAAGACGGTGCCGCGATCGGTGCGCCGTCCGAGCAGGCCGGCCTCGCTGTACTTCTTGTCCGCCACCTCGGAGCGCTCCTCGAACCTGGCGAGCAGCGGATTGGCCTGGCCCGGCTTGGGGTTGCGGCGCTCCCAGAACTGCTGGATGAACGCCGCGGCCTCGCCGTCGTCGTGCAGCGCGAGGAAGGTCTTGATCTCCTCGGGCCTGGCGATGCGTGCCACCGGCCCGATCAGCCATGCCGAGTAGTCCGGCCCGAGGAACGGGTTGGTCAGATCGGCCATGGCGCCGATGGAGCCGACGGAGCCGGCGCCGCCGCCTGAGCAGGAGGCGCCGGCGAGGCAGGCCAGCGCGAGCATCGCCGCCTGTGCAAGCGCTGCCAGGCGCGCGAGCACCGCCGCCCGCGCCCGCCGTGCCGCCATGACGTTCGTTGGCCTATTCATGACGCAGCAGATCGAGGAACTCCTCGCGCACCTGCCGCTGGTGGAAGATGCCGCGCAGCGCGGAGGTGACGGTCTGTGCCCCGGGCTTCTTGACGCCGCGCATCTCGACGCAGAGGTGCCGCGCCTCGATCACCACCATCGCTCCCTGCGGCTGCAGCTTCTCCTCGAGGAAGGAGACGACCTGCTCGGTGATCCGCTCCTGCAGCTGCGGGCGCTTGGCGTAGAACTCGAGGATGCGCGAGAACTTCGACAGGCCGAGGATCCGGTCGCGCGGGATGTAGGCGATGTGCGCATGGCCGTAGAACGGCACCAGGTGATGGGCGCACAGCGAGTAGAAGGGGATCCGCTTCTCCATCACCATGTGGCTGTAGCCTTCCTGGTTCGGGAAGGTGGTGACCTTCGGCTCCGCTCCCTCGGCAAGGCCCTGGAACATCTCGAGGTACATCCGGGCCACCCGGAGATCAGTCTCGGCCAGGTTCGGATCGGAGAGATCCAGGTCCAGCGCCGACAGGATGCCGCGCACATGGTGGGCGATCCGCTCCACGACCGGGCGCTGTGCCTCCTCGATCCGTTCGAGGGCTTCCGGCAGGTGGTCGGCCACCAGCACCTCGTGCCCCCCTCTCGGCTCATCGTCTGGCTTGCCCAACACCCCTCCTCCGCCGGCGCGGACTTCTATCCTACACCAGCGGTCGGGGGCGGCCGGGTAAGCTGCGCGTCTCCCTCGTGAGGATCCTCCCCTGCAGGAGGATGCCCACGAGGTGGCAGGGTAACGGACCCCACCGAAGAATAGGGCGCACTTCGTAAGGGGGTATGATCCGGGTGCTGGAAGGAGGGGGCGCCATGCTCTATGACATCTCGCCCACGGTACGCCCTGAGACTCCGGTCTGGCCCGGGGACACTGCCTTCCAGGCGCGGCTGGCCTGGTCGATCGCGGAGGGGGCCAGCGTCAACGTCGCGGTGATCACCACCACGCCGCACCTCGGGGCGCACGCCGACGCGCCGTTCCACACCGAGCCGCGCGGCGAAGGGATCGCCGAGATGCCGATCGAGCCGTATCTCGGGCCGTGCCGGGTGGTGAGGGTGCCGGCGGCGCCCCTGATCGAGCCGCGCCACGTCGAGGGGATCGACCTCGCGAGCCCGCGCCGGCTGCTGTTCCGCAGCGACAGCGTGCGCGACCGCCGCGTCTTCCCCGAGCGCTTCACCGCCCTGTCGCCCGAGCTGGCGGCGCTGCTCGCGGAGCGGGCGGTGCTGCTGGTGGGCATGGACACGCCCTCGGTCGACCCCTTCGACAGCAAGGAGCTGCTCGCTCACCACGCGCTGGCGCGCGGCGGTGTCGCGATCCTCGAGGGGCTGCTGCTCGACGGCGTGCCGGAAGGGATCTACGAGCTGATCGCCCTGCCGCTGAAGCTGGCCGGGCTCGACGCCTCGCCGATCCGCGCCGTGTTGCGCACCCTGGAGAGCTAGGACAACCAAAGGAGCGCCCAGTGAACAGCCTCGAGTTCGTCGATCAGTTGGTGACGGAGATGGACCGACTCTTCGCCCAGCTGGGGGAGACGGAGACCCTGGAAGCGGAGTCGGAAGGGCGGGTGGAGGTGGTCAACCTGCTGCGCCTGGCGCTGAAGAGCGAGCTCGAAGCCTCCGAGCTGGCGGCCCTGTGGATGCCGACGACTCCCGAGGTCGACGCCAAGATGTGCCTCGCCCTGCAGTGCGGCGACGAGATGAAGCACTACGGCCTGATCAGCGAGCGCCTGGCGCAGCTCGGCGAGGACCTGGCCGGATTCGACCCGCTGGCCGACGGCCACAGCCCGCTCTACCAGTACCTGCGAGGCCTGCGCACCACCGTCGAGCGCATCGCCGGCGGGCCTTTCGCCAGCGAGGCCATCGCCCAGGTGCGCAACCGCCAGTTCGTCGGTTTCTGCCGCGCGGCCGGCGACGACCAGACGGCCGACCTCTACGAGGACGTCATCCAACCCGAGGAAGCCCATCACCACCGGCTCGGCCGGGAGATCCTGGAGCGTTACGCCGTGACCGAGGAGCTCCAGGAGCTGATCAGGGCGGCGACGCGCAACACTCTGGCCATCGCCGACGAGCTCCGCAACCTGGCCGCCAAGACCACCGGCGTCCACAGCATCCCGGTGTCCTGACCATGGCCGAGCCCAGCCCGGTGGCCACGGCGGCCTCGGCGGCCCCGGCGGCCCCGGAGGACATTTCCGCTGCCATCCACACCATCGCCGTGCTCGGCGCCGGCACCATGGGCCGCGGCATCGCCCAGGTGTCGGCGATGGCAGGCTTCGCCACTCGCCTCTACGATCCGGAACCGGCGGCCCTCGCCAAGGCGGAGGCCGCGATCCAGCGCAACCTGGCGAGGGGGGTCGAGCTGAAGAAGGTCGCCGCCGAGGCCGCCGAGAGGGCGCGCGACGCCCTGCGGCTGGCGGAGCGGCTACCCGACGCCGTGGCCGCCGCCGACCTGGTCATCGAGTCGGCGCCGGAGGACATCGCCCTCAAGATGCGGCTGTTCCAGGAGGCGGACCGCCTCGCCCCCGAGCACGCCTTGCTGGCGAGCAACACCTCCGCGCTGTCGATCACCGAGATGGCGGCCGCCACCGGCCGGCCGCAGCGGTTCGCCGGCATGCATTTCTTCAATCCGGTCCACCTGATGAAGCTGATCGAGCTGGTGCGCGGCCTGGAGACCTCGCCCGCCACCCTGGCGACGCTGCGCGCGGTGGGTGAGCGCATGGGCAAGGAGATCGTGCTGATCAACGAGGCGCCGGGCTTCGTGACCTCGCGCATCAACGCGCTGATCGGCAACGAGGCGTTCCGCATGCTGCAGGAGGGAGTGGCCAGCGCCGCCGACATCGACAAGGCGCTCAAGCTCGGGCTGAACCACCCCATGGGGCCTTTCGAGATGGTCGATCTCGTCGGGCTGGACGTGCGCCTGTCGATCCTCGAGTTCCTGCACCGAACGCTCGGCGAGGCCTACCGCCCGAACCAGCTGCTCGTGCAGCACGTGCGGGCCGGCCGCCTGGGACGCAAGGTGGGCCGTGGCGTCTACGCCTACGACGAGCAGGGCAACCGGCTGTAGTGTCCTCGGCTCAGCAATCAGGACACTACCCCGCTCCTAGGGGGAATTCTCGAACCGGTAGGTCCTGACCGCCCACGCGCCGCCCTCGCTCGCGAAGCCGCCGATCCCCTCGATCGCCAACGCGCCGATGTAATCGCTGGCGGGGCGGAAACAACGGTAGGACCAGCGCCCGGCGCGCTCGGCGTCCCCTTTCAGGGTCAGCATGCGCGGCGGCTCGCCGGGGATCAGGGTGACGTCGAAGGAGTCGAGCGGCGCCGCGAGTCCCTCGCCCACCGCCTTGAGGTAGGCCTCCTTGCGCGTCCAGCAGTTGAAGAAGCCTTCGCGCTTCTGGTCGGCGGGAAGCGCGCGCAAGGCCGTGCGCTCGCTGGCCGAGAAGAAGCGCTCGGCAATCTGCTCGAGGTCCGGCATCGGCTTCAGGAGCTCGACGTCGACGCCGATCTCGGGACCGCGCAGCAACCCGATCAGCGCCAGCTCGTGCGAATTGGAGAGGTTGAAGAAGAGGCCGCCGGCCGCCGCCGGCCCGCCGAGGAAGGGCTTGCCCCGGGGGCCATAGGAGAAGACCACCTCCCGGGCCGGCATGCCAAGATAAGCGCCGAGCAGCTCCCGCAGGACACCGCGGCCCACCTGGTACCGGCGGCGGTGACGGTCGAAGCGGAAACGCCGGGCGCGCTCCCACTCGTCCGCGGCAAGGCTCCTCGCCAGGCGCTCGACGATCGCGGGGGCGGGATCGAGCGGCACCGACCAGACGTGGATCTCCCCCGGCGGCAGCGCCACACCGCCCGCGGAGCGCGGCGCAAAGTCGATCTCCGTCGCGATCTCCGGTGCGATCTCCGGCGCGGTCTCCGGCAGGCCGTCGCCAGGGCCGAGATCGGGGGGTACGGTCACCGGAGGTTCGAGCCGGCGCTCCCGGCAGGTCGCACCTGCTCGGCCAACCGGGTCAGCTCGGCCAGATCGCGAGCCACCGACTCGGTGAGCAGATCGCGCGCGCTGTGCAGGAAGAAGTGATCGCCGGGGAGCATGCGCAGCCGGAAGGTGCCGCGCGCGTGCTCGCTCCACCCGACGATGTCTTCGCGGCTCACCTCCGCATCCCCCATCCCGCCGAAGGCCGAGATGCCGAGGTCGAGGGGCTCCTCCGGGCGAAAGACGTAGGTCTCGTTGACCGCGAAGTCGGCCCGCAGCACCGGCAGGAGCAGGCGCATCAGCTCGGCGTGCTGCAGGACCTCCTCGGGCGTGCCATTGAGCTCGCGCAGCTTGGCGAGGAACTCGGGCTCCGGCAGGTCGTGGATGTCCTCCTCGCGGGCCGGGACCTGCGGCGCCCGCCTGCCGGACACGAAGAGGTGCAGCGGCAGCGGGCCGCCCCGCCGGCGGAGCTCACGGCTGAGCTCGAAGGAGAGCATCGCGCCCATGCTGTGGCCGAAGAACGCGAACGGCAGGCCGAGATGGGCTTGCAGGGCGTCGGCGAGCGCCTGGATGAGCGGCGCGAACCGGTCGATCGCCGGCTCGCGCAGGCGGCTCTCGCGCCCCGGCAACTGGACCGGACAGACCTCGACGTCGGCAGGCAGCGCCGCCGCCCAACCGCGGTATGCCGAGGCGCCGCCTCCCGCGTAAGGGAAGCAGAACAAGCGCAGGCGGGCGCGCGGATTCACCTCGCGGTAGGCGAGCCACCGCTCGACTGGAGAGGCGCTGGGTTTCACGTTGCCAATGCCCCTGAAGAGTGCCCTCGAGAATGCCCTCGAGCGGGCAGGCGCGCGTGCGGGCCGGAAGGCTAGTGGCCCGGTCGGTTCATTCGCATGCTAATCGCCGAGCCATCTGCGTTCCTGGCAAGGCGTCGCCGACGAGGCATAGTCGAAACTATGTCGAGGAGGCGGCCGCCGAGTCCACCATTGGCGGCACTCCCGGCGGGTCGCAACGCCCAGGGGCGCAGAGGGCCGGTGAGTAGTATGCGCAATGAACCGACCGGGACACTTAGTTCGTCCCCTCGCTGGCCTGGCGCTCGCGCTCCATCTCTTCCATCTTCTTGCGCAGCGACAGCGGCCGCATGTCGGTCCAGACTTCCTTGATGTGGGCCAGGCACTCGTCCTTCTTGCCGCTCTTGCCGACGTCGTTCCAGCCGAGCGGGAGCTCGCGGTGCGCGGGCCATATCGAGTACTGCTCTTCGTGGTTGACGACCACCTTGTAGATCGTGTTGTCTTCGCGATCTTCCCAGTTGCTCATGACCCATCTCCTTGCTCGGGGGGGCTTCTGCCCTCATAAGTGCGGCTCTACCGCCAACCGGGACACCTCGCGGGCCGCGGCGCACCTCCGGGCCCCCCTATGGTAGGCCGCGCGGCGCCTTTGCGCCAGAGCCTACGGGGAATCACCCTCCGCCGGCCATCTCCTCCCCTGCGGCCACGGTGCTCCAGGCCACCCCCCAGCGCTAGGCCCAGGCCACCCGCCTGCCTGGGTCGGAACGGGTAGTGTCCTGGATTGCCAGCCAGGACACTACCCGCCGCCGGGCCGGCCCGCGCACCCGCGACGGCCGGTTGGCAAGCCGCGGGCGCTCATGATAGAGCAACTACCGTCGCCGGCACGGCAGGGCAGCGGGTGTGCCAGATATACCTCGATCATCCATGCATCCAGACACCCAGCCGGCCTGGCAGGATCTCCTCTTTGCTCCCCACCGAGCGCTCGGGCGTTACTTCAACCCCTGGGGCCAGCCCTCTCGCGGGCTTCGCGACCTGCTGCGCTGGAAGCTCGGGCACAACCCCTACGACAAGCGGCGGGCGCCATGCGTGCCGTTGTTGCCCAACGACGGCGCCTACCTGGCGGATCCGGGCGCCCCGGACTCGATCACCTGGGTCGGCCATGCGACCTTCGCGGTGCAGGACGGCGGCGAGGTCTTCCTCACCGACCCGCACTGGGGGGCCCGGGCCCTGCTGCCGCGGCGCCACTCGCCACCGGGCATCCCGCTCGCCGCGGTGCCGGCACAGGCTTTCACGGTGCTCTCGCACAACCACTACGACCACCTCGACGCCTGGACCGTGGCGCGGCTGCCGCCCGGCGTCGACTGGTACGCGCCGCTCGGGCTGGCCGGCTGGCTGCGCCGGCGACAGGCAAGGAGTGCCGGGCGGAGCCGCGGCCACGCGACCGTTGGGGCGCCGGCGGCGGTGCGGGAGCTGGACTGGTGGCAGTCCGTCCGGCGCGGCCGCTGGACGCTGACCTGCCTGCCGGCGCAGCACTGGTCGAACCGGCTCGACAGCCGCCGCAACTCGACCCTGTGGTGCTCCTGGCTGCTCGATTCCGGCCGCCGCCGCTACTACTTCGCCGGCGATTCAGGGTCTTTCCCCGGCTTCGCCGAGATTGGCCGCCGCTGCGCGCCGATCGACGTCGCCTTCCTGCCCATCGGCGCCTACGAGCCGCGCTGGTTCATGGCCTACTCCCACATGGATCCCGCCGACGCCTGGCGGGCCTTCCGCGACCTGGGCGCGCGCTGGATGGTGCCGATGCACTGGGGCACCTTCGACCTGACCGACGAGCCGATCGACCTGCCGCCGAAGGTCCTCTTCGAGGCCATCGCCGCAGGCGCGGGGGGGGCGGGAGGCGCGGGTAGTGCGGGAGGCGCGGGTAGCGCCGCGGGTGGCGGCACCACGGACCCTGGCAGGGTGCGCCTGCTGGCGATCGGCGAGCGCTGGTTGCCAGGAACCTGAGACTCCCTTTCGCGACGGGAGGAGCGCCCGAGAGGCGCTCCCGCGGCAGTGTCGTTCAACCCTGCCTGCCGCGGCGATCCATGAAGCCTAGACAAACAATGCTTACGGGAGCGAATCGCCCGCAGTCACGACCCGGCCTCCTCGGCTGGCACCTACCGGCTCGACGGGCCGGCGGCGGGCGGCGCCGAGAGCTCGATTTGCCCGAAAAGGCCCGCCGGGGCTGTGTTAGAGTGTCATCCGCCAGCGTGAAGGAGCCGCCCGCGACGCGCGCGGCACCGTTGCTCGGGCGGCCACTGCGGGGCGGTTTTCCTGAGACGGAGGGGGATTTTGCCTGGAAAGCGCATGAGATCGCCGGCAGCCGCATCTCGCCGGCCGCCGGCGCGCCGCCCGCCGCGCCAGCCCCACCAACCCCCTCAGCGCCAGCTCTCGGCCGACCGCACCGACCGCGCCAAGGCCGGCGGCCCCCAGGTCTCGCACCGGCCGCTACAGCTCGAACTGTTCGGCGGCGGGCGGCCCCCGCGGCCATCTCCCCTGGCGCCCGTCCGCCCCCAGCCACGGCGGCCCGAGCACGCCTACGCCGAGCTGTTTCGCCGGCTGAGCCGGCTCACCGGCGGGCGGCTGCGCTCGCTCTTGCTGACCGACAACCGCCGCACCATCCTCTCGGTGCGGGCGGCCCATGCGGCGGCCAGGCCAGTGCCTGCCCCCCCGTCACCGATCCACCTGCGGATTCATCGCTCCTTCGCGGGTGCGCCCGATCCGGTGCTGCGGGCGGTCGCCGCGTTCCTGGCCAGCGCCAAGGGCAGCGCGACCGCCCGCCAGGCGCTGGCCGCCATCCGCGAGCACTTCCACCACCATCGCCGGCCGCCGGGCAGCCCCGGCGGTCTGGGCCGCCCGCGCGATCCGCAGGCAGCCCGGACCGCCCCAGGGACGTCCGCCGCCGAGGCACGCCGCTTGTCTCTGTGCCCGGTGGGCGACGTGCTCGACCTGCGGGAGATCGCCGCCGACCTCAACCAGCGCTACTTCGGGGGGCGGCTGAAGGTCCGCATCTCCTGGGGCAAGGCTGCCGGCGAGAACGCGCACCCCGCCAGCAACTGCCGCCGCACCCGCACCGCCAGCCTGCAGCTGGGCAGCTACTCCTATGAGGACCGGCTGATCCGCATCCACCGCGTCCTCGACCGCCCGAGCGTGCCGCGTTACGTCGTCGAATCAGTCGTCTACCACGAGCTGCTGCATGCCGACCTGCCACCGGTGACGCGTGGCGGGAGGCGGTATTTCCACACCCCCGAGTTCCGCCGCCGGGAGCGTCACTTCCGCCACTTCGAGAGAGCCGATTGCTGGGTCCGCGACAACCTGCACCAGCTGCTCCGCGCCAGGCGCAACGCCGCCGCCGCCGCCGGACCTGGCGCGCGCTCCGACCGCTCCCCGCGTTCAGGGCGTTCCGAGCGCCCGGCTCGCGCCCACCGGTCCAAGACGACCACTGCCGCACCCCGCCGGCGCGGCTAGGACGCCCCCTCCGTCCCCGCTTTCGCCTCCTCCCTCCCCGCCCCGCTTGCTGGCGATTTTCGTCTCAGTGCGGGCGGCCCGGATGCCGGCGCGCGGCACGCGCCGCCGCCGGGGAGAGGGGCGCGGCTGGCGCTGACGCCGCGGCCGCGGCCGTGCCGCCGGCGACGGGGAGGGCCGCGCCGAGCTTGCGCGCCAGCCGGTCCCTGATCCAATGCGGGTCCCACCACTCCACCGGGTTGACCGGCAGGCCGCGCAGCAACAGGGTGAAGTGGAGGTGGTCGCCGCCCGCCAGGCCTGTCTTGCCGGAGCGGCCGAGCTCTTGCCCGCGCTCCACCTGCTGGCCTTCGCGCACCCCGATCGACGACAGGTGCCCGTAGAGACTCATCAGGCCATAGCCGTGATCGACCACGACCGCGTTGCCGAAGATGCCGAAGTAACGCGCGAGCAGCACCACGCCGCGGTTCGAGGCCGGCACCGCGTCGTGCTCGACGCTGGCCATGTCGAAGCCCAGGTGGTCCTGCTCGTCGACGTGCTTGCCGTTGTACCTGTAGTCGCGGCGCTGTGCGAAGGCGGCGGTGATCTTGGCGTTGGGCATCGGCAGGAAGGGCTCTTTCCAGAGGAAGTGATCGGCCGACCGGCTGGCCAGATCTTCGAGTGCCTTGCCGTTGCGGCGGCGCAGCTCGCCGTTGATCTCCAGGTAGTTCGGCAGCAGCCCGCCGCGGTCCTGGAGGTCGGGGGTCTCGCGCATGATCTCGGGCACCGCCCGCTCGAGGAAGGCGTCGTTGAGCTGGATGATGTCGTGCTTGAGCGGCTTGGGGAAGAACTTGTCGACGAAGGCGGCGTGCGCCTCGTTGCCCACCTCGTCGACCGCCACCAGGCGCACCTGGGAGTCGTCGCCGGTATCCCAGGGGACGGCGAACAGCGCGAACCGCGCGCGGGGATCGCTGCCGCCCGGCAGCGGATAGCCCGGGAACCACCACTTGCCCGACTGCACACCGTCCCGCACGGCCCCCTCGCCGACCCGGTAGACCACCGCCTCGCAGCCCCCCTGCGCCACGTAATGGAATCCCGACAGCACGGCGAGCGCCGGCGGCGCCAAGCGCACCGGCAGCTCGACCGCGGCCACCGCCGGGTCGGGCCGCCGCAGCAGCGAGCCGGCGCGTTGCGCGGTGACGCGGATGGTGGCCTTGCCGCCGCGCAAGCCGGGCACGGTGTCACGGCCGACCGCGACCTCCAGCACGGCGGGCGCCCCTGCCTTCCAGAAGGCCCAGCGCGGATGGGTGGGGAAGCTCCGCTCGGCGACCTGCTTGACGTCCATCCCCTGTACGACCTCGATGGTCACCTTGTCGATCTGGCCGGTGTCGTCGAGCGTCACCCGGACCGGCGTGCTCCTGCCGATCCCGGGCAGGGCCGGCTTGATCTCGATACGGGGCGAGCGCCCGGGCCAGAACGTCGCCGCCAGCAGCACCGCGGCCCCGAGGACTACCAAGAGGATCAGAGCGCGCGGCAGGGCGCTCCCCGTGGACCTGTGACCAACCATCGAATACCTCTTTCTCGTTCCGAATTCACGGCTTGCGGCGGGTGCGGAGCGGTGGCGGCAGGCCGCGGGTCGGCTGGGACCGAGCTGCCCTGGTCGTGCCGCGCCGCCGCGATCCTAGTGACATGACCGCGAGAGATCAATACCGAGGCCTGTCCGGTGTTCGGTAGTGTCCTGGCTATCTAGGACACTACCGCCTGTCACCCGTCGGCCTGGAGCTGCCTGGCGCCAGGGCGTTTTCCGGCACGAAAAGTGCTTACCTCTGGCCAACCAGGATCGTCCATGGCCCAAACCCAGCGTGATTCGACCAGCTGCGAAAAGACGTCCATGGTCCGGGCGGAAATTACAAACTGGGGGACATCTCGGATCAGATATCGTGCGAGGGCTCGAGCCGACCGCGAGGCCGCGGCTCCGCCTGTCGCCAGTCGCGGCACCCCGGCTGGGAGGAGTGCCTGTCTGCCTGCGGGTCAGCGCCAAGCCCCTGCAGGGTTAGCGTACGCATTGGAACGTTTTCCAAGGAGGAGATGATGAACCTGTACGTCGGCAACCTGCCCTACCGCATGACCGAGGATCAGCTCAAAGAGGCCTTCGAGGCTTACGGGCAGGTCTCGTCTTGTACGATCATCAAGGACAAGGTCACTGGCTCGTCGAAGGGATTCGGCTTCCTCGAGATGCCGGAGCGCACCGAAGCCGAAGCGGCCATCACCGGCCTCAACGGGCGCGAGCTGATGGGCCGCAAGCTCAACGTCAACGAGGCCCGGCCGCGCACCGAGGGCGGCGGCGGCGCCGGCCGCAGCGCCGGCGGCGGCTGGGGAGGCGGCGGCGGCAGCAACAACCGCGACGGCGGACGCGATCGCTGGTAGGCGGTCCAGGGGTCCGACGGCGCCGTAGCTAATCGCCGCGAGCTGCGGCCACGGCTGCCAGGAGCTGGGCCTTCACCGCTTGGCGCGAGCAGTCGGCCAGCAGCCGCCGGCGGCCGTTGACTGCCAGGCGCCGCCGGGCCGAGGAGTCCTGTAGGAGGTCGGACAGCACTTCCGCCCACTGCCGCGGCGCGCTCGCCACCAGCAGGTCCTCTCCGGGCACGCCGGTCGTGCCTGCCGCCGCCCACGGCGAGGCCACCACCGGCACGCCCTCGGCCCACGCTTCCAGGATCTTGACCGGCACCCCGGAGCCGCAGCGCATCGGCGCCAGCGCGACCGCGACGCCTGCCAGCAGCCGCCGCAGGTCGGGGGGCGACTCGACGAGCGTCACCGCGCCTGTCCCTCCTCCGGCAACGGCCACGCTCCGCCGCAGCCTCGCCCGCGGCCGATCTCCCGCCACCACCAGGTGCAGATCGGGGTGTCGAGCGGCAAGCGCTGGCCACACCTCTCGCAGCCACCACGAGATCGCGTCGTCGTTCACGAAGTAGCCGAGATTGCCAGTGAAGACGAGCCGCGGCGACTCGCCGGACACCGCTGCGACGTTCTCCGTCTCCGGCGCTTCATCGCCGGGCTCGACCGCCAGGCCGACGGTCCGGATGCGGCGGGCGAGCGCTGCCGGCAGCCGCGCCGCCATCTCCCGGTGATCGCGGTCGCTGACCAGGAGCACCCCGGCGGCCTGCCGGACCAGCCGGCGCTGGGCACGCGCCAGCAGCCGCGCCTCCAGGGCCAGCGCCGGGCGCAGCCACCAGCAGTCGACCGCCGCCCGCCGAGCGAAGTTCAGCGCCAGGTCGTCGATCAGGTCGACCAGCACGGGCGTCGCGCCGGCGTCGGCGCGGTGCGCGGCGAGGCGGACGAGCTGCAGCACCACGAGGTCGGCGCCCGGCGCGAGCCGGCGCAGCTGCCGCCGCAGGTCGCCGGAGAAGAACCAGCCGCTCTGCAGCGGCAGACCGCGAGCCGCGGCGCGTGCCAAGCCGGTGACGGCGCCAAAAAGCCCGCTCGCGGCGCCCAGGAGGCCGCCCGAGGCGCCCAGGCGACCGCTCCCCCGCCGCCGGTAGGTCACCACCGCCATGCCGCCGGGCGGCGGCGGCTGGCCGGCCGCGGGCCGCGGGGTGAGCAAGGTGACACGGTGCTCGGGGCCCAGCAGCTCGAGCATCTGGCAGGCACGCACCTGGTCGCCCCGGCGCGGTGGCCAGGGGTAGCGCGCGGTGACGAGGAGGATGTGCAGAGCCGTTCGGACCCGTTCGGACCGGACCGTGCCGCCGCCGTCGCCGGTCGGCGCGCGGCGGCGGCCGGCCCCTTCAGACCAGCTTCAGCAGGTGCCCCAGCTTCTCGCGCTTGGTGCGCAGGTAGTCGCGGGTCGCATCGGTGGGCGGCACTTCGAGCGGCACGCGCTCGACGATCTCGAGCCCATAGCCGTGCAGGGCGATGTACTTGCTCGGGTTGTTGGTCATCAGCCGCATCTTGCGGACGCCGAGATCGCGCAGGATCTGCGCTCCAACGCCGTAGTCGCGCTGGTCCGGCCGGAACCCGAGACGTTCGTTGGCCTCGACGGTGTCGTGCCCCTGCTCCTGCAGCTCGTAGGCACGCAGCTTGTTCATCAGGCCGATGCCGCGGCCTTCCTGCAGCAGGTAGAGCAGGACGCCGCACCCCTCCTCGGCGATCTTGCTCAGCGCCTGCTCGAGCTGGATGCCGCAGTCGCAGCGCGCCGACGCGAAGATGTCGCCGGTCAGGCACTGGCTGTGGACCCGCACCAGCACCGGCTCCTGCGGCGAGATGTCGCCCATCACCAGCGCCACGTTCTCGTCGCCGGTGATGTCGGAGCGGTAGGCATGGATGCGGAAATCGCCGTACGCGGTCGGCAGCCGCGGCGAGGCGACCTTGCGCACCAGCGTCTCGTGGCGGAGGCGGTGCCGGATGAGATCGGAGACCGTGATCATCAGCAGCCCGTGCCGCTCGCAGAAGCCGGCCAGGTCGGGCACCCGCGCCATCGTGCCGTCGTCGTTCATGACCTCGCAGATCACCGCCGCCGGCTGCAGGCCGGCCAACTTCGCCAGGTCCACCGAAGCCTCGGTCTGGCCGGCGCGCTTCAGCACCCCGCCCGGACGCGCCCGCAACGGGAAGACGTGACCCGGGCGCAGCAGGTCCTCGGGCCGCGTCGCCGGATCGATGGCGGTCAGGATGGTGGCCGCGCGGTCTGCCGCCGAGATGCCGGTCGTGGTCTTGCCGCGCGCCTCGATCGAGACGGTGAAGGCGGTGCCGAAAGACGAGGTGTTGGCCTCGACCATCAATGGCAGCTCGAGCTGCCGGCAGCGCTCCTCGTCGAGCGCCAGGCAGATGAGCCCGCGGCCGTTCTTGGCCATGAAATTGATCGCCGCCGGCGTCACCTTCTCGGCGGCGATGGCCAGGTCCCCCTCGTTCTCGCGGTCCTCGTCGTCGACGATGATGACCAGGCGCCCCTCGCGGAACTGCGCGATGGCATCCTCGATGGCGGCGAACGGGCTGGCGGCGGACAAGGGCTGGCTCCGAAAGGTCTCTCCCGGCCTATTCTAAGCTAGAACGGATTGCCGAAGCTCAGGAACAACACCACCGGCCCCTCGGAAGGCAGCTTCGTCTCGCGGTGCAGCTTCCAGCCGAGCTCGGCGCGCAGCGGGCCGATCGGCGACAGGTAGCGGAAGCCGAAGCCGGCGCCGGACTTGAAGCCCTCCGACCCGGTCAGCCGGATGTCCCGCCAATCGGCCCAGACGTTGCCGGAATCGAAGAACAGCGTGCCGCCGAAGGCGCCGGCGATCGGGAAGCGGTAGTCGAAGTTGGCGAGCACCAGGCCGTTGCCGCCGACCGGCAGGAAATGGGACCCGGGCCCGGGCTGGATCAGGGTGCGGCCGCGGATGCCCAGCTCGTCCAGCGCATATGCGCGGTCGGTGTTGCCGCCGCCGCCGAAGAAGCGCTCGTCGATGAAGACGTTGCCCTGCGGCAGCGCCGGCGGCAGGTTGGGGTCGCCGGTCGGCAGGGTGGTGAACGACTCGATGGCCCCGAACCGCAGGCTGGCGGCTAGCACCCCGGGCCTCCCCAGGTTCACGTACTTGGTCTGCTGCAAGAACAGCTTGACGAAGTCGGCGTTCGAGCCCACCCCCGGAAACGAGTACTGCAGCTGTGCCAGCGAGCTCCAGCCCCGGGTCGGCACCAGCGGGTCGTCGCGGTGATCGATCAGCACGGCGGGGATGACGCTGGTGACCTGCACCGGCAGATTCTGGCGCTCGATCGAGTTCAGCGCCACGCGGGGATCGAAGACCTTCAAGCGCACCACGCGGTAGTCCAGGGCCAGCGAGTAGCGGGTGTGCGACAGCGTCTTGACCGCTTCCGAGCGGGCGCCCCAACGCCGCGTCCGGAAGGTCGGCTCGGTGGTGTCGAAGTAGAACAGGGTGGAGTTGAGCGGCACCGGGTAACGGCCCAGGAACGGCTGGTTGAAGAACAGGCTGAAGCGCTTGTCGAGCGACGACAGCCGCATGTCGGCGCGCAGGCTGTCGGCCTCGCCACCGATGTTGTTGTCGGAGAAGCCGAGCAGGCCGCGGAGCTTCTCTTCCGAGTCGTAACCGAAGCCGTACCTGAGACTCTTGAATTTGCCCTCTTCGACCCGCACCAGCACGTCGCGCTCGGTGTCGAGGGGGGAGCCGGTGAGGTCCACGTCCACCCGCGAGAAGATGCCCAGCCGGTAGAGGTTGCTCTCGAGCTGGTAGGGACGTGACTGCCCGATGGGATCGCCGCTCTTGATCCCCAGGGTGCGGCGGATGATGTCCGTCCTCGTCGCCTGGTTGCCGCGCACGATCACCTGGTCCACCACCCGCCGCGGCCCCTCGAGCACCCTGACCGTCAGGTCGACCAGGGTGTGCGGGGCGTTCCAGTCGGCGGCGGCCGACACCTGGGCCTGGGTGTAGCCGGCCTCGCCGTAGGCGCTGCGGATGGCAGTCAGCGTCTGCTCGAGCAGCACCGGGTGATAGGGACCCCCCTCCTTGAGCGGCAACACCTGCCGCAGCTTCGCCGCATCGAGCTTCTGCACGCCCACCAGCTCGAGCTTGACCAGCCGCTGCTGCGGGCCTTCCTCGACCGGCACCCGCAGGCGCAGGACGCGGTTATGCTCGGCGACGTCGGGCGGGCCGACCCTGGCTTCCGAGTAGCCCTGCAGGGCGTAGTAGGAGCGGACGTTGTCGAGGTCCTCCTTGAGCGTGTCCTCCACCAGGTGGCCGCTGCCCGGGCGCAGCGCGCTGTGCGGCGTGGTGGCCATGAGCTGCGCCAGCCGGGAGGAGCCGATGCCGCGATTGCCGGAGAGCTCGACCGCCGTGAGCGTGTAGACCGGCCCGGGCACGACCGTGATCGACAGCTCCAGCTGGCCGTCGAGCCGGCGCTGGCTCGAATCGACCTTGACGTGGTAATGCCCCTGCTGCTGGTAATAGGCGCGCAGCCGCGCCAGCGACTGCTGCACGAGCGCTTCGTCGTAGCCGGCGACGCCGAGGAATGGCAGCAGCCCTTTCTTCTTGAGGCGCTTGACGTCGGCTCCTGCGACCGTCAGCTTGATCAGCGGCCCGACGTCGATCGGGAAGGTCAGCCGTACCGCGTTGGCCGCCGCGTCGTAGGCCTGGCGCGGCTTGTCGACGCGTCCGGCACCGTGCTGCTGCCCGACGAGCCACTCCTGCAGGCGCTCGGCGTCGTCGTCGGCGAACCGCTCCTGGAACGGCCGGCCGGGCTTCGCGCGCAGCTGCCCGATCAGCGCCGCCGGCGTCAACGGCGCGATCGGGCCGTCGAAGTCGACGGCTTCGATCTTGGCGCGGTCGCCGCTGTCGACCTGGTAGGTGACCACCACCTGGCGGCCCGCGCCCTGCTCCACGCGCACGTGCACGGTGGCGTTGAAGTAGCCGTTGCGGCGGTAGAGGTCCTGCAGGTTGTAGACGCCCGCCACCACGCTCTCCTCGGCGAGCGGCTGGGCCGGCCGCTGCGGCACCGCCGCCTTGAGGTCGGCCACGGGCAGGCCGAGGCGGCCGGTCACCCGCAGGTCGGCGACCTGCGGCACCGGCAGCAGCACCAGCACCGCCACGACTCCCCCGGGCTCCGCGCGGGTGTACAGCGCGACGTTCGACGCCACCCCGGTCGCCACCAGGTTGCGCAGCGTCCGGCGCACGGCGACGTCGGCGAGCGGCTGGCCGGGATGGATCTCGACGACCGCCGACACCTGCTCGCGGCGCGGCAGCGGCACGTCGCTGCGGATCTCGACCGCCAGCACCTGGGGGCCGGCTACGGCAGGAGGCGCGGGTGCCGGGACGGCAGCGGCGGCCGGGGTGGTCGGCACGGGCGGGGCGGGCGCCGGGGCGGGGGGCGCCGGCTCGGTCGAGGCGGGCGCCTGCCTGCCGGCGGCTGCCGCGGTTGCCGCGGCGGCCGCACCGCCGCCGGCGGCGGTGCCTGCCGCCGCCAGCCATAGCGCAGCGATCAGGGCCAGGACAGCCCGCCGCATCCTGCCGGCCATCACCGGCATGGCCCCCAGCGGCCCCGGCGGCGGCCCGCGGGGCACCGCCGGCCGGCGCTCAAAACCGGGTCTCCCGCTGCACGTCGACGGCGTAGCTGGTGCCGCTCTGGGTCAGCAGCACGGTCAGGTTCTTCGCCACCTGCCATTCGATCTGGCGCACGTCCAGCCGCGGTGACGACGGGTTGCTCACGTAGGTCACGAAGATGTTCTTCGATAGCCGCTTGCCGGCGGTGATCACCACGCCCGAGGTCGGCTGCCCGGCCTGGGTCAGGGTCTGGGTGTCCACCCGGAAGCGGTCGAGGCCGAACAGCCGGCCGACCCGCGACGACACCGCCGAAGCTGCCTGGCCGGCGAGGAACTGCGAGGCCGCCGCCTGCCCGGCCGCATCGCTCTGCACCGGCGGCGGCGGCGCGCCGAGCTCGGGCCGCGGGCCGCCGGCGAGCAGCGAGATGATGTCGATGTCGGCGAGATCGGCGTTGGACGAGAACTTGGCGTTGAGCCGTTCCAGCGTGCCCGACAGGTTGAGGGTGATGGTGTAGCTCTGCACCTCGGTCTTGAGCGCCAGGTCGATCAGCGGATCGACGCGGCTCGGGTTGGCGAAGGTCAGGCTGCCGCGGTCCACCTGGTACTTGTTGTCCAGGTACTGCAGGGTCCCACCCGACTCGAGCTGGACGGAGCCGAAGACCACCGGCGTGGCGACGGTGCCCACCACCGTCAGCTCGATGTCGCCGTGCAGGTCGGCGACGTTGTTGGTCATCCGCAGGGCGCCGGGACCCTGGATGGACAGGTTGAGCTGGGTCCTGGCGAAGAGGTCGTCGGTCGGGACGACCTCCACCCGCTGGCGTTGCAGGCCCCGCAGGAGCAGCTGCAGCGGGTCCACCTGCAGGTCCTCGACGTAGAGCGCGCGGTTCAACCGGACCAGGCCCTGGACCTGGCGGCTGCTGCCGCTGCCCACCAGCGCCAGGGCGGCGTCGCCACGGCTGACCCAGCCGCTCGGGTAACGCAGGCTGACTCCCTGCGCCGACATATCGAAGCGGTAGGTCAGCGTTCGCCCGGCCCCTGGCAGGACCAGCTGGCCGGTGGCCCGCACCGTGCCGCCGCCGACCCGGCCGGTGAGGCCGTCGAGCACCAGGCGGTCGCGGTCGAAGCGCACGGTGCCCTCCAGGCCCTCGAAGGAGGTCGCCAGGCTGGGGACGATGAGGCGGGCGTCGTGCAGCACCGCCTGTCCGGAGAGCTCCGGATCGCCGACCGTGCCCCTGACGGTCGCCAGCAGATCCATCTCGCCGCCGATGTCGAGGCCCGGCGCGAACAGCTTCGCCCAGCTCGCCGAGATGGTGCTCTGCACGCGCAGGTCGAGCGGCCTCGGCGCGGCGAAGCCGATGCTGCCGGTGGCGTAGGCCTCGAGGCCGGTGCCGGCCTCGCCCAGGTAGAAGGAGCGCACGTCGAGGCCCCGCGGGGAGATGTCCACCACCACCGGCTCGCGGTTGGCGATCTGCTTGCCGGAGTACGCCATGCGCAGCTCGTCCAACCGTAGCTGGCCGCGGTAGCGGCCGGCGTCGAAGTCCGCATCCAGGGTGAGAGCGCCGGCCAGCGAGCCGCTGAAGTCGCCGCTGGCGGTGCTGGCGGTGCTGGCGGCGCTGGCGGCGCTGGCGGCGGTCGTTGCGGACCCTCCCGGCGCCGCCCCTGCCGCCAGCCGGCCGAGACCGGCGAGGTTGGCGGAGCGCAGGTCGAGGCGCAAGGCCGCCTGCCGGCGGTCCAGCCGGCCGCCGCCGTCGAAGGTGAGCAGACTGCCGAGCGCGCCGCTGGCGCGCACCAGCTCACCGTCCCAGTCGATCGTCACCTGCGCCTCTCCCGGAGGCTTGCCCTCGACCGTCCTGCCGGACCAGGCGAGGTCGTGCCCGCGCAGGCTGACCTGGGCCCGCGGCCGCTCGAGCGTGCCGCCGACGGCTGCCATCAGCGCCACCTGGCCGGCCAGGCCGGAGGCCTGCAGCAGCCCGGAGAGCGGCGGCGCCGCCAGGCTCAAGGATGGGCCGTCGACGGTGAGGTCGATGGCGTCGCTCCGGCGATCGAAGCTGCCGCGCACGGCCAGCTTCCCCGCCGGGGCCTCGATGGCGCCGCCGGCGACGGCGATGCGCGCCGGATCCCACGACAGCTGGCCGCGTGCCCTGCCGAGCGCCACCCCGGACACTTCCAGGTCCGCCAGCTCGGCGTTGGCCTCCCCTGTCAGGTGGTCGAAGTCGCCGCCGAGATCGAGGCGCCCCGACACCTCGCCGCGCAGGCCGGCGACCGGGAACCAGGCCGGCAGGTAGGGCACCAGGCCGGCGGCCGGCCACTGCGCGGCGTCGACCGCCAGGTCGAGCGGTTGATCGGGCACGGCGCGCCCGGCCCGCGCCAGCGGGATGCGCCCGGAGAGGATCAGGGCGCCGGCGCCGGCCGTGGCCTCCAGGCGCAGGTTCTCGACCGCCAGCGGCTCGATGGTGAGAGTGCCGTGCAGCCGGTCCGCCGAGCCCAGGCTGTGGCTCACCACGCCCAGGAGATCGAGGTCCATGGGAGCCGAATATCCCCGGGGAGTGAGAGCCACGGTCCCGGAGGCGGTGCCGTGGCCGGCATTCGGCAGCCAGATCGGCGAGGTCTCCCGCGGACCCGTCCAGTGCTGGGTCGGCAGGCGGGGAGCCACCGGCGGGAAGAGCGGCGCCAGGGCGCCGGTGTCGCGCGACACCAGCCGATAGCTCAGCCGGCCCGAGTCGCGAAGCAGGTCGTAGGCGAAGCCGGTCACCGTCGCTTCCTGGCCCGGGGCGGTGATCAGCACGGTGCCGCCGGTCAGCACCCCGCCGGCCATCCGCAGCGGCACGTCCCCGGCGACCGGCAGGCCCCGGCTGCCGGCGATCCCGGCCTGGGCCGCTTCGACCCGCAGGTCCGCCTCGCCGCTGCCGAGGCGCCACTGCGAGCTCTGGAAGCGGTAACGCAGCCGGCCGCTGGCGCGCCCGGCAACCTCCACGACCGGCGGCTCGCGGCCGGCGAACTGGCGCGGGAAGAGGTCGGCCAGGAACGGCTGCAGCGCCAGGCCGCGGATCGCCAGGTCCAGGTCGACCGGGCGGCCGCCATGCGGCCCGGGACCGGCGCCGGTCAGGATCGTCACCGGGCCGGTGAGCGCGCCCTCGGCATAGACGGCGTGCCGGACCTCCACCGCCAGCTGTCGCGGGTCGCCGCGGAAGTCGGCGGCGAGATCGCGGAACACACGCTGGAGGACGTCGATGCGCGGTGCGCTCAGGCTCCCGGTGTACTCCCAGGCCTCGTGCCGGAAGGTGAAGCGGCCGAAAATGTCGGCCAGACCCGCGATCGGCTCCTCGAGATAGCCCACCCGGTTGACCCACCGCGCCGCCATCCGCGCCGTGACGCCGAGATCGACCTGGTTGTCGCCGCGCCAGCTGATGGCACCCGCCACTCGCGCCGACAGGTCCGGTCCGGACAGGCGGGAGGCGGCGATCCGCAGCTGGTCCGCATCGACGCGGCCGCGGGCCGAGAACGTCAGCGCATAGGGGCGGGCGTCGGGCAGCCGCAGAGCGACGTCCTGGGCCGTCACCAGGAAATCGAGGCCGGTCGTGCCGCTGGTGGCCGGACGGGACGATGCACCCGGCACGGGCGGCGCGGCCGGCATGGGCGGCGCGGCCTGCGGCGTGGCCGGCAGGGGTGGTGCCCCGGGCACGGGGCCGCCGCCGACGCCACCCCCGGTGTCCACCGGGGACGCGGGCTCCGACAGGCGCGCCCAGAGCGCGCTTGCAGTCAGGTCGAGGCGGGCCCGACGCTCGTTGAGCTGGAACGTGCCGTTCTCGATCAGTAACCGGTCGATGACAAGCTGCACGCGCTGCGGCTGGTTGCCGGTAGGGCGGCGCAGCCGCGGCAGGTTGTTGCTGCCGTCGGGGTTGAAACGCAGGTAGATGCGCGGCCGCTCGAGATCCAGCTGCTCGATCTGCAGCCGGCGACGGGCGAGGGCGCGCCAGGTGATGCGCACTCGCGCCCCGCCGAGGTGCAGCACTGGCGGGTCGGCCGGCGACGGACCGGGAATGACCAGGTCGCTCAGCTCGAACGACGGCGTCAACGTCCAGAGATTGAAGTCCACGGACCCGAGCGCCACCTCGCGCCCGAGGGCGTCGGAGAGCTCGCCGCGCAGCAGGTCGGCGGCGCTGTCGCGGGCGAAGCGGCTGCTGAAGAACAGCACGGTGCCCGCCGCCAGCGCCAGCACCAGCAGCAGCCCCCAGACGAAGGGGCGCACCACCCACCGGCGGACCCTGCCGGGACGGCGCCGCTCCTGCCGGCGCCGCTCCGTGGACGGCTCGGTCCCCTGCCCGCGGCGCCGCTCCTCCAGGCGGCGCTCGCCGGGCGCCGAAGGCGGCGGCGGATCCGCAGGCGGCGGTGACGGCGGACCGGTAGAGGGTGGCGAACCCGCGGGCGGCGGTGACGACGGCGGACCGGCGGCGGGCGGCGAGGGCGGATCGTCAGGCGGCGCCACGCTCAGAGCCCTCCCCCGTCGTCGGGCCGGGTCAGGCCTCCCCAGCGCAGCTTCTCGCGCAGGTTGTCATAGAAGCTGCGGTCGCGGACCTTGACCAGGTGGACGGCCGCGGCGCTCTGGGTCACCGCCACCGTCTCGTGATAGCGCAGCTCCGTTCCCTCCTGGCCGTCGAGGGTCAGGAACACCTCCTCGCGGTCGGTCTCGAGTGTCACCTGGATGCGGCTGGACCCGGGCACCACGATCGGCCGCAGCGAGAGCGCGTGCGGGCAGATCGGCGTCAACACCGCCACCGGCAGCAAGGGGTTGACGATGGGGCCGCCTGCCGACAGGTTGTAGGCCGTCGAGCCGGTGGGAGTCGAGATGATCAGCCCGTCGGAGCGGTAGCGCGCGATCAGGTGACCGTCGACCTCCATCGTCAGGTCGATGATGCGCGACAGCGCGCTCTTGGTGATCACCGCGTCGTTGAGCACCCGGAAGCGCTCGCTGGCACGGCTGTCGCCCCGGCGCTCGACGTCGAACAGCGACCGCGCCTCGGTGTGGAACCTTCCCGCCAGCACGTGGACCAGCGCGGGATAGAGCTCGGCGCGGCCAATCTCGGTCAGGAACCCCAGGTTGCCGAGGTTGACCCCCAGGATCGGAATCCCCGGCTCGAGGGCGCGAGCCACCGACAGCAGCGTGCCGTCGCCGCCCAGCACCACCACCAGGTCGTAGGCGGCGGCCGGGCTGAAAGCGGCCTCATCACGTCCCAGGGCAGTCAGCGTCGAGCCGTCCAGGAACACCTCGAGGCCGCGGCTGCGCAGCCATTCGGCCAGCTCGGCGGCGGTCCCCGCCGCCTCGTGGCTCGACCGCTTCGCGACCACTCCGACGCGACGCGGCTTCCGCCGCCGGGGCTTGACGCTCAAGCCGCTCTCCGCCGCAGCAGCGCGAACGCCTCGCGATTGCCGCCGCTACCGGCGACGGGCGAGTCGAAGCAGGCGCCTGAGAGCTCGAGGGCGGCGGCGGGAGCGCGGTGATCGCCGATGGCGCCGATGGCGCCGATCGCGCCGGCCTCGCCGATCGCGCCGATCGCGGACAGGCGGCCGGCGCACTCGTCGATCACCCGGCGGCGGAGCGCCTCGTCGCGCAAGATGCCGCCCTTGCCGACCGCGCCTCGCCCGGCTTCGAACTGCGGCTTGATCAACACCAGCAGGTAGCCGCCGGCGCCCGGGACGGCGGCGGCGGGACGGCGGAGGTGGGGCAGCAGCGCCGGCACGACCTTGAGCAGCGAGATGAACGAGACGTCGACGGTGATCAGGTCGCAAGGTTCCGGCAGCGCGCCGGCCGCCAGGTGGCGGGCGTTGACGCGCTCCATCACCACCACCCGCGGGTCCTGCCGCAGGCGCGGGTCGAGCTGCCCATGGCCGACGTCGAGCGCGTAGACCCGGCGCGCGCCGCGCTCGAGCAAGCAGTGAGTGAAGCCGCCGGTCGAGGCGCCGACGTCGAGGCATACCCAGCCGGCCGGGTCGAGGCCGTAATGGTCGAGGGCGGCCGCCAGCTTGCGGCCGGCGCGGGAGACGAAGGGCTCACGCTCGGCGACCTCGAGGGCGGCGGCGGCACCGACGGCGGTCCCCGGCTTGTCCATGCGGCGCCCGTCGACGCGGATCAGGCCTGCCATCACGGCGCGCCTCGCCTGTTCGCGACTGGGGAACAGTCCGCGCTCGACGAGCAGCTGGTCCAGGCGCGACGCCACCGGCTTTGCCTGATCTTCGGAGCGAATGAGAGCGGCCGGTCGTCTCTGGGCGTCCTCGGCGGTCTTCGGCGATCGCAAACGGCGATGGAGGCGAAGGAGGCGAAGGGGGCGCTGGCGGCGACGAACGCGATGGGGCGATCGGCGATGCCGCGGGTGTCTACCGCCCGACAGCGGAGGCCGGCAGGGCCTCCTCGATGAGCATGATGGGAATGTCCGAGACGATCGGGTAGACCAGGCCCGAGGTTGCACAGAAGAGCCCCTGTTCGACCACCGGGGCCTCGTCGCGGAAATGCTCGCGGTACTTCTCCGCCAGCATCCCGCGGACCTCTGCCGGCAGCTCGATCAGCTCCAGCTCGCCTTTCGTCTTGGGGCAGACGAGTATCTCCAGCAACTCCGGATCGACCGCCATCGGGCCCCCCCCTGTCGAGGGCGCAGCATAACACAGCGGGAGCGGGCTCCGGACCGAGGGTGGGGCGACTCGCGAGGAGACGGACCCTCGCGAGAAAATGACCCACTACGCCGGCCGGGCACAGTGGGTCAGCGGGAACCCGGCGGGATAAGATAGTCCCATGCCCGAGCGAGATCCTGGCGGTCCGGGCCCCTCGCCCCTTCCCGAGATCTCGCTGGTGATCCCGGTCTACAACGAGGAGCCGAACCTGGCGCCGCTGGCCGGCGAGATCCGCCGGACGATGCAGGCCCTCGGCCGGCCCTACGAGGTGCTGCTGGTCGACGACGGGTCGACCGACGGCAGCCTCGCCGCGATGATCCGGCTGGCGAGCCAGGACCCGGCGGTGCGGGTGATCAGGCAGCCCCGCAACGCCGGCCAGTCGGCCGCCCTGGACGCCGGCTTCCGCCACGCCCGCGGCGCGATCGTCGTGACCCTCGACGCCGACCTGCAGAACGATCCAGCGGACATCCCGCTGCTGCTGGCGCGCCTGGCGGGAAGCGGCGGGAGCGGCGCGAGCGCGGGGAGCGCCGAGAGCGGCGCGAGCGGCGGCGCCTGCGACGTGGTCTGCGGGGTCCGGATGGGCCGCCGGGACGGCTGGGTGCGGCGGCTATCGTCGGGGATCGCCAACGCCGTCCGCAACCGTCTCACCCACGAGTCGGTCACCGACGTCGGCTGCACCCTGCGAGCCTGCCGCGCCGAATACCTGCGCCGCATCCCGGCCTGGAAAGGCATGCACCGCTTCCTGCCCACCCTGCTGCGCATGGAAGGCGCCCGCATCGCCGAGGTCGGCGTCAGCCACCGGCCGCGCCGGTTCGGCAAGCCGAAGTACAACATCCGCAACCGCATCTGGCGCGCCTCGGCCGACCTGTTGGGCGTGCGCTGGCTGCAATCGCGCTGGATCGACCGGCGGCTGGCGGAGGAGGTCGAGGTTTGCAACCGGACCGCTATTGGCTCGCCCTCGGACTGCTCGGACAGCTCCTCTTCTCCGGCCGCTTCCTTGTCCAGTGGATCGCGTCGGAGCGGCGGAGAACCAGCATCGTCCCCCGCCCCTTCTGGTACCTGAGCATCGCCGGCGGCGCGACCCTCCTGGGCTACGCCCTCTACAAGCGAGACCCCGTCTTCATCCTCGGCCAGAGCGCCGGCCTGCTGATCTACGCCCGCAACCTCTGGTTCACCTACCGGCCGGGGGCGCCCGCTGCCCACGGTGCGGACGGCGGAGCCGAAGGAGGGTCCGCGACGGGGACGCCAGCCGGCGGCTGAGTCTCGGCCATCGGTCAGCACCTGGGAGCACGCCATGGCGAACGAGATTCGAGAAGCAGAACGCGTCGTCATCCGACTCGTCGCGAGCAACGAGCTCACCGCCGGGATGTACGTCCGAGTTCGGGCTGACGACCTGATCCTCGGCCGTCAGGAACCGATTGGCCCCAATAATCAAATGGAACCTGATGACCGCGTGAAGTTCACGCACTGTGGCGCCAACATCTACGGTGTGAGTGTCCGCCGGCACACCGGGCGTTGGGAGAAAACACCTTTCTCCGGACCGCTCGAAGACATGTTCGCCATCGTCTGCACCTTCATGCAACACCTCGTAGCCGCCTATCCGTAGGTGTACCGGCACTTACGGGTCGCAGCACCAGCTGCGCAAGATCGCTGGGGAAGATACCGGCTGCGACGCTCCGCCCGCCAGGCGGTCGTTACGCGCTTGTCTTGGGCCTAGTCCGGTGATCTCTATGCTTGCCGGCAGCCTGCGCAAAGGCCCCGAGGAGTAGAACGGGGGGCGGCTGAGCCCAGACGCCTCGTGGCGGTATTTGCCGACTTGTGGCCGGATCAGCTCTTCCACCCGCCCCGATGGCTAGACGACTGGACGGCTTGGCTGGCATTATCCGGTAAGGATCTCGTTCAGGCCCTCGGTCAGAAGATCCAGCTGCTCCGGTGGGAGACTGGCGATCTTTTCGCCCATGCGCTCGACCGAGAGCGTCCGCACCTGGCTGATCTTTACCCAGGACGGCTTCGGCAACAGTTCCGGCGCGAGCTCGAGGGTCAGCGGGAATCCGGCGCGCGGGGGCTGGCTGGTGATCGCCATGGCGATGACCGTGCCGGAGCTACGGTTGAACACGTCGCGGCTCAGGATCACCACCGGGCGCCGTCCCTCCTGCTCATGACCTCGCACGGGGTTCAGATCTGCCCACACGACATCTCCCCTCAGTAGTTGGGCCATGCTGTCAAGTCCTCGGCCAGACCCTGCTCTGCAAGCTGTTGCTCGAACTTCGGGTCGAGCTTGGCGCACTCCCGGTCGAGCCGTCTCCGCTCCAGCCGCTCGACAGCCGCCTTCACGGCCTCCTGGATCGCGCGGCTGCGGGTGGGGAATCGCCGCTCGGCCACCAGCAGATCGACCCTGCGGAGCAGCTCTGCGTCAAGGGTGATGGCTATCTTGGTCGCGCTCATGGCCCCGCCTCCGAAGGGTGATTTACACCCTGGTATGATAGAAGATCATACCACGCGCCGGCGCTCTCCAGCCGGCCGTGCTGCTCACTGACGCATGACCGAGCCCTACCCCGCCCCCGGCCCCGGGTCCGGGATCAGGAAGCGCTTGATGGCCTGGGCGTGCCCCGTCGTCTCGTCGACATCGACCACCGCGGCGGCCAAGCGGACGTGATCCCGGTCTACAACGAGGAGCCGAACCTGCCGCCGCTGGCCGGCGAGATCCGGCGGACGATGCGGGCTCTCGGGCGGCCCTACGAGGTGCTGCTGGTCGACGACGGGTCGACCGACGGCAGCCTCGCCACGATGATCCGGCTGGCGAACCAGGACCCGGCGGTGCGGGTGATCCGGCAGGCCCGCAACGCCGGCCAGTCGGCGGCTGCGGGTGGGGAATCGTCGCTCGGCGACCAGCAGATCGACCTTGCGGAGCAGTTCCACGTCAAGAGTGATGACTATCTTGGTCGCGCTCATGGCCAGCCTCCGAGGGTGATCGCCGCCCTGGTATGAACCAAGACCATACCTCAGACGGGGTCATCGAGGCAGCTGTGCCACCCCGCCGCGCTCGTCGAAGTCGCACAGCATCACCACGAGCACATGCTGTGCCGGCGTGGTTGCGGCGGCGCGCATACGGCCGCGACAGGATGGTGGCGCCAAGTTCGGACGATAACCGAGAGCAAAGCCGGCTGTCGCCGACCCCAAAATCTTGCCGAACCCTCTTGACAGGCCTTTTCGGACTCCTGCACAAGTTTTCTCAAGTCGGCGCTCGAAGGGCATTGGTTGGCCCGCAGGAGGGGCCCGTGGGTCGGATCTCGCGGCGAGCCTCCCCGACCCTTTCGACGACCGCCTATCGGCCTTGCTTCGGCCGCCAATGAGCTTAAAAATCATGGGTTTACAATGGTTGGCAGGAGGACAGCAAATGACTGTCGAACCGGTTCACCAGGCAGATCACGATCTCGCGGCGAGGGGTGGGGGCGTCGAGCTCGAGGAGCTCGGCGAGCGCATCGCGGAGCTGGCGGCGCAGATCTCGGCCGCCACCTACGAGCTGCTGGCAATGCTGCGCGAGTTCGACGAACGCGCCGGGTGGGGCGGCGGGTTCCGCTCCTGCGCCCACTGGCTGTGCTGGCGCGTCGGGCTCGACCCTGGCGCGGCGCGCGAGAAGGTGCGCGTGGCGCGGGCGCTCGGCGCGTTGCCGCTGCTTTCCGCGGCCATGCGCCGCGGCGAGATCTCCTACTCGAAGGTCCGCGCCCTCACGCGTATCGCCACGCCGGCCAACGAGGAGGAGCTGCTGAGATTTGGGCGGGCGGGCACCGCGGCTCACGTCGAGAGGCTGGTCCGCGGCATGCGGCTCGTCGATCGCCTTGCGGCAAGAAGCGAGAAGCGCCTCCACGCCACGCGGTACCTGCGTGCCTATACCGATGAGGACGGCATGGTGGTGGTGAAGGCACGCCTCGCGCCGGAGGCCGGTGCGGCCCTGCTGCGCGCCCTGGAGGCCGGCGTCGAGGCGCTGTACGGTCCACGCGGCGGCCAGCCCTTCACCGCCGCGCAGGAGACGGCAGACGACACTTCCGCGGAACAGCGCCGGGCCGATGCCCTCGGCCTGGTGGCCGAGAGCGCTCTCACCGCGGGCCTCGATCCCGGAAGTCGTGGCGACCGCTACCAGGTGGTGGTTCACGTCGACGCCGAAGTGCTGACGGCCGACGGCGATGAGAGGGGTTCGTCTTGGCTCGCCGACGGGAGCCGCGTTTCCGCAGAAACGTCCCGCCGGCTGGCCTGCGACTCGGCACGGGTGGTGATGCGGCACGCCGCGGATGGCCGCGTGCTAGACGTCGGCCGCCGCACCCGCGCCATCTCGCCCGGCCTGCGCCGCGCCCTTGAGCATCGCGACACTGGCTGCCGCTTCCCGGGCTGCGGCAGGAGGTTGTGCGACGCCCACCACGTGGAGCACTGGGCCGATGGCGGGGGCACCAGTCTCGCCAACACGCTGCTGCTGTGCCGCCGCCACCATCGAGCGGTGCACGAGGAGAGATTCTCGGTGGAGCTGGCGCCAGGCGGCGAAGCGCGCTTCTATCGACCCGACGGCCGGCCGTTCCCGGAGGCGCCGGCGCTGCCGATGGTGGCAGGAGAGCCGGTCACGGCCCTGGCCGCGCGACTCGCGAACCACGGGCTGGCAGTGGATGCCGGTGCGACGCTGCCCCACTGGTGGGGTGGGCCGGTCGACTACGGCTGGGAGATCGAGTGGCTGCGGTGGCGCGACCACCGGGACTCGGAGTCGGTCACCGGGTGACGGATCGGAGGAACCGCCCGCTTGGCGCAGCTCGTGGAAGTGGAGAATCGGGAGGATCTCCTCCGAGGTTTCCTTACTCTGAAGTACTCCATGCTGGTGATACGGGGGCATTTGGCCGCTGATGGCGAGCCAGGTCCAGGTTAAGGGACCTCCGGGTAATGGTGTGGCTGCCGCCTACCGGAATGCCACCTCGGACCGAACTACCCTACCCCGCCGTCGTGTCCGCGATCAGGAAGCGCTTGATGGCCTGGGCGTGCCCCGTCGTCTCGTCGACGTCGACCACCGCGGCGGCCAGGCGGACGTCGCGCTTGGCGACCTCGAAGGGGGCGGGGGTCTGGAGCAGGAAGCGCTTCAGCACCTTGTCGGCGCGCATGCCGATGATCGATTCGTAGGGGCCGGTCATGCCGACGTCGGTCAGGAGGGCGGTGCCGCCGGGCAGGATGCGCTCGTCGGCGGTGGGCACGTGGGTGTGGGTGCCGAGGACGGCGCTGACGCGGCCGTCGAGATAGAAGGCCAGGGCCTGCTTCTCGCTGGTGGCGTCGGCGTGGAAGTCGATCATCGTCACCTTGACGTCGCGGGGGAGGTCGCCGAGCAGGCGGTCGGCCACGCGGAAGGGCGAGTCGAGATGGCTCATGAACACCCGCCCCTCGAGATTGAGGATCGCCACGGGCACGCCGGCGGGGGTCTCGCCGACGTAGACCCCCTTGCCGGGATTGCCCTCGGGATAGTTGGCGGGCCGCAGCAGGCGCGGCTCGCGGTCGAGAAGCTCGATGCCTTCCTTCTTGTCCCAGACGTGATTGCCGGTGGTGTAGCAGTCGATCGGCAGGTCGGCGAGCTCGGCCATCACCTCGGGGGTGATGCCGAAGCCGCCGGCCGAGTTCTCGACGTTGACCACCACGAAGTCGGCGCGCTCGCGGTCCACCAGGCGCGGCAGCAGGTTCCTGACCGCGGTCCGGCCCGGCCGGCCGACGACGTCGCCGACGAAGAGCAGCCTCACTTGGCGTACTCGATCGACCGGGTCTCGCGGATGACGGTGACCTTGATCTGGCCCGGGTAGGTCAGCTCGGCTTCGATCTTGCGGGCGATGTCCTTCGAGAGCCAGAGCGACTGCTCGTCGCTGAGCTTGCCGCTGTCGACGATGATGCGGATCTCGCGGCCGGCCTGGATGGCGAAGGTCTTCTGGACCCCCTTGAAGCCGGAGGCGATCTCCTCGAGCTTCTCGAGCCGCTTGACGTAGGTCTCGAGGATCTCGCGGCGGGCGCCGGGGCGCGCCGCCGACAGCGCGTCGGCGGCAGTGACCAGCACCGCCTCGACGGTCTGCGGGTCGAAGTCGCCATGGTGGCAGGCCATGGCGTGGACCACGTCCTCGCTCTCGCCGAACTTGCGCAGCAGGTCGATGCCGATCTGCAGGTGCGTGCCGTCCATCTCGCGATCGATGGCCTTGCCGATGTCGTGCACCAGCCCGGCACGGCGGGCCACCTGCACGTTGGCCTTCAGCTCGGCCGCCATGGTGCCGGCCAGGAAAGCCACCTCGCGGCTGTGCTGCAGGACGTTCTGCCCGTAGGAGGTGCGGTAGCGCAGGCGGCCGAGCAGCCGGACCAGCTCGGGATGCATGCCGGGGATGGCCAGCTCGAGCAGGGCGGACTCGCCTTCGTGGAGGATGCGCTGGTCGAGCTCGGCCTTCACCTTCTCGACCACCTCCTCGATGCGTGCCGGATGGATGCGCCCGTCGCCGATCAGGCGTTCGAGAGACACCCGGGCCACCTCGCGCCGGTAGGGGTCGAAGCCCGAGAGGATCACCGCCTCCGGGGTGTCGTCGACGATCAGGTCGACGCCGGTCGCCATCTCGAGGGCGCGGATGTTACGGCCTTCGCGGCCGATGATGCGTCCCTTCATCTCGTCGTTCGGCAGCATCACCACCGACACCGTGGTCTCCGAGACGTAGTCGGAAGCCGAGCGCTGCACGGCCATGCCGATGATGCGCTGCGCCTGCTTGTGCGCCTGCTCGCGCGCCTCGTCCTCGATGCGCTTGACGATGTGCGCCGCCTCGATGCGGGCGTCGTCCTCCATCGCCTTGACCAGCTCGTCGCGCGCCTGCTGGGCGGTGAGGCCCGCGATCTGCTCGAGTCGCTTGCGCTCGACCTCGACCATCCCGGCGAGCTCCTCCTGCT
>DATDGZ010000323.1:0-2391 GCA_036521795.1 Thermoanaerobaculia bacterium | reverse complement strand
AGGGGCACGGCGATCAGGGCGCCCCCCGCGAACGTCGCGGCGACCGCGAGCCACGGCCACGCTCGCCGCGGCGTGTCCGGTGCCGCCGCCGCCCCCCAGGCGGCGCCCCTGTTCTCGCGCCGGCGGCCGGCTCTCTCCGGCGGCCCCGGCAGGCGCGCCTGGATCGCTTGCCAGGAGGCGTCGGCCTCGACGTCAGGGCTCTCGAGGTCCGCGACGGGCGCGTCGAGGAATGCTTGCAGGTCGAGCAGGAGCCGTGCGCAGTGGCGGCAGACCGCGAGGTGCTCTCGGACGTCCTCCGCGGCGGCGGGAGTCAGCTCGCCGGCGTCGTAGGCGGTCAGCGTCTCGGGGCTGGGGTGGGCGTCCGGCCCCTGGCGCCGCCGCGCATCGCTCGCCAGCTCCTCGAGCGACCCGGCAAGGTCGTCGGGTTCATCGTTCATAAGGCACCCTGACTCTCTTCGTCGCCCTGCTGATCGGAGAAGGCCACCTTCAAGCGCTTCTGTGCCTGGTGAAGGTGAGCTTTCACCGTTTCGATCGAGATGTCCATCAGGGAGGCGATCTCGCGGTACTTGAGGTCCTGATACAACCGCAGGTACACACAGCGGCGCATCTGGGGAGGGAGCTGATCGAGCTCGGCGCGCAGGCATTCCAGCCGTTCGCGGCGCAAGGCCTCCGCCAACGGGTCCGGCGCCTTCGAGCTCAGAGCCGGCAGGGCGTCGGGGCGCCCCGCGGCCTCGCTCTGCACCAGGTCCTCGATCGATTCCTCGTAGGCATCGCGCTTGCCCGCGCCGAGCCGCCGCAGCTCGTTGCGATAGACGTTGGCCGCGATCTCGAAGAGCCATGTCGCGAATCGGGGTGCGGAGTGCAAGCGCCCGATGCCCAGGAAGACCCGGATGAAGGTCTCCTGGGTGAGCCCCGCGCACTCGTCTACGGAGAACCTGCGCGTCGCGAAGAAGCCGAAGATCCGTCGCCGGAAAAGGTTGTAAAGCTCGCGGCAGCTGCTCTCGTAGTCGGTGCCGGCCTGGATCTGCTCGACCAGGATGGCGACCCGATCTGTTGCCGCCGAGGTCGAAGTCATACGCCGGTCGTACGCTTACGCCCAGATCACTGATCCGACCTGGCGCGGCCGCTTCCTGCTCGATTGAAGCATGGCGCCAGGAGTGTAGCCCAGATACCTTCCTCTACCGCTACGGTCGACGATGACGTCGATGAGGTCGTGGATCAATTTCCTCTGCCGGCCGGTCCGGCTCGCCCGCCAGTCGCCTCGCCGCGGCGAGATCGGGCGCGACTTCGGGGCCGAGGCTCGGAAGGAGGCGCACGGCGGGGCCATTGCTCAGGTGCGGGGCTCCGCCGAGCGGATCAGCAACGCGCCGCCCGGGCAGCGGGCGCCTCGCCGCGTCAGGACGCGCCGTTGCGCAGCAGCTGGGCGTAGAAGCGCACGATCTCGGCGAAGTTGGCGACGCCCAGGCGCTCGTCGGTGCCGTGGATGCGGGCGAGGTCGGCGGCGCCGAGGCGCATCGGCACGAAGCGGTAGGGGAGGACGCCGAGGATGGCGGCGTAGTGGCGGCTGTCGGTGGCGCCGGAGAGGAGGTTCGGCGCGACGACGACGCCCGGCACCACCTCGCGCACGGTGCGCGCGAGGAGCTGGAAGCCGGGGGCCGCGGTGGGCGACTCGGCGGAGGGCTCGCTGGCGGTGGTCCCGTAGCGGCTCACCTGGACGCGGCGGTCGGCGATGGCGCGGCGCACGTGGGCCTCGACGGCGGCGATGCTGTCGCCCGGCAGGATGCGGAAGTTGACCACTGCCCGCGCCTCGGGCGGCAGCACGTTGTCCTTGACGCCGGCCTGGATGATGGTGACGGCGGTCGTCGTGCGGAGGGTGGCATTGGAGGCCGGGGACGCCTCGAGGAGGCGCACGGCGAGCGGCCGGAAGAGCCATAGGTTGCCGAGGAAGGCGCGCGGCCCGAACGGCAGCTCGGGCGCGAGGAAGGCGTACGACTCCGCCGTCGCGCCGGCGATGCGCGCCGGCATCGGCTGGCTCTCGAGACGGGCGAGGGCGGCGGCGAGGGTGCCGATGGCGGTGTGCGGCGGCGGCATCGAGGAGTGGCCGCCGGGCGCGCGCACGGCGAGCTCGAGGCTGAGATAGCCCTTCTCGGCGGTGCCGATCAACGCCGCCGGCACCGCCAGGCCGGGGACCAGGCGCTCGCCGATCAGGCCGCCCTCGTCGAGGACGAGCTCCGGCTTGACGCCGCGACGGTGCAGCAACGCAGCGACAGCCGTGGCGCCGCGGTGGCCGCCGACCTCTTCGTCGTGGCCGAAGGCCAGGAGCACGCTGCGGCGCGGCCGGTAGCCGCGCGCCAGCAGCAGCTCCGCCGCCTCGAGCGCGCCGACGACTCC
>DATDGZ010000322.1:0-11442 GCA_036521795.1 Thermoanaerobaculia bacterium | reverse complement strand
CGGAGAAGACCGCCGCGAGCTTCGTCCAGGACGCCGCCGGCCGCCGCTGGTTCCGCACCGGCGACCTTGCCCGCCAGGACGCGCGGACCGGCGCCTTCACGCTGCTCGGCCGCCGCCACGAGCTGATCATCTCCGGCGGCTTCAATATCTACCCGCGCGAGGTCGAGGAGACGCTCCTCGCCTTCCCCGGGGTCCGCGAGGCCGCGGTCGTCGGCCGCCCGCACGCGGAATGGGGCGAGGTCCCGATCGCGTACCTGGTCGCCGCGGCCGCCCTCGAGCCTCCCGCTCTGCTCGCGTACTGCAAGCGTCAGCTCGCCGCCTTCAAGGTTCCGCACGAGGTCCGCCTCCTCGACGCCCTGCCGCGCAACGCCCTCGGCAAGCTGCAGAAGCACCTGCTGCCCTGACCACACCCTCCCGCCCGCCGGCGGCCGCACGCCGCATCGGGCCGCCGAGAGCTCGCGTCCGGAAACGCTCACCTGAGGCGGTTCCATAGCCGCTTGGCAATGTGTCTCAATAGCAATGTTTTCTTTGCGTTCTCTCCGTTCTCGCTTGACGCCGATTTGCGAGTATAATTGTCGGCACCATCACGCAACTCAGCGGACGCTCGGCCGCACGCCGGTGAACGCTGCCGGAGGGACGCCATGGCGAAGCTCTCGGATCGAGCGCAGGATCAGCCTCTCCAGCTGTGCCAGGTTCTGCTCGAGGAGCTCCGGCTCCTGCGGCCGCACGATGCCGGCCTTCGCGCCTCTGCCTTCAGCGGCCGCGGCTGCCTTGCCGACGTGTTCAAGCTCATCCATTCCTGGTCCGCCGGGAAGGAAGCTGCCGCTCCGGTTGCCGGCGAGGAGCCTGGCGGGAAGCGCGAGGAAGCCGGCACGCGTCCGCTCACGGCGCTCTGCTTCTCGGGCGGCGGCATCCGCAGCGCCACTTTCAACCTGGGGGTGCTCCAGGGACTGGCGAAGGTTGGCCTGCTCGGCAGCTTCGATTACCTGTCGAGCGTGTCGGGGGGCGGCTACATCTCGAGTTGGCTGGCGCGATGGGTTCACTTCGAAGGCCACGAGACCGTCGCGCGAAGGCTCGCGGCGTGCGCCCCTCTCGACCCCGAGGTCCCGGAGCCGGAGCAGGTCACCTATCTCAGGCGGTACAGCAACTACCTGACGCCGCGTCTGGGAGCGCTCTCGGCCGACACCTGGACGCTGATCGCCATCGGGGTCCGCAACATCCTCCTCAACTGGCTGGTGCTCCTGCCGCTGCTGACCGCGCCGGTGCTGGTGCCGCTGCTCGCGGTGGCGAGGTGGTGGTCTCCGGCGCCGCGAGGCGCTTGGATCTGGCTGATCGTCGCGGCCTACCTCCTCGAGGGCGTCGGCCTCTACTTCGTCAGCCTCTTCCGCGACACGAGCGCCGTCACCCAGCCCGAGCGCGCGACACCGGGACACGCGGACGGACCGGTCACCCCCGCGGGCGGGGCGGGGGCGGCCGCGGCAGCGGCGGGGAGGGCCGCGGGCGCAGCGGGGCAGCCCGTGGCGGCTCCCGTGGCCGCAGCCGCAGCCGCTGCCGCAGCCGCAGCCGCGAAGCCCGCGCCTCCCCCGCCGTTCCTGCGGCTGGGCCTCCTGCCGCGGCTCGCCGCCCTGCCGCCGCTGCTAATCGGCTTCTATCTCTGTCCCCATCTCCACCTCCATGGACCCGGCGGCGCCGGCCCGGCAGGACCGTCCTGGTCCTGCCTCCTGCTCCCCAGCCTGGTGTGGGCCGTCGGCCTGCCGCTCGTGGCCCTGTGGGCGGCGGCCGGTGTCGTGCGCCATGACGAAGAGCGAGCGGGCCTGCCGTTGCGCCGCCAGCTGTCCGCGCTCTGGTGGGACAGCGGTGCCCTGCTCGTCGCCGGCTCGCTCGAGGCGGCGCTCCTGGCGAAGGTGTTCTCCGGCTGGGCGCCGAGCCTGGCGGCGAGTCCGCATCCCCTCTATGCGATCCTCGGTCCCGGCCTGGTGATCGGTCCGGTGCTGCTCGGCCGCACCCTCTTCGTCGCCCTCTCGAGCATCGCCGAGCATTTTCAGAAGCAGGACCTCGGCGACTCCGACCGGGAGTGGTGGGCCCGCTGGTCGGGCTGGTCGCTGATCTCCGGCGTGGTCTGGATCGTCGGGAGCGCGCTCGTGCTCCTGGCGCCGAGCCTGCTCGCATCGGGAACGGCCCAGGTGGCCGCCGCGCTCTCGGCCGGCGGCCTCGGGGCGCTGGTCGCCCTCCTCGGGAAGAGCGCTTCGACGCCGGCGAAAGAGGATGCCAGCGGCGCGACGGCGGGCAAGGCCAGCCCCGGCGGCCGCTTGATGTCGGTGGTGCTCGCCCTGGCCGCGCCGCTGTTCGTCGTCGTGGTCGTGCTCTGCCTCTCGACCGCGACGCAGCACCTGCTCGCCAAGCTCCCGGGGGCAGGGCCCTGGCCGCAGCCGGCGAGCTCCCTCGCCCAGGGAGCGCAGGCGGCGGGAAGCCCGCGGGCGGTGGGGAACCTCCACCTCGATCTCGCCTTCGGCGCCCCGGCAGGAGGAGCGGCGCCGCGGCCGCTGCGCGCCGAGTACCAGGTGCAGGGCGGCGGTGGCGGCAAGGCCTCGGCCTGGTGCTGGATCGAACCCTACCGCGCCGGCGGCCTCACCGAGCTGGCCGCGATCGCCGTCCTGCTCCTGCTCGGCTTCTTGGCAGGATACCCGGTGAACATCAACCGCTTCTCCATGCAGGCCGGCTACCGCAACCGCCTCATCCGCGCCTATCTCGGAGCGAGCAACGGCAACCGCCGGCCGAACCTCTTCACCGGGTTCGATCCCTGGGACAACGTGCCGCTCCATGATCTGGTCGCGAACCGTCCCTTCCCGATGATCAACATCACGCTCAACCTGGTGCGAGGGCAGAACCTCGCCTGGCAGGAACGCAAGGCGGAGAGCTTCACCGCCAGCCCGCTGCACTGCGGCTCGTCCCAGCTGGGCTATCGGCCCACCCAGCAATACGGCGGCCACGACGGCCTCACTCTCGGCACGGCGGTCGCGACGTCCGGCGCGGCGGCCAATCCGAACATGGGCTTCAACTCGTCGCCGGCGATCACCTTCATCATGACGCTCTTCACCGTGCGGCTGGGCGCCTGGCTGGGGAACCCGCGCAGCTCGGGCCGCTACGCTGCCTACAAGCGCAGCGGGCCGCGCTTCTCGGCGATCCAGCTGCTCGCCGAGGCTTTCGGTTGGACCGACGAGCGCCACCCGTACGTCAGCCTCTCCGACGGCGGACACTTCGAGGACCTCGGCCTCTACGAGATGGTTCGCCGGCGCTGCCATCACATCCTGGTCTGCGATGCCGGGGCCGATCCGGGCTACGGCTTCAAGGACCTCGGCAACGCCATCCGCAAGATCCGCATCGACTTCGGCATCCCGATCGTCTTCGAGGACCGCGTCTACATCCTCCCGAAGCAGTCTTCCGGCCAGGCGGCCTCGGACGAGGCGCGCTACTGTGCCGTCGCCAACATCCTCTACGACAAGGTCGACGAGGGAGCAGTGAATGGGAAGCTGATCTACATCAAGCCGTCGATCGTGCAGCAGCCGCCCCCGGCCACTCCGTTCGACGTCAGCAACTACGCGCGCTTCTCGCGCGACTTCCCCCACGAGACGACCGCCGACCAGTGGTTCAGCGAGACCCAGTTCGAGAGCTACCGGGCGCTCGGCGAGGACGCGGTGAGCGCGATCGCGCTGCGGAAGTCGTGCGCGAGCGTCGCGGAGCTCGTGCTGCGGGTCGATGACTATCTCGAGCAGAGCGCCAAGCGCGGCGAGGCTCGGCAGGTCGTCGGCGGCGCCGGCGGCACCAAGGTGGCCAGCAAGGAGCCGGGAGCCCCGGGCGAGCCCCCTTCAACCATGGCGCCTGGGGCGCCTGGTAATCCTTAGTGGTCCAGGACAGAAATCCGGTAACGTAGCCGCCGAGCAATCCGCGTTCCCGGCAAGGCGCGCCGACGCAAGCGTATCGGGAATACGCTGAGGAGGTGCAACGCCGCCGGGGGCGCGGAGGGCCGGTGGATACGTTGGCGGATTTCTGTCCTGGACCACTTAGTCCCTGGTCGCCAGGAACAGGATGGCGCCCGAGTTCTTGAGCAGGCGGCGGCTCTCGGTGGCGCCGGGGTCGGCGAGGCGTCCCACCCGCCACCAGAGACGGTGCAGGGCGAGCAGCGGCCCGACCAGCAGGCGGGCGAGCCAGCGGGGGGAGTGAGGAAAGAGCCCCATGTGGGCTTGCGCCACGAGCCCGCTCCAGCCGCCGCTGGGGGCGAGGGCATCGACGCGAAAGCCGGCGAAGCGCAGCGCGTGCAGGGCTCCGAGGTGGGTGTGGTGGTGGAGGGAGTCCTGGTGGAACGGCTCGAGGAAGGCGACGGTGCCGAGCAGCCGGCCGCCCGGCCGCAGCACGCGGTGGGCCTCGCGCATCATCAGCAGCGGGAAGGGCACGTGCTCGAGCACCGCGATGGTGAGGACGAAGCCGAAAGCGCCGTCGCGGAACGGCAGCGCCTGCGCGTCGCCGAGCAGCATCGCCTCGGGGGTCGAGTAGTCCAGCCCGACGTACTCGAAGCCCGCCAGCTCGCAGACCTCCTGGTGGACCTGGGCGCCGCAGCCGAGGTCCAGCGCCAGCTCGCGGCCGGCTCCGGTGCCGCCCTCGCCGGCGGCGGCACCGGTCCCGCCGCCCGCGGGCCCGGCAACCCCGGCGCCGGCGGCAGCTCCGGCGCCCCCGTCAGCCCCGGCGACCCCGGCGACCCCGGAAGTCGTAGCGCGCGGGAACCAGCTACGGAGGTCGCGTGGCAGGTGGCACGGTCCGGTGACCCGCGAGACGTCGATCTCGGGCGCGGGATTGGGACGCAGCGGCCCGGGTTCCAACCATGCCGTGTCGAGCGGCGCCCCGGGCGCCGGGAGGGTCAGCTCGAGCGGCCGGCGCTGCGGATGCCGCAGGCGCAGGTCGAGCTGGCCGCTCGGCGCGGGTCCGAACTCGGTGCCGCAGCGATCGCAGCGGGCGCCGGCCGCGGCGCGCGCCAGCGGCGCCCCGCAGTGCGGACACGCGAGCACGCTCCAGACGCGATCGGACAGGCGGGGAAGTGCGGTCATGGCACACACGACGACCTCGCCCGGATGGCAAGCTACGAATATTGACCCGGTGCGAGCGAGGTGCAAAGATAACCGCCCAACGACCGCTCTCGCAAGGAGGAGGAACAGATGAAGAAGAGCATTCTCGCAGGTGTTTGCGCGTTGCTGCTGGTGGTGGCCGCTGTGGTGTTCGCTGCGCAGCCGCCGCCGGTGAGGAATGTGAACCCCCGTCGGCACCCCCACATCGCCGCGGCGCAGCAGGCGGCGCGCCGGGCGTTCAACCAGATCTCCGAGGCGCAGCGGGCGAACGAGTGGGACATGGAGGGCCACGCGCAGAAGGCCAAGGAACTGCTGGACCAGGTGAACAACGAGCTGGGCCGGGCGGCCGGAGAGGCCAACGAACACGCGCACTGATTGGCACGCTTCGCCTGCGTGGTCTACCGCCGAGCTTTGCCCATGAGCATTGCAAGGTAGACCCGTGGTCTGCCGCCGAACGATGGGCGGCCTCTCCTCCAGAGCTACGAGGGAGGTCGCGGGGGCCGTTCACGCAGCCAGCCGGCGGCGCTGGCTGCGTTCGTTCCGATCCTTGGTGACGTCCAGCTGTCCGTGACGTCCAGCGATCCGGGACGTCCAACCCTCACTCAGGTACCAGTTACTGTCACTCCCGGCGTTCCGTCAGGTCCAACCTTCGCGCCGGCGCAGCTCGGTGACATGGGCGACGTGATGCCGGCCGTGCCAGCCGTAGAGTGCGATCAGCTGCCCCAGGCTCTGGCGCCCTGATTCGGGATGGACCAGCGGGCGCTCCCAGTCGGACGGGGCCATCCCGCGCAGCGCCAGATCCCAGCGCCAATGCAGGGATTCGAGCAGTGCCAGCGACGGCTCGATCGGCGCCGAGCTGGCCTCCGGCAGCTCCGCCCAGCGGTCCTCGTAATAGGGCCGGATGGTCGGCCCGTCCTCGGTCAGCGCGAGCTTGCAGCGGACATAGGCGTTGAGATGGCTGTCCGGCACATGGTGGACGAGCTGGCGGACCGTCCAGCCTCCCGGCCGGTAGGGAGTGTCGAGTTGGACAGGGGTGAGCCCGGCGACCGCCTCGCGCAGCCGGGCGGGAGCTTCGGCGATGGCCGCGATCAGGGCCGTCCGTTCCTCGGGGCCGAGGGCGGCGGGACGCCGGAAGGGCCCGATCGGATAGCGCAGGTCGGGAGTCTCGCTCATCGGCGGAGTATACGAGGCGCGCGGCGGCCCGGAATGCCAGGCGGGGGGGGGTAGTGTCCTGGCCGGATTGCCCTTGCCTCCCGCCGTTTGGGCGAGGGTCCGCAGTCCTACGCTACTTCGAGGGCACCCGGTTGCAGGTGTCCTCGTGCAGCTTGATCCAGCTGTCGTTGACGCTGGCCTCGAGGGTGTGGACGAGCTGGCTGTCGCCGTGCCGGACGAAGGTGTCGCGGTCCAGGAATTGGGTTCCGAAGCGGCGGGCCGAGCCCTCGAAGACCAGCTTGTCGCCCTGCCAGCCGGCTGTCGTCTGGGTGTCGACGCCGCTCGCGTTGTCGACCGACGCCGAGGTCAAGGTCTTCTGCAGCAGGTCGAACCCCCACTCGGAGACGGAGCTGACCGGTACGGGGTTGGCGGCGGCCTTCGCCTCTTCGTAGCGGACCTCGAGCCAGAAGCCGTCGAGGTGCCAGGCGAGCGTCATCGTGGCGGTGGTCGGGTGCTCGGGCCCCGGACCGAAGGTGTGGCCGGTGCAGGTCCAGGTGCCCGCCAGGGGCTTGAGCTGCGCAAGCGCGGGGTTCGGCACCGGCGGCTTGGGCGGCGCGGGCGGCGGCTTCGCGGGGGCCGCCGGCTTGGCGGCGCCGCCGGCCTTGGACTTCGCCTTGCCTTTGGTGGACGCCTTGGCGTCCGGCTTGGCATCCGCCTTGGCGTCCGGCTTGGCGCCGCCGGCCGGGGTCGCCTGGTCCGGAGTGGCCGGAGCGGCCGGAGCGGTCTGAGCGGCGGAATCGGCCGGTGCAGGGGAAGCGGCGGGACCTGCAGGCGCGCCAGCAGTGGCCGGTGCAGGAGAAGCGGTGGGCGCGGCGGGTGCGGCCGGAGCGGCCGTGGTGGCAGCCGCCGGCGCCGCGGCGGCGGTGCTGGCTGCCGGCGGCTCGGCTCCCGCGCCGGCGCCGGCGCTGGTGGCAAGCGCGGCTCCGAGGAGGATCGCGGCGATGAGAACGGTGAGCGCGCACTTCACGGGTGGATGATAACTCCCCGGCGAGGCGGTCAGGCGAAGAACTCCGCGAGACGGCGCTGGACCTCGCCGGGTTCCTCGTGATGCACCCAGTGGGTCGCGTCGAGGAAGACCAGGCGGCCGTCGTCGCAGAAGTCGATGCTCGGCTGGGCCATCTCCCGCCCGAGGAAGCGATCGCCGGTGCCCCAGAGGAGCAGCGTCGGCACCTGGACGCGCGGGCTGGCCGGGCGCGGAGGAGGCTGGCGGAGCGCGGCGCGGTACCAGTGGATCATGGCGGAGATGGCGCCGGGCTGGGACCAGGCCTGGCGGTAGAGAGCGAGGTCGGACTCGGAGAAGGTGCCGGGACGGCTGGTGACGGTGAGGGAGCGGACGCCGTAGGCCCAATCGTTCCTGCGCAGGTAGATCTCGGGCAGCCACGGCAGCTGGAAGAAGAAGATGTACCAGCTCCTACGGCGCTGGGCGCGGTCGTGGAGCAGGTGGCGCCGCATGACGTAGGGGTGCGGGATGTTGAGCAGCGCCAGGCGGTCGAGGCGCCGCGGGAAGTTGACGCCGACCCACCAGGCGACGGCGCCTCCCCAGTCGTGGCCGGCGAGGCAGGCGCGCTCGCGGCCGGCGTCGTCGATCAGGCCGACCACGTCCCCGGCCAGCCGATCGAGGCGGTAGGAGGCGACGCCGCGCGGCTTGTCGCTCAGGTTGTAGCCGCGCTGGTCGGGGACCAGGACGCGGTACCCCGCCGCGGCGAAGGTCTCGATGTGTCGGTGCCAGCCGTACCAGAGCTCGGGAAAGCCGTGCAGCAGGATGAGCAGCCGGCCCTCCGCCGGACCGGCCTCGACGGCGTGAAGGCGGACGCCGTTGGTGGCGATGACGCGGTGCCGCAGCTCGATCGGCATTCGGGTCGTGTTCTAGAAAGAAACGCCCTCCGAAAGAGGGGAGGGAGGGGGCGTCCCCTTCCTCCCACGGGTGGCACCAACTCGATTGCCCCGGCCTACCTTCGGGCGGTCTCAGAGCTGCGCCGGATCCGGGCTGGCGGCCGACAGCATCAGGATCCGGTCCCAGGCCGGCTCGAAGTCGTCGAGACCGCCGAGCAAGGCCAGGCCGATCCCCGCCACTCCTTCGAGCAGCCCGGGATCGGCGCGCCACTTCTCGGTCACGGCGTCGTCCTCGAACTGGAAAGCGAGATAGCCCGCCAGCCCCAGGCCCGGCTGGCGGAAATCGAGGGCATGCTCGAACCAGTGGCGGCTGATGGCGGCAAGCCGCGGCTCCCCGGTCTCCTGGTACATGCGGTTGAAGAGATGAGCCAGCCCGGCGGAGCCGTGGCAGATCCCGGCATCCCGCACTCCCGAGGCTTCCGCCGGCCGGTTGCCCGCCTCGATGGCCAGCTCGATCGCCAGCTGTTCCAAAGCCGCATCGCCGTGGGCGCGCGCCGTCACCAGCAGCGCCGCGGCGATCCCCGGGTCGCCGTAGCACCAGGCCAGGCGGGACCTCTGGGGCGGGGTCTCCGGCGAGAAGGTGGTCCCGAAGCGGGACGCCTCGCCGGGAGGCAGTTGCTGGGCCAGCAACCAGCGCGATGCGCCCTCGCTCAGGGACCGGGCACGTTCGGCGAGATCGGCGGCGGCCGGGTCGCCTGCCGCCCCCATGCGGGCCGCCGCGGCGGCGGTGGCGCCGAGCATGCCGATGACGGCCGGAACGCCGTGCGCGACGCCGAGGTTGTAGTAACCGCGGGGGAAGATCGCCCGTTGCCAGTCGGGCAGCAGCTCCGGAGCGGTGTGCCAGGTGGTCCCCCGCGGTCCATGCTCGGCGGTCTCGGCCAGCCGGTCGACGATCTTCGTCAGGCAGGCGACGGCGCTCGGCCGCGGCAGCCGCTCGAGAGCGTAGACGCCGAGGCCGGCGAGGCCCCGGATGAGGTCGTAGTCGGCCGTCCACGGCGAGTGGTCCAGGTAGCGCAGCAAGGCGGCGTCGATCTCCTCCAGGGGGTCTTCGGCCTCGTCTTCAGCGGCCTCGGGCGTCTCCGGCGTGTGCAACGTCTCCGTCCCCCCTGGAGGCACCGGCGCCGCCACGGACCGCCCTGCTTCCGGCTCCGCCGCGAACCGCGGGCCGTAGAGATGCTCCGCCGTCCAGGCCACGCCGGCGAAGCCGCCGTAGAGGTCCGGAGCGAGCGGCGTGGCGGCGAGGGCCTCGGTGCAGCGCTCGAGGAGGAGTGCGGCGGCGTCCGAGTCGCCGGCGGCGCCGGGACCGGCGCCCCGCCCGGCGCGGTAGGCGAAGAAGAGCGCCGCGCCGGCCGTGCCGCCGGCCAGGGTCGGGTTGGACAGGTCGGCATCGGCCGCGCCGTCCGCATCCGGCGCCGCGAGCGGCTCGCCGGCCTCCGCCGTCGTGCGCTCGGGTTCCTCGGCAACGTCGGAACGTTGAGCGGTGCCTGCCGCCGGCGCCCGCGCCGGTGCCAGGGCGGCGGCGATCTCGTCGACCGCCTGCCGTGCCCGCTCGGCCAGAGAACCCGTCAGCAACGGTTGCCAGCTCTTCATGAGAAGCATTTGTATCAAATACCGCGACCGCTGTCGCCGGCCACGACAGCCGGAAGCGCCGTTTCGGCTTAGAGTAGGCGGCCATGCACGACCGCGCTCGCGCCTGGCCGCTGTTCCGCCGTCCTGTCGATCGTCTCCGGCTCGGCGCCGGCGGGCTGCTGGCGCTGCTGCTGCTCGCGGGAGCCGGTTCCCCCGCTGCGGAGACGGCCCCCGCGGGCTCCGCTGCGGCGGGGGCGCCGAAGCTCAGGCCGCTGCCGGCCGAGCTCGAGCGGCGGATGCCCGAGCTGGTGCGGGCGGCGGAGAGCTACCGCGGCCTGAAGCTCGAGCGGCGGGTGCCGTGGGGCCGCGTCTCCGAGCCCGAGCTGCGCCGCGAGGTGATCGCCGAGTTCCGGGAGGACCTGCCGCCGCGGCGCCTGGCGGAGGTCGAGCTCGGCCTGAAGGCCTTCGCGTTGATCCCGGAGAGCATGGACCTCGGGACCTACGTGCCGGAGCTGCTGACCAGCCAGATCGCCGGTTTCTACGATCCTCACCGCAAGTCCCTGGCGGTCGTGGATCGGCCGGGGGGTCTGCTCGGCAGCGAGGCCGGCGCGCAGCTCGGCGCCGAGATGGCGCACAAGATGGAAGACGGCCTGCTGGTGCACGAGCTCACCCACGCCATCCAGGATCAGCACTTCGATCTCGACCGCCTGTCCGATTCCGATCCGCTCTCCGACGGCGGCGTCGCGCGCCTGGCGCTGGTCGAGGGCGACGCCACGCTGGTGATGATGGACGATCTCATCCGGGCGCCGCTCGAAGACGTGCCGGAAGCGCGCAGCCTGGTGGCCGAGCTGACGGCGGCCGGCGGCGGCGACGAGGACGCGCCGGTCGCCGGCAAGGGGCTTCCCGGCCAGAAGGAGATGGCGACGGCGCCGGCCTGGTTCCGCGACCAGCTGCTGTTCAGCTACTCGCGGGGCGCCGCGTTCTGCCTCGAGGTGCGCCGGCGGGGCGGCCAGAAGCTGCTCGATTACGCTTTCGCCGTCGATCCGCCGCGTTCCTCGGAGCAGATTCTCCACCCCGAGAAATGGTTCGGCCGCCGCGACGATCCGGTGGTCATCGCCTGGCCGGATCTCGGCCGTGAGCTGCCCGGTTATGCCAAGGCCGCGGAGGGTCAGCTGGGAGAGGAAGGGATCGCCGTGCTGCTGCGCCCGGCCATGCCGGACGGCGCGCGGGCGGCGGCGGCCGCCGCCGGGTGGGGCGGCGACCGCTTCGCCGTCTACCAGCAGGCGGGACGGCGCCTGCTCGCCTGGATCGCCGACTGGGACACGGAGGAAGCGGCAGCCCGGTTCCAGGCCGCCGCCTCCCGCCTCGGCGCCGGCTGGACCGTGGTCCGGGCCGCGCCGCGGCGCGTCACCGTGCTGCGCGGCGACCTCGCAGCGGCCGAACGGGGGGCAGTCCTCGCCCGCCTCGCTGCCGCCCGCGCCGAGCCGCCCGCCAACCACGACATCGACCTCGCCCGCCTCGGCGTCCGACCCGAGCCAGCCGATCCGGCCGCCACCCGGCCGCCCGGCCCGCCCGGGGGAGCGCGGTCCGGGGCGACCGTCCGGCCGGTCGAGTCAGGCGAGGATCTGGCGCAGGCAGGACAGCGAGGCCG
>DATDGZ010000321.1:0-6786 GCA_036521795.1 Thermoanaerobaculia bacterium | reverse complement strand
CAATACCAAAAAGTAGTGCGAATCAGCAAGCGTTCCTCGCTCTTCAAGTGTCCGCAGAGTGTCGCCATAAGCCTGCAATTTAGCTTCCACTTGGAGGGTTGTCGCGTAGGACAGTAATTCTTGTACAAGCTCCTTCTTGGTCGTTGGTGTAGCCGGCACATGAGGTGTTCTTTCTCGGTTCGCGATAGCCGTTCCCATTAAAGCAAAGAACCGCAACCAGGCAGCTTCGCCGCTACTCGACTTTAGTGCTTGGCGAGTAAAGGTACCAACCGTTTCGACTGCCGTGGCCCATGCATGTTGGAGTGGCGAACGAATCTGAAGCTCGATCTTCAATCCATTGTAAGTGGTCTTCCTGTCGCTATTGTAGCGGTATATCAGGTGGTATCCTCTATAGCCGGAGGACTTCGGTCTCAAGATATAATCGTCCTCATCGATGAGGTGGTGTTTTAATGCGCTTGTCTTGTATCTGTGAACAACCTCGCGTACGTGGTTGACGGATTCCACAACAGCGCGGCAACCTCCGATATCCTGCATCTCGGAGAGCTTTAGACTCTTCATTCGTCGCAGCTTGTCCATAATAGAAGAAAGCCTTTTGATGCGTTGCGCGACTAGTCCATTAAGGTCGGTGTGCCGTGTGTTTCTTCGCAAGCCCATCTGAAATGTATTAAGCGGGAAACTGTGAGACGAGCGCCAGTTATTGATGACCAGGAACGCACGCTCGAACTCCTCCCAATCTGCCATTGAGTGGCGCGGCGCGCGCCTGATGAGAACGTCGCCAGCTGCATCGACCTCCTCGGGCTTATATTGGGGAATTGCCCAAGCCATCTCTGAGACTCCTCGTCGTCTATCTCCGCTAAACTTGCTTGGAGTGCGCCGGCTCAGTTCACCGCTGGCTGGATCGGCGCTCCGAACAGCTCGCGCCCCAGGCCGTCGAGCTCGGCGTGGAAGCGGGCTTCGAGGGTGGCGCGCTCGGGCTCGGGGAGGAAGGACTGGCGGAGGCCGGCCAGGGCCAGGCCCGCGAGCTGGTCGGCGTCGTAGCCGAAGGTCTGCCCCAGGCGCAGGTACTCGCGGGTCAGGTTGGTGTTGAAGAACGCCGGATCGTCGGAGCTCACCGAGACCTGCAGGCCGCCGCGGTAGAGCTGGTCGAAGGGGTGATGGGCGAGGTCCCGCACCACGCCGAGGCAGAGGTTCGAGGTGGGACAGACCTCGAGCGGGATGCGGCGCTCGCGCAGCTCGGCCATCAGGCCCGCGTCCTCGCCGGCGCGCACGCCGTGACCGATGCGCTCGGCGCCGCAGATCTCCAGCACCGAGCGGATCGAGTCCGGCCCGGCGTGCTCGCCGGCGTGGGCGACCCGGTGCAACCCCGCCGCCCCCGCCGCGTCGAAGTGGCGGCGGAAGGGCTCGTTGGGAAAGCGGGCCTCGCTGCCGGAAAGTCCCATCGCGACGACCCCCCTGCCCCTGCCGGCCAGCGCCCACTCCAGGGTCCGGTCGGCGAGCGCCGGCCCGACGTTGCGCACCACGTCTGGGATCAGCCGCATCATCACCCCGAACCGCCGCTCGCCCTCGACGATGGCTTCGGCGAGCGCGTCGAGCACCTCGCCGCCGTTGGCGCCGTTGGCGAGATGGGTGGAGATGGTGAAGTGGACCTCGCTGTAGATCACGTTCTGCAGCGCCTGCTCGGCGAGGAAATCCTGGGCCAGCAGCTTGAAGTCCTCGGGCTCGCGCAGCGAGCGCGAGCAGGTCAGGTAGACCTCGACGAAGTGCTCGAAGTCGCGGAACCGGAACCAGCGCTTGAGCCCGGCCTCGTCGGCGGCCGGCAGCTCGACGCCGTTGCGCCGCGCCAGCTCGATCAACACCGACGGCCGCATGGCGCCTTCGAGGTGGACGTGCAGCTCCACCTTCGGCATGCGCAGCAGGAAGCGGTCGAGGCTCACACTACCCCTTCGCGAGGTGGCGGCGCAGGCGGGCGAGCACCGGGTCCGGCACCAGGCCGGTCAGGTCGCCGCCCAGGGAGAAGACCTCCTTGACCAGGCTGCTCGACAGGTAGTTGTACTCCTCCTTCGGCGCCATGAACACCGTCTCCACCCGCGGGTTCAAGCGCCGGTTCATCATCGCCATCTGCAGCTCGTACTCGAAGTCGGTGACCGCCCGCAGCCCGCGCACCACGATGCGGGCTCCCACCTCGTCCATGAAGTCTACGAGCAGGCCGGAGAAGCTCTGGACCTCGCAGGCGCCGCCGTCGCCGCCGTCGCCGCCAGGGCGTCGCTCGCCGATGAGGTCGCGGATGATCTCCAGCCGCTCGTCGACGCTGAACAGCGCCCGCTTGGCCTCGTTGCGCAGCACCGCGACGACCAGGCGGTCGTACATCGGCCGGCAACGCTCGATGAGATCGAGATGGCCGTTGTGGATGGGGTCGAAGGATCCTGGGTAGACGGCAATGCGCTCGCTCATCGCTCCCTTGCCGGCGAGAGGCCGGCACGATGGATCGGCAGGCAGATCAACCGTGCGGGGCGCTCGCGCCGAGATCGAACGTGATGACATTGTACGCGGCGTCGGTGACTCGCAGCAGCAGCAAGCCGCCGGGCCCCGGCTCGGCGTCGACCACCAGCGTCTCGGTCTGCGCGTCGAGCAGGCCGTCGGCGGGGGGCGCCGGCTTCCAGACGCCGGCGTCGACGCTGTACACCGCCTCGCGGATCGGGCTGGCGGCGTCGTGCACGGTGACCCGCAGCCGCTTGCCGTCGCGCTCGACCGCGACCAGGGCCGGCGGCGTGTGGTCGATCACCACCGGCTCGCTGATGCGCTCGGTCGAGAGCGCCTCGTCGGGGTCGTTGGCGTTGCGGTCCGAGGCCACCAGGCGGAAGCGGTAGACGCCGTCGGGGAGCACGGTCGCATCGAAGCTGTAGTGATCCTCCTCGACGTCGGTGCCGACCTTGAGCCAGGGGGCGTCGTCCCGCGCCTCGGCCGGCCGGAAGTAGAGATCGAATACCAGCTGGTCGTCATTCGGATCGATGGCGGCCCAGCGCAGCGTCCGGAAGCCCTTCTTCCACAGCGGCTTGGTGCGCCCGGCGCCGTCCTCGAGGGCCGGCGTCCCGACCGGCACGAAGATCCCTTCCTTGTTGGGGTGGGCCGGTTCGTAGACCTGGTTGGCGGGATTGAACGTCGCCGGCACCAGGATCTGCCCGGGGTCGAGAGCCCCGAACGCCACGATGCGCGGCGGCAGGTTCTCCTGCTTGTACGAGAGCTCCGTGCCAAAGAGGACCGGCGAGGTCCGCTGGCGGCCGTCCGACTCGAGCTCGGCGCGCCACTGCACGAAGCGGCCGCGGGGCAGCGCGCCGAGCTGCGCCTCGTGGCTCTCCGGCGAATCCACGCCGCCTGCGGCGCCGCCGCCGCGCTCCGCGGCCTGGCCGGCGGGCGAGGGCGTGGCTGAGATCCATGGCGACCAGGTGTCGTCCGGGAACGCCGACATGCCGCTGCGGAACGAGAAGCGCATGGCGGTACCCGCCGGGACGTCGCCGCGCCAGTGGAAGGAGCCGAAGCGGGACGCCTGCCCGGCATCCAGCGCGGCGCTCAGGTAGGTGCCATGGCGCTCGGTCTCGGCGGTGATGCGGTAGAAGCCGGCGCCGTTGGTGGTCACGAAGGCCGGGCCCGGATCGCCGGGCAGCAGGGCCACGATCTGGCGGTCGTCGAGCTCCTCGGAGAGCTGCATCTGGCCGCCGGCATAGGTGTAGAGCTTGCCCTCCACGCCGGTCGCCACCCACAGGCGATCGTTCTGCCAGAGCAGGCCGAACACCGTGTCGGACGGGAAGGTCCAGAGGCTCTCGACCCTGCCGCCGGCGGCGAGCCGCACCACCTCGCTGCGCGGTCCGGTCGCTCCCGGACGGCGGCTGCCGATGGTGGGCGCCTCGCCGGACTCCTCGGCGAGCGGCTTCGGAGGCTTGCGCGCCGGCCGGCCGGCGCCCGGTCCGGCGCCTCCTCCGGGCGCCCCGGGAGCAATCGCGGCGCCGGCGGCCGCCACGCCGCTCTCGCCGCCGGCGCCGGCGGCGCCGCTGTCCCGGCCGAGGTCCAAGAGGCTCGCCTCGGAGGAGACCAGCGCCGCATAGGCGTTGCCGTCAGGTCCGATCGCCAGCGACACCACCTCCGGCTCCTCCCCCTGGAAGAGCGTGCGCGCCCGGCCGTCGCCGCCGAGGCGGAGGATCAGCCCCTTGCCGGCGGTGCCCACCAGGACGTCGCCGTCCGGCAGCGGCGCCAGCGCGCGGACGTGCGTGTCGTCGACGGTCAGGGCGACCTCGCCGTGGCCGCGGGCATCGACCCGGTAGAGCTTGCCCTGGGTGCCGGTGGCGACCAGCAGCCTGCCGGCCGCGTCGCGCGCCAGCGCCCAGATGTACGTCTCGCCGGGATCGAAGAAGACCGTCCCCTTGCCGTTGGCGATGCGGTAGACCTTGCCATGCGGCGAGGTGCCGGCGAAGACGGTGCCGTCGGGATCGGCCCAGAGGGCGAAGACTTCCGGCTCGGGAGCGACGAACAGCTCCCGGATCTTGCCGTCGGCGTCGATCGCCAGCACCTTGCCGGCGTTGCCGGTGCCGACCACCCAGGACCGCGCCGGCCGTTCGCCGCGGCCCCCCGGTCCGCCAGCCCCGGCGGGCAGCCGCGCGGCGGCGAACACGAAGGGTTCGCCGATCGTGGCCACGCGCGCCGCGCGGGGGGCGAGCCGCACCCGGCCGAGGGCGTCGACGCTGATCCCGGTCAGCTTGCCGCCAAGGAAGCCGACGGCGCTCTGGGTCTGGAAGATCCTGACCTGCGTGGCGAGGGTGGCTGGGGCGGCGATCAGCGGCGGCAGCAGGGCCAGGAGCAGGGGCAACCGCCTTCTCACAGCGCCCCCTGGCCGGCGGCAGTGTGAGCCTCGACGGCGCCGGCAGGATCGGACGCCGCGGGCGCTTCAGAGGCGGCGGGCGCGTCGGAGGCGGCGGGCGTGTCGGGCGCATCGCGCCGGCGCACCTCGAGGTCGATGCGCAGCAGGCCGTCGATCGGGGTCGGCATGATCTCGTGGCGCTCCTGGACGATGGCGGCGTGCAGCGGCACCGCGCCGCTGTTGTCGGCGGCGCTCCACAGCGAGCGCACCGATCCCGGGAGCTGCGGCATCACCTCGCCGGCCACCGACAGTCCGGCGCCGCCGTAGAAGCCGAGCAGCGTCAGGTCGCGCCGCGAGTGCAGCGAGCGCAGCAGCTGCAGCGCCTGCGCGAAGGTGTTGGGCTCGACCGGCGCCATCGCCAGCCGCGCGGCGTCGGCGCTGGCGCCGTCGCCGACCAGCAGCGAGTAATGCCCGGGCGGCAGGTCGCGGGGCAGCTGCACCTGGAACGAGTGCCGGAAGCGGTCGCCGCGGTAGGCGAGCAGGTCGAGATGGATGCCGAGCTGGTCGCCGGGATACACCAGCGTGCGGTCGGCGTGCGCCCCCACCAGGCTCGCGGCGCGGGGCTGCGGCGACTGCTCCACGTCCACTTCGAGGCCCTCGATGCGCACCCGTTCGAGCGGGCTCTGCACCAGGTAGGCGGCCAGCGCCAGCAGGTGGCCGGCCATGGCGGTTCCGGCGTTGTCGCCGTCGAAGCTCTGGTGGATCACCAGGTCGCCGTAGGGCGCGAGGCGGAAGCGCGCCACCATCTCGACGTCTTGCGATCCGCTGGCATAGCTCGCCGATTCGAGCCCGGCGAGCAGGGTGCTGCCGGCGAGCAGCGGCAGCAGCTCCGGCACGTCGGCGAGCTGCACCCGGAACTGGCGGGAACCCGCGGCGCCGGCGGCGAGCGGCCGCTCCGGGCTGCCGATGCGCAGCACCATCGGGATCATCGGCGCCGTGGCGCCCAGCCGTCCCTCGATCCCCGCCTTGCGGTCCTGCTCGAAGGCGCCGACCGTCTGGCCGAGATTGGTGATCTTGAAGGAGGTGTACTGACTCGACAGCACCGTCACCACCTCCGCCGCCGCCATCGGCACGCGGATCGGCCCGATGCCGAGGAACGGATGGCCGAAGGCCAGGATGTGGTCGCCGAGGTGATCGGTGACCGTGCCGGTCGCGGCAAGCTGGAAATCACCGCTCACCAGCACCGCGGCGACCGCGCTGCCGGGCACCAGGTCGGGCGGCGGGGCGCCGGGCACCGCGGCGGCCCGCCCGGTCGGAGCGACGCTGCCCAGCGCTTGCCGCAGCAGGCCGCGCGACAGCTCGCCGAAGCCGGCGGCCGACCACTCGACGCCCGCCAGCGCGCCCTCGGGCGCATCGCCGAGGCGCGGCCGCAGGCGGGCGAGCTGGCGGGCCAGCAGGTCGGCGGGGATCTTGCCGGCGAGCAGGCCGGCCAGCTCGACCGGCGGCGGCGGCGTGGTCGGCAGCGGGCCGCCGAGGGTGGCGAGACTGCGCATCAGGGCGATCGGCGTGATGCCGCAGATCGCCTCCTTCGAGAACGGCCAGCCGAAGGACACCGCCCCTGCCAGGCGCCCATCCAGGAACACGGGGCTGCCGCTCATGCCGGCCGCCACGCCGCTCGACTCGAGGCCGCGCCCGGAGAGGCGGGCCAGGATGTAGCTCATGTCGGGGCTGATGTTGCGCATCACCCCGATGACCTCGACGTCGAAGCGCTCGGGCTCGCCGCCGGCGAAGACCGAGAGGCCGTAGCCGCGCTGGCCGACCTTGACCTCGTCGAGGCCGATCGTCGGCAGCGGCTCGCCGGCCGCCGCCGGCGGTGGGCGGCGGACGCCCTGGCGCCCGTCGCCGCCGGGGAGCTCCGCCGCCCCGCCGGGGGGCGG
>DATDGZ010000320.1:0-10626 GCA_036521795.1 Thermoanaerobaculia bacterium | reverse complement strand
CTCCACGGGGATGCCGAAGGGGGTCGTCGTCTCTCACCGCGCGGTGGCGAACCGCCTGCGCTACCAGCTCGCGGCAGACCTCGAGCCGGGCGCACGGGTGTTGCAGCGCACGTCGCTCTGCTTCGACGTCTCGGTGGTCGAGATCTTCGCGCCGCTGTGGGCGGGCGCGACGGTGGTGCTGGCGGGGACCGCGAGCCGCCAGGACGCCGGCCGGCTGGCGCACCTGGTCGCCGACCAGCAGGTCACCAACCTCAACCTTCCTCCGGCGCTGTTCCCGGCCCTGCTGGCCGAGGAGGTCTTCCGCCGCTGCCGCTCGCTGCGCCGGGTGGTGGCCGGCGGCGAGCGGGTGCCGGGCGACCTGCCGCGCCGCTTCGCCGCCGCGATGGCGGACGCGCCGGCACTCCTGCTGGCGCGCTACGGCACGACCGAGACCACTGTCTCGATCGCCGAATGGCGGTGCGGCAGCGATGCCGCCGGGCCGAGCATGCCGCTCGGGCGGCCGATCGCGGGGGCTCGCCTCCACGTCCTCGACGCCGCCCAGCGCGAGGTGCCGCCCGGGACCCCCGGCGAGCTGTGCGTCGGCGGCATCTGCCTGGCGCGCGGCTACCTGGGGCGCCCCGATCTCACCGCGGCGGCCTTCCTCCCCGATCCCGGCGCTCGCCACCCGGAGGAGGCGGGAGGCCGGATCTACCGCACCGGCGACCGTGTCCGCCAGAGCGCCTCGGGGGTCGTCGAGTTCCTGGGACGCATCGACCGGCAGGTCAAGATCCGCGGCATCCGCATCGAGCTCGGCGAGATCGAGGCCGTGTTGGTGGCGCAGCCGGGCGTGGCGGCGGCGGCCGTGGTGGTGCGCGCGGCGCGAGTCGACGCCGCCTCGCGGACCGGCGATGGCTGGGGCGCGCCGGAGGGCCGCCTGACAGCCTACCTGGTGGCGCGCGGCGAGCCGCGGCCCGCGATCGAGGACCTCCGCCAGGCGCTCGCCGCGACGTTGCCCGACTCCATGGTGCCCGCCGACTGGGCGTTCGTCGAGCGGTTGCCGCTGACCGCGAGCGGCAAGCTCGATCTCGCGGCGCTGCCGGACACCGCGGCAAGCCGGGGTGAGGCCACCGGCGCCGGCAGGGGCGTCGCCCCCCGCACCCCTCTCGAAGCGCTGCTGGCAAGCCTGTGGGCGGAGGTGCTGGGGGTGGAGCAGGTGGGCGTGTGCGACAGCTTCTTCGCTCTCGGCGGCCACTCGCTGCTGGCCGTGCGCCTGATGGCGCGTATCCGCGAGCGTTGCGGCCGCGAGCTCCCCCTGGCGACGCTGTTTCGCGCCGCTACGGTCGAGCGCCTGGCAGCCGTGCTGGTCACCGGCTCGGTGCCCGCCGGCCGCCGCGTCCTGGTCGAGCTGACGCCGCCGGCGCCAGGCCCGCCGGCCGTACCGCTGTTCTTCGTCCATCCGGCCGGCGGCAATGTCCTCTGCTACGCGGAGCTGGCGCGGGCGCTCGGACCGGGCCAGCCGTTCGGCGCCCTGCAGCTGCCCGACCCGGAAGCCCTCGAGCCGTCTCCCACGATCGAGGCGCTGGCCGCCCGCTACGTCGCGGCGGTCCGGGCGGCCGCGCCTGCCGGCCCCTATGCGCTGGGCGGCTGGTCGCTCGGCGGCATGATCGCCTACGAGATGGCGCGGCAGCTCCTCGCCGCCGGCGAGGCGGTCGATCTGCTGGCCCTGGTCGATCCGTCCCCGCCACGGCGGCCCGAGCGGCCGCCCGGGCAGGAGACCGCGGGCGAGGGCTCGCTGCGGCTCGCCTTCGCGCGCGACCTCGTGGCGCTGGCCGGCGGCGACGCCGTGGCGGCCGGCGACTCTCGCCGCCGCCTCCGGCTTCGCCCCGAGCAGTCCATGGCGCAGATGGTCGCCGAGACCCAGGCGATGGGCCTGCTGCCGTGCGAGCTGGGGACGGCGGAGGCGGAACGCCTCTTCGCGCTCTTCAGAACCTCACTGCAGGCACTCGACCGCTACCGGCCGGCTCCCTATCCGGGCCGCGTGACTTTGCTGCTCGCGCGGCGCAGCCGCCGAACGGCCGCCGCGGCCAGCACTCCCAGCGCTGCCAATGGCAGCAACACCGCCAACACCGCCAACGGCAGCAACGCCGCCAACGGCAGCAACGCTGCCAACGCCGCCAACGACGGCGCCCCGTCGGATCCGGCGACGGCCTGGGCCGCTCTTGCCCGCGGTGGCGCCGAGATCGAGATACTGCCCGGCGACCACTACTCGATCGTCCGTTCGCCGGCGGTCGCGATGCTGGCGGGCGCCCTGCGGCGGCGGCTCGCCGCCGCGGCGGCCGGCCGTGGCCTCGAGCCGGCCTTGGTTCCGCCGAGCGCGCGGCCCACGATCGCCAACCTCGCGCCATGCGACTGCTGATCCTGGGCGGCACGCGGTTCGCCGGCCGGCACCTTGCCGCGGCGGCGCTGGACGCCGGCCACGAGGTCACCCTCTTCAACCGCGGCCTCACCCACCCCGGGCTCTTCCCGCGGGCCGAGCACCTGCGCGGCGACCGCGACTCCGACGGCGACCTGGCGGCGGCGCTCGCCGGGCGGCAATGGGATGCCGTGGCCGACTGCTGCGGCTACCGGCCCGAGCAGGTGGCCGCCGCGACGCGCTGCCTGCGTGGAGCGGTGCAGCGCTACTTCTTCCTCTCGACGATCTCGGTCTACGCCGACTTTGCATCGGGGCCCGACGAGAGCTCGCCGCTCGAGGCGCCGCTCGGCCCGGACGTCGAGCAACGCGAGGACCTGCGGTACGGCGCGCTCAAGGCGCAATGCGAGGCGGTGGTGGAGGAGGCCATGCCCGGGCGCGCGCTGATCGTCCGTTCGGGACTGCTGATCGGGCCCCACGACCGCACGCAGCGCTTCGCCTGGTGGGTGCGCCGGGTGGCTGCGGGCGGCGAGGTGCTGGCCCCCGGCCGGCCCGGGCATCCCCTGCAGCTCCTCGACGCCCGCGACCTGGCCGCCTGGCTGCTCCTCGCGCTGGCGCGGGGCGCGGCCGGCCGCTTCAACGCCACCTCGCCGCGCGGCCGCCTCACCTTCGGCGGCCTGCTCGAGACCTGCCGCGCGGTGGCCGCCAGCACCGCGCGCTTCACCTGGGTGGACGGCAGCTTCCTGGCCGCGAATGGCGTCAGGCCCATGGACGATCTACCGCTCTGGCTGCCCGAGGAGGCGCACGGTTTCTACGCCGTGGACGCCGCGCGCGCCGCCGCCGCCGGCCTCACCGTCCGCCCCCTCGCCCACAGCGTCCGCGCCGTCCTGGCCGAGCTCCACTCGAGTCAACCCGCCGGCGTGCCCTCCGCCCGCCTGCCGCCGGAGCGCGAGGTCGAGCTGCTGCAGTCCTGGCACGCCCGCAGCGCGGCGGCCTCGTCCCTCTGAGCAGGGGGCGGCCGAAGCCGGCGGTCCAGCCGATCCTCGGACAGTTTCCGGATGCCCCGGCCTCCGGGCCGCCTGGCTCGCGTCAAGCTGGAATGAGGGCGAGGGTCTCCGCTTCGACGTCGAGGAGCGCCACGCCGCTCAAGGTTCGTCCCGCAGGCGGTTGACGAGGGCCAGGGTGGGCTTCGGACTGCCGGACGGCCGGCGCGAGAGGAGAGGCACGCCATTACGGACGAGCACCGGCGCGGCGGGCTCCAGGGCTGTGCGCGCAAGATCCGAGATCACCCTGCCCGCCGTGGCGCCCCGGTTGGATGCGATCTCCTTGACCGCCTCGAGGATGTCGTCGTCGATGTCCAGTGTTGTCCGCATCGCAACAACATCGAGCATCAAGCATCAGATGTCAACGTCGGGATGGTCGCCACGGTCGCCAAGGTCGTCCTCATCCTTCAGGCACTGCCGGCGGCGCCGCGAAGGCCATCGTCCGTGCCACCATCGAGCGAGGCTCCGTCCGAAGGCGGAGGACTCAGGGAACGGCCGCCCCCCTGAGCCTGCGGGTCTCGGCTTCCTCCTGGGCCCGCCGATGGGCATTCGCTTCCTCCACCGACCGGAACTTCCGCACGCCCGGACGTAGCGTGAAGCGGCTGAGCTGGAGCGCAACGTCCATCAGCCCTACGGCGAGGCGAAGGTTTTCCGGATCCAGGGGAGGAAGGGGAGCGGGTCCCGGCATCTCGGCGACGGAGCGGAACTTCCTGACCCCCATCATTCCTCCTCGGCGAGGCGGAAGCGTTCGCGGATCGCCTCGGCGTCGATGCGGTCCAGGGGGCGCACCGTGTCGCGCTTCATCCGGTAGAGCATGCGCGGCGTCGCCACGCGGACCCGGATGCCGTCGACGACCAGGTCCTCGGCCTCGATCTGCTCGTATCGGAAGGCCTCTCCCAAGCGAGACAGGATGTCGAGCGAGTAAGCCCCCTCCGGCGGCACGTACTCGATCGCCGGATAATCGCCTCCAAGGTCCTCGGCCGTGATCTGCTCGAGGCTGGGGTCGGCGCCGAACACGCTGCGCAGCGCACGCCTGAGGCGCTCCACGTTCTCAGCGTCCGGTGCGACGAAGAAATCCATGTCACGCGTCGCGCGCACCAGTCCCTGGGCAGCCATCGCCATCGAGCCCACCAGGACATAGCGGACCCTCTCCTGCTCCAGCGCCCGCAAGATTCGCTTCGCCTCGTCGAAGTCCATCGACCCTTCCGCTCCCTGGGCGGGCCATGACGGAGGGCGCCCTCACGAGCCTATCGCAAGATCGATGCATACCAGAGCCGTACTGGTGGCCAGGCCGGCCGACGGTGGCGGCTGCTGGCCGAGCCGCCCGACGTCGTGCTGCTCGACCTGGTCCTCCCCGACGGCAGCGGCTTCGACCTCATCGAGGACCTGAAGCGGCAGGCGGACCGCGCGGAGATCGTGGTTTCAGGGCGTGAAGAGGACCGGAGTGCCCTTCCTGACCAGGCCCCAGGTCGGGATCGTAATGGAACACCGGGTCCCGGACGATGTTGCGCACCTTCCAGGTGCCGAGCGGCAGCGGGTCGTGCTCGCTGCCCGCCGAGACCGGCGCATCGTCTCCGCACCAGCCGGGCGGGCGAGGGCACGATGGCGGCCGGTCCGCAGCCGCCGTCGAGGGGGGGAGCGGATCGGAGCCACGTTGCTACACTTGGCCTCCCATGGCCGACGCCACCCTCCCTGGTGCAGCTCCCCGCCGCCGTACCCGCCGGCGCAAGGACGTGGAAACCGGGCGGCTGCGCGTCCATGACCCGTTCGAGCTGATCCGCTGGCTGGCGCTCTCGCAGCCCGATCCGCGCAAGGCGCTGGCGGAGCTGGTGCAGAACAGCCTCGACGCCGGCGCGCGCACGATTCGCGTCGTGCGGCGGCGCGAGAAGGGGCGGCCCTGCCTGGTGATCTGGGACGACGGGGAAGGGGTGATCCCGGAGCTCGATCGTCCCGAAGCGCTGCGCTTCATCGCCACCCACGTCGGCCACAGCCGCAAACGGTCGTTGACGCCGCAGCAGCGCCTGGAGCTACTGACGCAGGGGCAGTACGGGATCGGCCTCCTCGGCTTCTGGAGCCTGGGCGAGGTGCTGGAGATGCGGACGTCCGTTCCGGGCCAGCGCCCGCACCGGCTCGTCCTCTTCCGCGACCGCGGCGACTACACCATCGAGCCGCTGCGGGGCGGGTTGCCCCTCGACGCGCGCTGGACCGAGATCGTCGTCCTCGATCTCCACCGGCAGGCGATACCGGCGCTTCTCGCGCGCCGGGCCGCCGATTACCTGGGCTCGGAGCTGCGCGGCCAGCTCCTCGGCCGCGAGGTGCGGCTGGTGGTCGAAGACCACATTGCCCGCGGCGCCGCGCAGAAGGTCGTGCACGTCCGGCCGCGCCGATTCCTCGGCGAACGATTGGACGGCCTGGGGCCGCTCGAGGTGCCGGGGCACCCCCCGATCCAGCTCGAGCTCTACCTGCGCGGCGACGGAGAGGAGCCCGCGGCGCCGCCAGGCGTGGCGGTCTACTCGGCCGGCACCCTGGTCGCCGAGACCTTCCATGAGCTGGCGGCGCTCGATCTCGATCACGACCCCTGGACCGACCCGCGCCTCTGCGGCCTCGTCGACTTCCCGGCCTTGCGGGTCGCTCCCGGGAGCCGCCGCGGCATCATCCCCGACGACGCGGCGGGCCTCTTCGCCCAGGCCCTCCGCGACGCCGAGCGGACCATCAGCGCCCTGCTCGAGAGCTTCGAGCGCCGGCGCGCGCAAGAGCTCGACCGGGAGATGGTGCGCGACCTGCAGCGGCTGTTCCGTGACTTCTTCCGCCACCGCCCGCGGTACGCCGCACTGCCGGTGGAGGAGCGGGACGAAGGCGCGGCCGCGGGCAAGGAGGCGAACCAGGGCATGGCGGCGCCCGCGCCGGAGCCGCTGCCGGAGGTGCCGCTCCCCGAGCCCGAGGTCGTGCCGCCCGAACCCTTCCTCTTTCCTCCCGGCCCGCTCGCGGCGGTGAGGATCCTGCCGTCGCTCCTCCGCCTCGAGTGTGGGGGCGAGCGCCAGGCACGGGCCCTCGCGGTCGACGCTGCCGGCCGTCCGGTCGAGGCGGTCCTCGCCCATGCATGGAGGTTGACCGAGGGAGTCGGAGAGCTGGTCAGCGAGGACGACGCGTCGCCCGCGGTGACGGTGCGCGCCGGTGAGCGCCCCGGCAAGGGGAGCCTCGCCGTCGTCTGCCGCTCGGGCTCCGTCGAGGCCCGCGCCGAGGCGCGTGTCGAGGTCGTCGAGCAGCTCGCCGCCGGCCGCGACGAGGGAATTCCCGAGCCCGAGCTGCTCGACCTCCCGGGCGCGCCGTGGCGCTCGCGGGTCGCCGACGGCCGCTGGCAGGTCAACTCCGGTCACCCCGAGTACCGTGCGATTGCCGACCGGCCACCACTCAAGCTGCGCTACCTCGCGCTCCTCTTCGCCAAGGAGGTCGTCCTGCGCAGCAGCGGCGACCCGCGCTTCGAGGCGCCCCTCGAGCAGCTCGTCGAGGTCGCTGCCTATGCCGACCGCCGGCTCGCGGCCTCCCGCGGCCGGCGGCGGAAGGGAGAGCCGCCGCCGCGGGGCGGTCGCGAGCAGGTATAATCTTGCAGCGAGTGCTGTTGTGATCGGCCTGCCAGGCGGCAATCGAGGCGGCGCTGCCCGCGTCCGCCGAACGGTGGTCACTTGTCCTTCCCGAGCCTGCTTGGAGGCGCACGAGCGAACGATGGCAGCTTGGAGGCCCATGAACGGACGATGGAGGTCACGCCAGGGACGCCGCGCGATGCTCCTCGCCGGCGTCGTGCTGCCGGCGCTGTCGGCCCTGGCGCCGACGGCGGCGATGGCCGGCGGGATGGCGATGCCCGCAACGCCTGCGACACCGGCGATGGCCGCCGCGCCGCCGATGCCTGCCGCCGTGCCGCCGCCGCCGGCCGCCGTTCCCGGCGGCGACGCCTCCCCGGGTTCGGTGGCCGAGGCCCGGCGCCGGGTCTATCCGGCGCTGGTCAACATCTCGATGGTCAAGCGGTACTTCGAGCACGGGCACGCGCGGCGGGCGAGCGCCGCGGGCAGCGGCGTCATCGTCAGCCCTGACGGCTACGTGTTGACGAACTACCACGTCGCCTCCCATGCGACGCGCATCGTCTGCCGGCTGCCGAGCGGCGAGGAGCTCGAGGCCGGCGTCGTCACGGACGACCCGCTCACCGACCTGAGCGTCCTCAAGCTGCGCCTGGACCGGCGGAGCCCGCCGGGACCGCTGCCGTTCGCCCGGCTCGGCGACCCGGCGGCGCTCGAGCCGGGCGACCAGGTGCTCGCGATGGGCAATCCGATGATGCTCGGTTCGTCGATGACGCTGGGCATCGTCTCGAACCCGCGCCGGGTCTTCACCCGCGCCACCGCCGACGACATTCGGGACCTGGACCTCGAGGACGGCGAGCGGACGGGCCTCCTCACTCGCTGGATCCAGCACGATGCCCTGATCCTGCCGGGCAACTCCGGCGGCCCGCTGGTCGACATGAGGGGCGAGGTGGTCGGGATCAACGAGCTCGGGGGAGGCGGCGTCGGCTTCGCGATCCCGGCCAACGTCGCCGCCTCCGTCCTGGCGGCGGCACGAGCCACCGGCGAGGTCGAGCGCGGCTGGCTGGGGCTCGGCGTGTTGCCGGTCGGCAAGACCGGCCTGGAACGCGGCGCGCTGGTCGCGGACGTCTGGCCGGGGTCGCCGGCGCAGCGAGCCGGTCTGCTGCCCGGCGACGTCCTGCTGGCCATCGACGGCGCCCCGGTCCACGCCCGCTTCTTCGAGGAGATCCCGCTGGTGTACCAGGCCATCGCCGACCTGAAGCCCGGGATCGCGGTGCGGCTCGACCTGCAGCGGCGCGGAGAGCCGCGCACGGTTCAGGCCACCGCGGAGCGCATGGGGCGCTTCGTCGGCGACGAGGAGGAGCTGCCCGACCTCGGCGCCACGGTGCAGCAGATCACCGTCGCCATGGCCCTCTTCCGGCGTTATCCGGATGCGTCCGGGGTCTTGATCACGGGGGTGCGGCCCGGCTATCCATTCGAGAGCGCGAAGCCGCCGCTCGCCGCGGGTGACGTGCTCCTCGCGGTCGGCGATGCGCCGACCGCGAGCCTGGAGGCCCTGCGCCGGGCGGTGCGCCAGGCGGGGACCGGGCGCTTCAAGGTCACGCTGCGGCGGGAGCGCGAGGTGCTGGTCGCGGTGGTGAGCGCGAACCTGGAGAAGCCCGACAGCTCCAACACCGAGCTGCCGAAGGCCTGGCTGGGGGTCCACACGCAGGTGCTCACGCCCGACCTGGCGGAGGTCCTGCACCTCGGCGCCGCGCGCGGGCTGCGCATCTCCGAGGTGCTCCCCTACACGCGCGCCCAGGCCGCCGGACTGCGCGTCGGCGACGTCCTGACCGCGGTCGACGGCCGCCGCCTCACTTCCTCCCGGCCCCAGGACGCGCAGGATCTGAAGCGCCTGATGGAGGAGCTGCCGGTCAACCAGGAGGTCAGCCTGACGCTGCTGCGCGACGGCCGGCAGCTCACGGTGCCGGTGCTCGCGGAGCCCGAGCCGAAGGGTGCCGACCTGGCGGGCAAGGCACAGCAGCCGGAGCTCGAGTTCGCGGTGCGCGAGATCGTGGCGGCGGACCGCATGGAAGGCGAACAGCTCGTCGAGGGCAAGGGAGTGCTCGTCAGCGAGGTGATCGAGGGGGGGATGGCAAGCCTGGCGGGCCTGGAGATCGACGACGTTGTGCTGGCGGTCAACGACCAGCCGGTGGACGGCATCGCGACCTTCAAGTCGGCGATGCAGGGGGTGGTGGAGCAGCGCCCGCGCTTCGTGAAGCTCTTCCTCCGCCGCGGCTACAAGACGCACTTCGTGTTCATCGAGCCGGAGTGGCAGCGCCATGATGGCCGCTAGACAGCAACGAAGACGACACTCCCGCCGCGGGCGGTGGGCGGTAAGGAGGATTGGCTGGTGGTACGTCGCGCCCATTCGCTGAGCGTTCTGAGCGTTCTGACCGTGCTGAACGTTCTGATCGGGGCGGCGTGCGCGCTGCCCGCGCACGGCGACGCGGAGGCGACGCGCTTCGCCGCGCTGCTGCGCGATACCGCGCCCGCCTTCGTGACCGTCAAGGTGGTGACCAAGACGTCGATGCAGATGGGAGGCAAGAGCGCCGATCAGGAGTCGCGGGTCGAGGTGCCGGGGGTCGTGGTCGACGCCGGCGGCCTGATCATGGCCTCGATCGTGCCCTTCGCCCCCGAGCGGCTGATGAAGCTGTTCGCCCGCGGCGCCTCCGAGAAGATGCTGCAATGGAAGACCGTGCCCAATGACATCGAGGTGCTCTTCGAGCAGGACGAGAAAGAGCACCGTGCCTTCCTCGCGGCCACCGACTCGAACCTGGGCGTGGTCTTCCTGCAGCTCGAGGAGCCCGCGGGCATAAAGCTCAGGGCGGTCGACTTCTCTCATCCCGCCGTCGCGGCGCTCGGGGACGAGGTCGTCGCCGTCTCTCGCCTCGGCAAGGAGTACGACTCGACGGCGTACTTCGAGACCACGCGGATCAGCGGCGAGATCAACCGGCCGCGCCGGGCATGGGTGATCGATCACGGCCTGCCGACCCTCGGCCTGCCGATCTTCTCGCCGGCGGGAGGCGTTCTCGGCATCCTGGCCATCGTCGACCCCGGCCTCGCGGAGGCGGACTCCACGACGGATCCGTCCTTCTCGGTGGTGATGTCGATGCTCACCGGGGGAGGCGGCGTGCGGTTCTTCGTCGTGCCGGCGCCCGCGGTCGCGGCGGTGATCGACCAGGCGCGCCAGCAGGCGGCCCAGAAGGCCGCCGAGCGCGCCGCGGCGAAGAAGGCGGCGCCGCGGCCTTCGCAACCATCGCCGCCGGGCCGGCGTTGACCGCTGGCTGAGCCGGGCCGGCGTCGGCGATCGCAGGATAGACTCCGTCCATCGAGCGTCGCTGCCGGCGCCGCCTGCCATGCCCGAGCGTGCCGCCGCCTCGCGGCCCTGACGATCGTGGCGCTCGCCGCCCTCGGCGCCGGCGCCGGACCTGTCCCTGTCTTCGCGGCGCCCGCCGCCACCGCCGCGGCCAATGGCGCGGGCAGCGAGCCTGGCAGCGCCGGGCCGCCGGCGATCGATCTCATCGATCTCCGGGATCTCCGGCAGAGCCTCGACCAGCTGATCGCCGCCAAGGGACGGGTG
>DATDGZ010000319.1:0-25825 GCA_036521795.1 Thermoanaerobaculia bacterium | reverse complement strand
CTCCAGGAGGCGGCGACGACGACCCATCCGGCCGGCGCCGGGGAGGGCGCCGCGGCGTCGAAGACGGGCGCCTCCGCCGGCCGCAGCAGCATCTGGCCGGCAAGGTCACCGGCCGCCGGCGGCGGCGCGTTGGTCACCGCGGCAGCAGGCCGCGGCGGCATCTCGACGTCGGCGGCGCGCGTGCCATCGGCCAGCGCGTAGGAGCGGCCGCCGGGCAGCAGCAGCCGCACCCGGATCCGCGCCGCCGGCGCCGACAGCGCGGGGAGCGGCACCGCGAGCGGGCCGTCGGCGCGCGGCAGCGTGAAGGGCACCACGCCGGCGACGTGCACGAGCTGCGGCGACTCGCGGCTCAGCAACGGCACGGCCAGACTCTGGTCCGGCCCCAGGCCCGGCGCGAGCGGCACGCCGTCGCGGCTGGCGGCCGTCAGCGCAAAGCCTGGCGGCAGCACGACGACCAGCTGCGTCGTGGCGCGATTGCGCACCTCGGCCCACAGCTGGTACCCGGCGCGCCCCGCTTCGCCGGCGGTCAGCTCGACCCACAGGCCGTCGACCTGCGCCGCCAGCACCTCGGTGCGCTCCGACCACTCCGCCTGCCAGCGCGGCGGCCGGGCCGGGTCGCCGACCAGCAGGTAGGGCTTGCCCTTGCGCACCGCGGGGTCCGCCGCCACCGGCGCCAGCTCGACGCTGTCGGGCGGCCGCGTGGAGGCGAGGTCGGCGATCGGCAGCAGCGCGTCTCCCTGCACGTCGGCCCGCGCCAACACGGTGGTGCGGGCGGCGCCTTCCGGCAGCAGCAGCGGCGCCGCGAAAGTGTCGCGCGGCGGCGCGGTGAGCTCCACGGCGAGGCTCAGCGTCTCCTCGACCGGGTCGAGCGGCGTGACCACCAGGATGCCGCCGTCGACTTTCCAACCTGCCACGCGGGGCGACACCGACTCGACGGTGAACCCTTCGGGCACCCGCAGGCGAAGCTCGGCCAGGCGGCCCTGGGCGACGCGAACCACCACCCAGCCATGGACCGCGAGGCGGGTGCGCGAGAGCAGGGCCGAGGTCGCCGTCGTGGCGTCGAAGCGCAGCCGCAGGCGCGCGCGCTCGGGCAGCACCGCCCGACCCGACAGGCGCACCTCCAGCTGCTGCCCCGGCCTGGCGGCGAAGCTCCAGGTTGCGCCCTGCCTGGCGCCCAGCAGCAGGCCACCGGCGCCCAGCACCGCCTCGTCGACCGTTCCGGCCAGGGACGCCGCCAGCCGCAGCGTTCCCCGCGCCACGGCCGCCGGCGGCAGCCGCAGCGAGAAGCGCCACACCGGCCGGGTCGCGGTCTCGTCGCGCGCCACCGCCACCGCCGATTCCAGGCGCACCCGATGCTCGCCCTGGCCACGCACCTGCAGGACGCCGCCGCCAGGACCTTCGGCGATGCGGCCCTCGAGGCCTCCGAGATCGGCGCCGACGAACGATCCCGCCTCGCCGGCCGGGATCGCCTGCCAGCCGGCGTCGAGCACGCGGACCAGCAGGGTCTGCACGATGCGGGCGCTGGCCGGCTCCGCGACGATCTCGAGATCGTCGCTCTCGATCGCGAAAGGAGCCGGCGGCGGCGGTGCCGGCTCGGGCGTGGTCCTGGCTTTCGCCCGCAGCTCCTCGTATTGCGCCAGCGGCAGGACCACCTGCCGGGCGGCGGCGTCCATCGCCCCCGCACCCAGGAGCGTGGCGGCGGCCAGGGCCGCCGCGCCCTGCCATGCTCCGGACCTGCTGGACATCGCTTCCATCCCCCCACGGCCGGCCCCCGCCCCGCGCGGCTGGACAGAGCTCCGCCGCAGCTCTTCCGGCCGGCCTGTGGAGTGCCGGAGAGCGCCCTGGGACCGCGGCGTAAAGCCTTGCGCGACGGCGAGAATGCGAGGTCCATGCCGCCCTCGCGGCACGCCTCCCCCGGGGAGGCGCCGGCAGGCCACGGCCCGGCTCCACGCCCGTGGATTCAGTAACTTGGAGCGCTACACGGCAGTGGAGCGCCCGCTCCGGAGCAGGGGCGTCCGACCTCTGGACAGGTCGGTCGAGCGTCCAGGCCGCCGCCTGCGGAGGGCGGTCCCGGCGGTCCCGGCGGCCACGGCGCGAACGACCGTATAGAGTAGCCCGCCAGAATGAACGCACCTGGCGGCAGCGGCGGCAGCGGGGCCGGACCGGAGGCGCACGCCGGCGCGGGCCCACGCGATCCCTTGCTGGCGCTCGACCCCTGGCTGCTGTTCCTGCTCGGCATGGTGACGGCGCTGCAGATCACCGGCGACCCGGCCTTCTCGACCCTGGGGCAGGTGTCGCGCTGGGACGGCGAGGTCGTGCGCACGGTGCTCGCGGTGGGCGCCGTCGCCACCCTGCTGCTGTTCCTGACCGCCGTGCTGGTGCTGCCGGGCGGCGTCGAACGGCGGTCCTACGGCGCTCTCAAGCGAGCGACCCTGGCGGCGCTGGGAGTGCTGATCGTGGCGCTGCCGATCGCCAGCCGCACCTGCCAGCGCTTCGCGAGCGGCCACCCGCTGGAGTTCGCGCACGACGGCGGCGTCATCCAGACCGAGGAATCGGCGCGCTTCCTGCTGCGCGGCGTCAATCCTTACGCCGCGGACTTCTCCTCGACGCCGCTCGCCGGGGTGGCGATCCCGGGGATCCTGCGGCACAACCCCTACCTGCCGGCCAGCTTCCTGCTGCCGGCGCCGCTGATCGCACTGGCGGACGCGGTCGGCTGGCCGTTCGACCAGCGCTTCGTCTACCTCTTGCTGTGGGCCGCCGGCGTCTGGCTCGCGCCGCTCGCCTTTCACCAGCGCGGCGCCGGCGAGCTGGCTCAGACCTGCTTCGCCCTCAATCCGCTGGTGGTGCCGTACGTGGTGGTGGGGCGCAACGACATCTACATCATTGCCTTCCTGCTCTTCGCCCTGGCGGCGCTGGCGCGGCGGCGCGCCCTCGCCTTCTTCAGCTGCCTGGCGCTGGCCTGCGCCATCAAGCAGTTCGCCTGGCTGGTGGCGCCGTTCCTGCTGGTGTGCGCCTGGCACGCCTGGCCGCGCCCCATCCTGCGGCGGGGCCTCGCGGTCGGCGCCGCGCTCTTCGCGGTGCTGGTGCTGCCGTTCTTCGCCTGGGGGCCGGCCGACTTCGTCGACGACGTCTATCGCTTCAACGCCGGCCTGAGCACGGACAGCTATCCGCTGGGCGGCACGCCGGGGTTCGGCTTCGCGATGCTCGCCGCGGTGCTGCGCTGGGCACCCGACCGCGGCGCCTACTACCCGCTGACGCCGTACCTGCTGCTCACCGCCCTGCCTCTCGGCGCGCTGCTGCTGGCGCGGCTCCTACGCCGGCCCACCGTGGCGGCAGCGATGCTGGCCGCCTTCCTGGTCTCGTTCTGGATCTTCTTCTTCTCGCGGGTCTTCAACAACAATTACTTCGGCGTCCTCGCCTTCCTCCTGCAAATGGGAGCCCTCGCTGCCGCCTCCGGGGAACCCCCCGTCCGGGCGGCGTGAGGCGGAGCTCTCCGGCGACCGCGGTGGTCTACCACTCTCCGACTAGGACTGCAAACGAAAGGCGAAGCCTCTATTTGGCCACCCGGAACGCCTTGGTGGCTACCGACGTGCCGTCGAGGAGGATCTCGATCTTGTAGTCGCCGATGGCCAGGCCGTCGATCTTGGTGAGGATGAAGTCGGTCGAGGTGTCGGCGGTGGGCGCGATGGTCTTGGTCTCGTCGCCGACGGGCTTCTCGGCGCCGCTGCGGGAGACCCAGGACCAGCGCGCGGTGAGCCTGGCGCCGGGGGAGCCGCCGGTGGTGCCGACCACGGCGTGGACGGTGTCGCTGGGCGCGAAGGTGTCGGCCTCGGCGGTGACCTTGTGGTCGGCGCCGACGCTCTTGCCGATGCCCAGGGCGACGACCTTGAGCGGCGTCGTGGGGGCCTGCGCCGGAGCGGCGGCCGGGGCTGCCGGGGATGTGGAGCCGGCCGGAGAGGCCGCAGTCGTGCCGGCCTCGGGGGGCGCCTCGCTCTTGTGACAAGCGGCCAGGACCGCGGCGGCGATCAGCAGCGACAGGGACAGGAGACGGGCGGAGCGCTTCGCGAGGTCGGTCATGAGCGCGATCATATCTCGGGCGCGCGCGGTTCAGGCATCGGGCTATGCTAGGCGACGATCGGAGGAGAGGGAGCCACCCATGCTGCCGGAGACCACCGCCGTACGGCTGCGCACCCAGCTCGACGTCCTGCCCCTGATCCTCGCCGGCGCCGCCGGGAACGGCGGTCTCGACGAAGCCGCGGCGGAGCGGCGGCCCGCGCCGGGGAAGTGGTCGGCGCGCGAGCAGCTCGCGCACCTCGCGCGCCATCACGAGGTCACCCGCGAGCGCCTGCGGCGCATCCTCGCCGAGCCGGAGCCGGCGCTCCCCCGCTACCGCGCCGAGGACGACCCGGAGTGGCCGCGCTGGGCGGCGCTGCCGCTCGGCACGATCACCGGACGGCTCGCGGCGCTCCGCGCCGAGCTGGTGGCGGCCGTCGCGGCGGTCCCGCCGGGCGACCTCGCACGGCGCGGCGTCCACCCGGTGCTGGGGGCGATGCCGGTCCCTCTCTGGCTCGAGTTCTTCCTGCTGCACGAGGCGCATCACCTCTTCGTGACCATGCAGCTGGTGCGGAGCGCGCCAACCGGCGGTTAGCGCCGGCGGCGTCGGATGCCATGGAGCTTGCACGCCAAGCAAGAATCGCCCGCCCCAAGAACATCTGGCCAAGTCGTACATCGGATCACTCGACCAAGGAGGGTCATTCGTGGACAAAGCAGAGACCATCACCCGCGACCGGTTGATCGAGCTGCTCAACGAGGACCTGGCACGGGAGTACCAGGCGATTATCTCTTACGTAATTTACAGTAAAGTGCTGAAGGGCGCCGCCTACATGAACATCGCTGCCGAGCTCGAGGTGCACGCCGGCCAGGAGCTCCAGCATGCGTTGACGATCTCGGAACAGATCGACTATCTCGGCGGCGACCCGACGGCGAAGGCGAAGCCGGTGCGCACCTCCAAGAAGGCCGAGGAGATGCTCCGCTTCGACCTCGAGAACGAGAACGAGACCGTCCGCAACTACCGCCAACGCATCCGCCAGGCCGAGGCCCTGGGCGAGTACGCCCTGGCCGAGGACCTCCGCCAGATCCTGGTCCAGGAGCAAGACCACCAGATCAGCCTCGCGACGGCCCTGGGCATCGACGTTCCCGCCGAGGGCCTGGGCCGCCAGAGCGGCAAGTCCGCGCCGCTCGCCGGCTGAGCCGGGGCGTCGAGGCTCCGCATGACCGGGAGACGGATTCTCCGGTTCGTGGGTTGGGGAGGTGCAGTCCTTGGGTTGCTTGCCGGCACCTCCGCTCTCGTCGAGCATTTTTCCGGCGCCCGACACTTGCGACGCGCCAGGGCCAGCTTCGCGCGGGAGGTCATGCCGCTCGTGCGTGTCGAGTCGTGCCTCCATGGGAGGACCGACCCCCGTAACGGAGCCTCCTGGTATCTCGCGGCCACCAATTCGCTGCCGAGGCCCGCACCGCCGGAGCTCGTGGCCTTGGGCAAGATCATCCAAAATCCTCCCGGCAGGTGGTCGGCGGCCGACGTCCGGCGAATCACCGCCGTCCTGGCGGCACAGCAGCAGGCACTCGGCCGGGCCCATGCCGGAGCCTTGCGCCCGGTGTGCGATCTCCTTCCCGAGAGCGCCTTCACCGACCCGAACCTCATCTCTCTCTCCCGGCTCGCCAACCTTCTCCTCGCGGAAGCTGGGCTCGAGCTGAGGTCCGGCAACCAGGTGCGAGCGGCGAGTGCCGTGGACACTCTGGAGGCTCTCGGCCTTGGCCTTCAGCAGGGATCGTTCCTCCTGCCACAGCTGTTCGGAACTACCGTGATGGGGAAATACCTCCAGGCCCTCGACTGGTTCGTCGAATCCGACGCCGTTCCCGTGGCGACACTCGAGGCACTGCGCGCGCGGCTTCCTCGCGAGAGCGCACACGAGATCCTCACCCGTGCCCTGGCCGGCGAGGGATCGCTCGCCTGGCGCTGGATGCAGGAACGACGTCGGGGATTCTGGGCCTGCTGTGCGGACCAGTTCTGGGCGTCCTTGCTCGATGGGGACCGCGTCCTTCTCTCCTGGACCAGCCTCACCTATCGGCAGGCGAGACAGGCATTCACCAACTTGGAGCACGAGGACGCGGACGTCGCGCGCAGCCTCAACCTGCTAGGGCCTTACGACGCGCTGGAGATGATCGGCAAGTGCCAGGCCGTGGAAGCCTCTAGGCAGCTCGCTGCCATCTCCCTGGACCTTCGCATCGAAGCCGCGGCGAGCGGCGACTTCCCCGTGCGCCTGCCAGCCGCACAGGCCAATCTGGTCGACCCCCTCACCGGCGCCCATCCCGTCTATTCCAGGGCGGCGCGGGGGGCGCAGGTCTCCTACCCTGCCGCCGCTGCCGAGTATCCGTCGGTGTCGCACGCCACGGCCCCTCCCTTCGCCTGGAAGCTGCCCGCGCCCGCGGGGTAGAGCGCCGGCCGCAGCTCGAACGACGCTACTGCATCGCCGCCATCGGCGACAGGCGGGAGGCGCGGATGGCGGGGTAGAGGCCGAAGCAGACGGCCAGCAGCAGGGCGGTCGCCCAGGCGGCGGCGAGGCCCATGGGATTCACGACCAGGGGGTACGGGAACTTGTCGGACAGCGCGCGGCAGACGGCGCTGCCGGCGAGAGTGCCGGCGAGCGCGCCGAGAGCGGCGAGGACCAGGGCCTCGAGCAGGAACTGGATGAAGATCTGCGGGTCGGTGGCGCCCATCGCCTTGCGCAAGCCGATCTCGTAGCGGCGGTCGGCGAGCGAGATCAGCATCACCGAGAGCACCCCGACGCCGCCCACCAGCAGCACCGTGCCGGCGAGGCTGAAGAGCACCACGCGCCAGCCGTGCATCTGCTGCAGGAAGTTCTGATAGGAGCGCGCCGCCTCGGCGTCGAGGTTGACGATCTCGATGTCCTCGATCCCGTGATGGGCCTGCTTGGCGCGGCCGACGAGCAGTGCCGAAACCTCGTCGAGGTCCTGCTTGCGGCGCAGCTTGACCCCGAGCTTCGCCAGGTGATGGTCGGGATCCACGCGGTCCATGTAGGCGGTCAACGGCACCAGCAGGCCGTTGGCGTCCATGTAGTTCTCTTCGCTGAAGATCTGCGCCGGCGCCTGCACCCCGACGACGCGGAAGCTGAGGCCGGAGACGACCACGTCGCGGCCCACCGGATCGGCGCCGCTGAACAGCTTCGACGCAAGGGTGGCGCCCGCCACCGCCACCGTCGAGTGGCGCCGCACGTCGTCGTCGGTCAACCCGCGGCCGAGGCCGGTCGGCCGGTTCATCAGGCGCGCGTAGGCGGCGTCGACGCCGGTGACGAAGATCTTCTCGCTGCCGCCGGGCAGGCGCGCCGGCAGGCTCTTGTAGGCGCGCGGGACGAAGCCGGCGATCCCCGGGAACGGCGCGGTCAGGCGCGGCAGATCCTCGTAGCGCAGCCCCGGGCTCATCGCGAAGCGCTTCTGGTCCTCGGTGGTCTTGGGGTCCTTGGGCGCCAGCATCAGGGTGCCGTCCCAGCTCATGCCGGCAAAGCCGATCGCCACCTTGTCCATGATGCCGTCGAGCACCGAGGTCATCACCACCAGGGCGAAGACGCCCAGGGTCAGCAGGTTGAGCGTCAACAGCGAGCGCAGCTTGTGCGCCCACAGCTCGACCAGGCCGCCGGTCACCACCTCCATCACCAGGTTCAGCTGGGCCATCAGGCCGCGGCGCTCCTGGCGGCCCCGGTGCCCGCGGGCGGCGCCGGCGGCCCCGGCAGGGAGGGTCACCGCCTCACTCATACCGCAGCGCCTCCATCGGCGAGAGCCGGCTCGCCTTCCAGGCCGGGTAGAGGGCGAAGAGGAAGCCGAAGGCGCCAGCCAGCGCCGCGGCCCAGCCGAAGCTCGCCACCGAGATCGCCAGCGGCACGCCGATCGAGGCGGTGATCACCTTGGAGAAGACGACGCCCACCACCAGCCCGAGACAGGTGCCGAAGACGGTCATCAGCAGCGCTTCGGTCATGAAGCCCTTGAAGATCTCGCCTCCCGAGGCGCCGATGGCCATCTTCACGCCCACCTCGCGCACCCGGTCCTTGAGCGAGGCCATCTGGATGTTGACGTTGACCATGCCGCCGCCGAGCAGCGCCAGGATGCCGGAGAGCAGGAAGACGACGTTGTAGACGTCGCCCTGGCTCATCATCCGCTTGACCCGCTTCGCCACGTCGTCGAGGCGGAAGTCGCGCTGCAGGCGGTGGCTGGCCCTGAGCAGCGAGTCGAGCGAGCGGGAGAACAGCACCATGGCCTTGAGGTCGGGGATGCGGAAGGTCACCCGGTCGAGGCGGCGGTAGGCGTCGCCCTGCATGCGCCGGGTCACCAGCGTCGCCGGCACCGCCACCAGGCGGTTGCGCCAGGCGAACAGGTTGCGCTGGCCGTCGTGGAAGCGGAAGACCTTCTCGCGCAGCACGCCGACGACGGTGACCGGGACGTCGCCGATGCGCAGCGGCCGGCCGACGATCTCGCCGGTCGGGAAGAGGTCGGCGGCGGCCTCGCTGCCGATGACCGCCACCGGCGCGGCGGTCTCCATGTCATGGAGCGAGAAGCGGCGCCCCCGCTCGACGTCGTAACCGTTGAGCGCCAGGTAGTCGCCGCCGATGCCCGTCACCTGGCGCTCCTGGTCGGCGAGCGGCGAGCGCACCCGCGACCGCAGCAGCTTCTGCTCGGAGACCCCGCCGACGAGCTTGGCGTCGAGCTCGCGGCCGCGCTCGGAGTCGGCGGTGCGCAACCCCAGATTGGCCGTCTGCAAGGCGGTCGGCGAGCCGTCGTCGATCACCTCCGAGGGCAGCACGTTGAGCTTGTCGAGGCCGCCCACGCGCACGAACAGCCGGTTGGCCTGCTGGCGCTGGCTGTCGGAGATCGAGAACCCGCCCACCACCGAGGCGACGCCCAGGATGACGCCGAGGGTCTGCAGCACCGCGCGCGGCAGGTTCTCGCGCAGCTCGGTCCAGGCGCTGGCGAAGCGCTCGGCCCACGCGCCGCGGCCGTTGCCTCTCATGCAGCGGCCTCGGCGCCCGCTGCGGCCTCGGCGCCCGCGCGACCCTCGGTGCCTGCTGCGGCCTCGGCGCCCTGGCCACCCTCGCCGCCGCCGGCGGCTCGGACCAGTCCGTCATGGATCTCGACCTGGCGCTCGGCCAGGGCCGCCACCGTGGGGTCGTGGGTGACCAGCAGCACCGTGTTGCCGAGGGCGTGGAGCTCCCGGAACAGCGCCAGCACCTCCTGGCCGGTGTGTGAGTCGAGGGCGCCGGTGGGCTCGTCGGCGAGCAGCAGCGCCGGGCGGTTGGCCAGCGCGCGCGCCACCGCCACGCGCTGGCGTTGGCCTCCCGAGAGCTGCGCCGGCAGCGCGTCGGCCTTGTCGGTGATGCCGACCTGCTCGAGCAGCTCGTCGGCCCGGCGGCGCCGCTCCCGCCGGCCGAGGCCCGCATAGAGCATCGGCAGCTCGACGTTGCGGCGCACCGACGCTCTGGGAAGCAGGTTGTAGCTCTGGAAAATGAAGCCGATCTTCTCGTTGCGCACCCGCGCCAGCTCGCCGCCGGAGAGGTCGTGGACCCAGCGGCCGGCCAGCGCGTAGGAGCCGCCGCTCGGCGAGTCGAGGCAGCCGAGGATGGCCATCAGCGTCGACTTGCCCGAACCGGACGGGCCGACCAGTGCCACGAACTCCCCCTCCCCGACCGTCAGGTCGATGCCGCGCAGGGCGTGCACGGCGTTGCCGTTGCTGCCGAACACCTTGGTCAGCTGGTGAGTCTCGATGATGGGGGGCATGGCTCGGTGCCTCGCGCGCGGCGGTGGCCCCAGGCGCTCCGGGGCGCCACCGCGCCGGTTGGAGGGGGGGAGCCCTCAGTTGTCCTCGTCGTCCTTCTCGACCTTCTTGCGCGTCGGGTCTTCCAGGCAGACCTGCTCTCCCTGCCGCAGAGACCGCTGGGCCGCGAGCACCTCGACGCGCTCCAGGGTGGCGATGCCGGCGGCGACCGGCACGGTCTCGAAGTAGTCCCGCCAGTGGTCCGCCAGCCAGACGAACTTGTTGCGCCCCGACAGACCGTCCTTCGCCTTGGCGATCGCGCTCGCGGACAGGCCGGGCTTCAGGCGGTAGGCCACGGTGCGGCCGTCGCGGCGTTGCAGCGCCTCGAGCGGGATCGACAGCGTCGCGGGACGGCGCTCGCCGAGGATCTCGACGTTGGCGCTCATGCCGGTGCGGAAGGAGTCCTCGAGCGCGTCGATCGCGACCTCGACCTCGAAGACCTTGATCTTGTCCTGCAGCTTGGCGGCGGGAGCCACGAAGCGCACCCTGCCGGTGAACGTCTTCTGCGGATAGGCGTCGAGCGTCACCCGCACCGGCTGGCCGACCTTGACCTTGGCGATGTCGACCTCGTTGAGGTTGACGCGGATGATCATCGACTTGAGGTTGGCGACGGTGAACAGCACCGTGCCCTCGTTGAACGAGGAGACGCCGGAGGTCACCGTCTGGCCGAGCTGGATGCCCTTGGTGATCACCACGCCGGCCATCGGCGAGGTGACGCGGGCCTGCTGGGTCGAAGCGTCGCCGGAGATCGGGATACCGCGGTCCTCGACGATCTGGTAGCGGCTCTTCGCGGAGTGCAGGTCGGCGGCGGCGAGGTCGCGCCCGGTGACGTAGGGACGCAGCGCGTCACGGGGGATCAGCCCATTGTCGAAGAGCGCCTGCTGCACCAGCAGCGCACGCTCGGCGTCGTGCAGCTTCACCTGCGCCTGCGCCACCGCCCCCTGCACGTCCGACAGCGTCTGCGCCTGGTTGACGTCGGGCTCGACCTCGGCCAGGACCTGGCCGACCTTGACGGCGTCGCCCTCGCGCACCCGGATGGCGGTGACGCGGCCGGACACCGCCGACTTGACGTCCACCTTGTCCACCGGGTCGACCGCTCCGACCTCGCGCACGCTGACCTGCAGGTCCTCGGTCTGCACCTTGCCCAGGCGGAACGGCAGCTCGTCGCCGCCGGGCTTGGCGGACTTGCTGCTGCGCACCGCCGCGATCACCGCCCCCGCGCCAAGCACCAGCGCCAGGACGCCGAATATCCACCTCTTCTTCATGATCGTCTCCATGATGGCAACGCCGCGTCGAGTGCTGAAAACCGGGCCCCTCGCATCCAGGGACGGGCGCCGGCCAGGATTTCCCGGGCCTGCTCCTTCTACGGCTCGGGGGTATGGGTTGTTTCAGCCGCCGGCGGCGGCCGTGCGGCGGGGCCGTGAGCCACCTGAAGGAGGTGGACCTCGAAGCCCTCGTTGCGCACGAGAGGACTCACGTTTCACCATGGCAGGCGAGGGCAGCTCAGGGCGGGCGCGCCGGGAGCCAGCGACTCTCCGGCGCGAGATGTACCTATCTCTTAAGTGCGTCGAGAGGCCCGCGGCGCGCTACAGAACCGCCGGGCCCTGCCGGGAAGCTCAGCAGCTTCCCGGCAGGTCAAGCGACCGCCCGTGAACCATCGCTAGCGCGTTACCGTCTGGACCAGGATGGCAGAGGTGCTGGTCAGGAAGTTCGAGCTCCCACCGTACACGGCGGTGATCTGATGAGTGCCCACGGAGAGCGACGAGGTCGTGAACGCGGCTTGCCCCGCGGCATTCAGGGAAGCCGTACCCAGCTTCCTCGTACCGTTCTTGAACGTCACCGTGCCCGTGGGGATGGCAGTGCCCGGTGCGTTGGCAACCACGGTGGCGGTGAAGGTGACGGCATGGTTGTGCACCGAGGGGTTGAGCGAGGAAGTCACCGTGGCCGTCGTGCCGTCCTTGTTCACCGCCTGGGTCAGAATGGCGGAGGTGCTGCCGTTGAAGCTGGCGTCGCCGCCATAGACGGCCGTGATGGAATGCGCGGCCACGCTCGAGGTCGAGGTCGTGAAGGTGGCGTGACCCGTGCCGTCGAGAGCGCCGGCCCCCAGGGTGCTCGACCCGTCCTTGAAGGTCACCGTGCCGGTGGCCAGGCCGCTGCCCGGGGCGTTGGCCGTGACCGCAGCCGTGAACGTGATCGGCTGGCTGTACACCGAGGGGTTCGCGGAGGAGCTCACCGCCGTCGTGGTGGCATCCTTGGTCACGACCTGCGGCGAGCCGGCGTCGCTGCCGCTGCTGTTCGCCCAGCCGCTGGCCCCGGCGAAGGCGGCGGTGAGAGTGTGGCTGCCGACCGCTAGCGCCGCGGTGCTGAAGGCGGCATTGCCGGTGCCGTCGACGGCGACGTTGGAGGCCCAGACGGTGGCCCCCTCGGTGAAGGTGACGGTGCCCGCGGGCACGCCGGCGCCGGAGGTCACGGTCGCCGTGAACGTGACCGATTGCCCGACAGCGGAGGGATTGGGAGAGGAGCTCAGCGTGGTGGTGGTGGCGGTGGCGCCCGAGATGGTCTCCGCGACGCAGTTGCTCACCTGGAACGGGCAGGTGCGGACGCGATAGCCGTAGGTGGACCCGGCGGCGACGGTGGTATCCGTGTACGAGCCCGTGGTGGTCGAGGCGATGCCGGCGAAGGTGCCGCCGCAGCCGCCATCCGCCCGCTCCACGACGTAGTTGGTCACCGGCGGCACGCCGGGCCAGGTGAGCTGCACCTGCTGCCCACTCACCGTGGCGCTGAGCGTCGCCCCCGTGGCCGGGCAGGCGTAGAGCGGCACGGCGGTCGAGGCGATGAGCGCGATTGCCGCCTTCTCGGTCGGCCACGAATAGTTCTGATTGAACATCAACGTCGTGCTGTTGACGGGATAGAACTGGGTGACGGTGTCGCGGCAGGTCGAATTCTGGAACTGGTCGAAGCACGGGCAGAGATCGTTGTTGGTGAGGTCCTCGTTGAGGTCGATCGCGGTCACGCCGACGTTCCAGAACGGGCAGTGGTCCGTCTGGCACATCTTGGTCGTATTGCGCACGATCTTGGTGGGGTCGATGATGTTGCCGTAGTCGGAGTTGGCCTGGACGAAGGCATCGCCGAAGGCCACGCACGAGGGGCAGCTCGTGGTGTTCCAGTTATACAGGTTCATCAGGCCGTCCATGTCCCCGTCGAACGCGGTCTGATCCATGTTGAGCACGCGCCACATCGGCGCGGTCGGGTTCATGCGGGTGTAGGCCGTGGAGCCGCACAGCCCGACCTCCTCGCCGCTGACGAACAGGAACTTCACCGTATTCTGCCAGGCGTAGCCGTTGAAGATGCGCATCGCCTCGAGCAGCGCCGAGCCGCCCGAGATCGCGTCGTCCGCGCCCGGGGCGTTGTTGGCGTCGTTGGCGGCGCTCTCGGAGATGGTGTCGTAGTGGACGAGGAAGATGACCTGCTGGTTCTGTGCGAAGTCGACCTGGGCGGGCAGCGTGAAGATGAGGTTCTGCCAGGTCATCGAGCCCTGCCGGGCGGTGCAGCCCGAGTTCGCCGAGGTGTAGCTCTGGCGCGCCGCGTTCGGCGCCACGAAGCCCCAGCCCGCGGCCTTGTTCTCCAGGTACTCGGAGGCGAACGGATTGCCGAGCGGGTTGCCGGTGTTGTTCGGCGGGAACATGTAATTGGAGGCGCGGGTACGGATGCGGCAGGCAGTGCAGAAGCCGGGGATGGTCACGTCGCTGTCGCCGGACAGGTCGCGGACGTCCTGGAACCAGTTCGCCTGGCTGGTGGCGTCGACGATCTGCTGCACCAGCGGGAGGGGGGCCAGCGGCGTCACCTGGCCGGCGGCATCGGCGGGATGGACGCGGACCGGCGGCAGCGCGACGCGCGGCACGCCATGGAACAGGGCGTGCAGCTTGAGCCCCGGCAGCTCCATCTCCAGCCCCGCGGGGATGAGATAGAGCACCGCCCGGTCGTTGATCCGGAAGCGGCGCAGGCCGGCAAGGGCGGGCGGCCTGAAGTAGTGGTCGTGGTTGAGGACGTGGATGCCCTCGCCGTGATCGGGGGCGCGGAAGATCGGCTCGACGCCCTGCGCTCCCAGCACCTCGAGCTGGGCCTGGGAAGGTCCGGCGACGACCAGGCCTTCCTCGCGGCCCCAGACGGGAACGGCGGCAGCATGGAGGACCGGCTCTTGGTCGCCCGCGAACAGCGCGATCCACTGCTCGTGTTCGAGATCCGGCCCCGCGGCCCTGGCGGCGGCCGGGGCGGCTGCCGTCAGCCCGACGAGGCACGTCAGCGCGAAGACGCCGGCAACCAGCGTGAAGGAGGGCCTACGGCGAGATGGTTGGTCTTTCAGCATAGGCTTCCTTTCTCGAAGGGCCCCCGGGGTCAGCTCTCCCGGCGACCGGTGAAGATGGCCGTAGTCACTACAGCCTCTTATGTTGGTCGATCTCTATTGTATAACGAAAATCTACTCATAAGCGAGTCTTCCCCAAAGGGGGCAAAGGGGGGGCCGGAGCGGGCGCACTCGAGGGCGCTCGCGGCAAGGTGATGCGGGTGGTCTGTGGCTGCAAGCGCGGGATGCGAAGTGCCCGGCACCGCGGCGCCGCGGCGGTCCGTGCGACAATGAGCAGCATGGCGGAACCGATAGGACCGCCGATCCCCTGGCGGGAAGAAAGGCAAGGGACCCGATGACTCGGCTCGGCCGGACCGGACGTAGCGAGCCGCAAGGCGAGATCGATGGCCCTGGCGGCGCTGGCGGCGATTGCAGCGAGGCCCCGGGCCTGTCGCGGCGCCGGTTCGCCCAGCTGCTCGGAGCAGGCGTCGCCGCGGCGGGTGGCGCCGGGCTGGCGGCGGCGGTGCCGGCCCGGGCCGCCGCTCTCCGCGGCTGGGCCGGTGCCGGGGCGAGCGCGCCGCTCCGGGGCGTGCCCGCGGCCGGCGGCGCGAAGGGGATCGCCGGGGTGGTGCGCCTGAGCTCGAACGAGAATCCCTACGGTCCGGCGCCGGCCGCCTTCGACGCCATGCGCGGCGCGTTCGACCTCGCCTGGCGCTACCCCGACGAGCATGTCGAGGCCCTCGCCGAGGACGTCGCGCGGCTGCACGGCGTCGACCCCGCGCAGGTCCTGCTCGGCGCGGGCTCGAGCGAGATCCTGCTGCTCGCCGCGGTCGCCTTCACCGCGCCCGGGCGCCCGGCGGTGGCGGCGGAGCCGACCTTCGAGTCCCTGCCGCGCCATGCGCGCCGGCACGGCGCCGAGGCGCTGGCGGTGCCGCTCACCGCGGACTTCCGTCACGACCTGCCGAAGATGCTGGCCGCGGCGCCCGATCCGGGCCTGCTCTACGTCTGCAACCCGAACAACCCGACCGCCACGATCACCCCCAAGGCGGAGCTGCGCGCGCTGCTGGCCAAGGCGCCGGAGCGGACCCTGGTGGCGGTGGACGAGGCCTATTTCCACTTCGCCGACAGCGACGACTTCGAGAGCGTCATCCCGCTCGTCGCCGCCCACCCGAACCTGCTGGTCACGCGCACCTTCTCGAAGATCTACGGCATGGCCGGCCTGCGCTGCGGGTACGGCGTCGCGCAGCCAGCGGTCGTCGCGCGGCTGCGCCAGCACCAGGCCTTCGACAGCGTCAACATCCTCGCCCTGGCGGCGGCGCGGGCCAGCCTGGCTGACGCCGGCCAGGTGAGCCGCGGCCAGCGCCTGAACCGCGAGGTCAAGGCCGCCGTCTGCGCCGAGCTGGACCGCCTCGGATTCGCCTATATCCCGTCCGCGACCAACTTCATGATGATCGACCTGCGCCGGCCGGTGGCGCCGGTCATCCAGGAGCTGCGCCGGCGCAACGTCGAGGTGGGGCGCGTCTTCCCCGCCCTCCCCCAGCATCTGCGCGTCACCATCGGCACCGCCGAGCAGATGCAAGCCTTCCTCGGCGCCTTCGGCCAGGTCGTCGCCGGCCGCGGTTGAGCCTGGCCGGCAAACTGGAAGACAGGTCAACGAGACGATGGCCAACGCGAAGGCAGATCAGAGCTTCCCGATCGAGCCGCCGATCGAACCCATGCTCGCCAAGGTCGCGGACGGGCTGCCGGCGGGCGAGGGCTGGCTGTTCGAGCCGAAGTGGGACGGCTTCCGGGCGATCGCCTTCCGCGCCGGCGAGCGGCTCTACCTGCAGAGCCGCGACCTGCGGCCGCTCGACCGCTACTTCCCCGAGCTCGCGGCGCCGCTGCTCGAGTCGCTGCCGGCGCGCTGCGTGATCGACGGCGAGATCGTCATCGCCGGCGAGCGCGGCCTCGACTTCGACGCACTGCAATTGAGGCTTCATCCCGCCGCCTCGCGGGTGGCCAAGCTCGCCGCTCTCACGCCGGCCCTGTTCGTGGCGTTCGATCTGCTGGCCGAGGGTTCGCAGGACCTCCGCGACCTGCCCCAGGCCGAGCGGCGCGCGCGGTTGGAGCAGGCCCTGGCGCATCGTGCCGCCGGTGTCGCGCTCACACCCGTCACCAGGGAGCGGCAGCTCGCCGACGACTGGTTTCACCGCTTCGAGGGCGCCGGGTTCGACGGCGTGATCGCCAAGCACCAGGACACGACCTATCAGCCAGGCAAGCGCGCGATGCTCAAGATCAAGCACGTGCGCAGCGCCGACTGCGTGGTCGCGGGCTTCCGCTGGCACAAGGGGGGCGAGAACGTGCGCGTCGGGTCGCTGCTGCTCGGCCTCTACGACCCCGAGGGCCGGCTGCATCACGTGGGGGTAACCTCCTCGTTCACCGCCGACGTGCGGCGGCAGCTCGCCGAGGAGCTCGCCCCCCTGCGCCAGGACGCGCTCGCCGGCCACCCGTGGCACGATTGGGCGGCGGCTGTCGAGGGTTCGGCCCGCATGCCGGGCGCGCAGAGCCGCTGGAGCGCCGGCAAGGACCTCTCGTGGGAGCCCCTGCGGGTCGAGCGCGTGTGCGAGGTCAAGTACGACCACCTGCAAGGCGACCGTTTCCGGCACGCGGCGACCTTCCTGCGCTGGCGCCCCGACAAGCGGCCCGCGGATTGCCGCTATGACCAGCTCGAGGTCACTCCTCCGGCCGAGCTCGGCGCGATCCTCGCGGCGGCCGGCCGCTGACCCTACCGCTCGGCCCGGCATCGCCGCTAGTGCCCCGCTCGGTTCATTCGCATACTAATCGCGCAGTCCATCCGCGTTCCTGGCAAGGCGTCGCCGACGAGGCATAGTCGAACCTATGTCGAGGAGGCGCAACGCAGCCAGGGACGCGGAGGGCAAGCGAGTAGTGTGCGAATGAACCGAGCGGGGCACTATGGCCCGGCATCGGGATCGAGCGCCTCCTGGGGGGGCCGTAGCGGCTCGGGCACATGCTCGAGGTTCACCCGCACACGGGTCCAGGTGGTGGACCGTCCGCGCATGGCGTCGACCAGGACGTCGGCGGGCGCGAGCAGCGCCGCGGCCTGCGGATGGCGCGCCTTCCACCGCTCGAGGCCGGCGAGCGCCTCGGCCTTGTCCTGGGAGCGGCCGATCTCGATCAGCGGCTTGCTGGGGACCCGCCGCGACGGCTGCGCGCGCGGCGGCTCACCGGCTTGCTTGCGATAGTGCGGCGGCCACGGCGCGTCACCCAGCCCCTCGGCCTCCTGCCGGGCGGAGAGCTCGAGCAGACTCTCGAGCCCGCACGCATGGTCGTCGATCCCGGCGTGCCGATCCCCGAGCGCGGCGAAGCGCTGCGGCATGGTGCGCAGGGTGAAGTCCTCCGGCTGGCATGACTCGAGCTCGTCCCAGGTCACCGGCGCCGACACCCGCGCATCGGGCTTCGGCCGCACCGAGTAGGCGCTGGCGACCGTCCGGTCCTTGGCATTCTGGTTGTAGTCGAGGAAGACCCCGTGCCGCTCCTCCTTCCACCACTTGCTGGTGGCCAGATCCGGAGCGCGCCGCTCCACCTCGCGGGCGAGGGCGAGGGCGGCGCGGCGCACCTGGTCGAAGGACCAGCGGCGGTGGATCCGCACGTTGACGTGAATGCCGCGCGAGCCCGAGGTCTTCGGCCAGCCGACGAGCGAGAAGCCGTCGAGCACCTCCCGTACCACGCGCGCGACGGTCTGCAGCTGCGGCCACTCGACGCCCGGCACGGGGTCGAGGTCGATCCGCAGCTCGTCAGGGTGCTCGAGGTCGTCGGCGCGCACCGGGTGCGGGTGCAGCTCGAGGCATCCGAGGTTCGCCATCCAGGCGAGCGCCGCGGCGTCGCGGGGCACGACCTCCTCGGCCAGGCCCCCCGAGGGGAAGCGCAGCTCGACCACCTCGATCCACGGCGGCCGGGCGGCGGGAGCGCGCTTCTGGAAGAAGAACTCGCCGTGGATCCCATCGGCATGTCGCACCAGGACGTTCGGCCGTCCGCCCGCCCCGCGCAGGGCGCCCTCGGCGACCGCCAGGTAGTACTGGACGAGGTCCAGCTTGCTGATCCCGGCCTCGGGGAAGTAGAGCTTTTCCGGATTCGAGACCGTCACCTCGCGTCCGGCGACGGCGACGACGACAGGGGCGGGCTTGGCGGTCGCCATCGCTAAAGCATAAGACACCCCGGCAGGTGGCGGCGCGGCGCCGGTGCTCGCGGCCGGAGCCGGTTATGCATCAGGAACTATTGCAACTCGTAGATCAGCGCTGAGGCTCGACGGGGCGAGCCGCGAAGGCGGAGCTCTGCTACCTGCTGTAGCGTCGATGACGCCTCCCGAGGTCACCATCCCACTGGTCGACCCCGTGGCCCTCAAGTCCCACCTGCCCGAGCGGGTGTGCTCCGCGGTCAAGTCGGCACTGCTAATGCCCTGGCTGCCGCAGATCGCTCTGGAAGCGCGGATCGATCTCCGGAGTGTCGAACTCGTCGCTCAGGCCGGTCACGGACAGCAGCTGACCCGGCGCGAGGCCGCTCAGGTCGATCCCCGTCGACGTGTTGACGAAGATCCGTAGCGGGCCCGAGCCGTCGTCGACCACCACCTGGATGCCGAAGGGAGGGTCGGGCGCGAGGGGCTGGGTGATCACTCCCACCACCCGGACCAGCAGACCCTGGTTGGCGGGGCCGACGCTGCCGGTGCGCAGCCAGAGCGGCCTGACAGCGGGTCCGCGGCCGCGGACCTCGATCACGTCGCCGGCGCTCGCGGGCACGAGGACCAGGAAGCCGTTGGCCTGCGCGAGCTGGCCGGTGACCAGCACCCGCCGGCGCAGGGTGAGGCCGAGGTTCGTCGCGACGCTCACGTAGATGCCGCCGGTACGGTCCTGGATGGCGAAGCCCTGGTCGAGGGTGCCACCGGACGAGAGCAGCCCCGACGGGACGGTCACCGATCCCTCGACCGTGACGACCGTGCCCAGCGGCAGCGCACGCGCGGCGCCGATGTCCATCGGCCGCGGCTCATCCGCCGCGCCCTTCGTGTCCATCGGCGCCAACGCCGCCATCCCGTCTTTGGCATCCGGCGTGGAGACCGCGGGGACCGCGGCGAGCGCGGCACAGACGGCGACGAGACCTGCCACGCGCCAGGCGTGGGCCGGCAACATGCGGGTGGTTCGGATCATGGAAGGCTCCTTTCGGGTCATCCGATCACGCCTGGCCGACGACGGGCCGCGCCGGCTGCTCGCGACTCTGCGGCGCGCGATGTACCCATTCCTAGGGTGCGTCGAGAGTCCCGCGGCGTGACTTCATGGCCCGCGCAAACCCTGCAAGTCCTATACTCTGGGGCCATGGGTTCAGAGAGACCTCACCCGAGAGACGCCACGCCACCAGGGGGCGACATTCCGGCGGAGTGGCTCGCCGACTTCGAGGCCGCTGCCCGCCGGCCGCTGCCGGTCCGCTTTCGCTACGCCTTCATCCACACCTACAAGCCGGTGCTCGACGACGCGCCGTTTCGCGCCTTCGACACGACCGCCGAATACCGCCGCTGGTGCGAGGAGAACCTGCCGGACTGGCTGGGCTATGGGCGCGTTTGAGTACCGGCAGGCCGAGGAGATCCGTGACGCGTTCGGCCGCCATGGCGTGCGCTATCTCTTCATCGGCAAGTCCGGCGCGATCCTGCTCGGCTTCCCCGACACCACTCAGGACGCCGATCTCTTCGTGGAGAAGAGCCCCGACAACGGCCGGGCCATCGTCGCCGCCCTGCGCGAGCTGGGCTTCGCCCTCGACGACGAGCAGGCAGCACAGATCGAGGCCGGCAAGGACTTCGTGCAGCTCAAGAACGGGCCCTTCGACCTCGACCTCGTCTTCGCGCCGGACGGCATCGAGCGTTTCGCAGACGCCTGGCGGCGGCGCGTAGAGGTCGAAGGCTTCTCCGTCTGCCACCTCGACGACATCATTGCCAGCAAGGAAGCGAGCGGCCGCGCGAAGGACCGCGAGTCTCTACCTCGGCTGCGGTCGTTCCGCGAGTACTGGCGGCGACGGCACGGCGGCCCTTGACCCCGCCTGGCGCTGACCCTGGAATTCGACAGCGGTCACGGGCCTGGCGGCGGTACGCCTGGATGGGCCCTGCGGCAGCGGTCGAGCAGGCGAGCCTCTCCGAGATGCTCTGCACAAGCGCCGAACGCGGCAGTGGGGCCGCGCCACAGCAGCTCGTTCACGTCACGGAACAGTGGCGCGTCGGTCCGCAGAGTCGCCAGATCCTTGAAGAGGAGGGCCAGGTCGCGGCTCTCTCCCAGGACGGTAGGCGGGAAGTCCTCGAGGATGCCATGCCGGTTCAACAACCGTGCCGCCGTGACCGGACCGATCCCCGGGATGCCGGGATATCCGTCGGCGGCGTCGCCGACGAGGGCGAGGAAATCGGGAATCAAGTCCGGGCCCACTCCGAACTTCTCGCGGACTCCCTGCGCGTTGCGGATTTTCATGCCCCGGCGATCGACCTGGACGACGCGGTCGGCGCGGACGCATTGGGAGAGGTCCTTGTCGGGTGTCCAGATGCAGACCTTCTCTACTCTCTCGTCGGCGGCGGCGCTCCGAGCAGCGGAGGCCAGCGCGTCGTCCGCCTCGAGCTCGATCATGGGCCACACCGCCACTCCCATGTCTCCGAGCGCTTCCTCCAGCGGGTGGAACTGCGCGAGGAGCGCCCGGTCGACGCCGATCCCCGTCTTGTAACCGGGCCAGAGACGGTTGCGGAACGACTCGATGACGTGATCGGTCGCCACGCCGACATGTGTCGCACCCGTCTCGATCATCTGCAGCACCGTTTGCAAGACGCCGATCACGGCGCCGAAGGGCGGGTCCGCGCCCTTGTTGAATCGGCGCAGTCCGTAGAAGTGGCGGAACAGCTCGTAGGTGCCGTCGACGAGATGAACGATCATGAGGTGGTCTCCGGGTCGTGGGTCAGTTCGCGAGGAGGCAGGATGGAAGGCAACGTGGGCCGCCGCTGCCTACTGGTCCAGTTCCGCCGGGCGGCCGGTGGCCCCCGGGAGCGCCTGGAGGCAGGCGTCGATCAGGTTGCGCTTGGAGAAATGGTAGCCGGTGAGCACGGTCATCGGCCCCTCGCGGCCGAGCAGCTGGCGGGTGATCTCCTCGCGGCTCCTGCCCTGGCGGTGCAGGTCGGCGACCTGCTGGCGGAGGCTCTCGAGGAAGTCGAGCTTGCGGCGCAGGGCGGCCTTGCCGGAGCCGATGACGCCGCGATGGGCGCAGAACACGGTGTCGAAATCGTAGCCGATGAGCCGGCGCAGGCTCGCGATCTCCGCCCCCAGGTCCTCGTCCTGCCGCAGCAGCCGGGTCTTGGCGGCGATGTAGAGGTCGCCGGTGAACAGCCATCCCCGGCCGCGCTCGAGCAGGCAGGTCATGTCGGCCGAGTGCCCGGCCGCCGGGATCGCTTCGAGCGCTCCGCCGCCGTCGAGCGGCACCTCTTGCGGCAGCTCCCGCGCCTCGACCGGCTCCGGCCGGCCCCAGAAGAGGCGCTGGTACGGCCGTTGCGAGAAGCCGGAGGCCAGCTCGGCCAGTCCCAGGCGCGGCGCGTAGACGGGCGCCGCGAAGGCGCGCCGGATCGGCGCCAGGTTGCCGCCGTGGTCCTCGTGATAGTGCGTGACGACCACCTGCCGCACCGCCCGCTCCGCCAGGAATGTCCGCACCCGCCGCCACTGGTTCGGGGGGCCGGTGTCGATCACCGTCGATCCGAGGCGATAGAGGATGCAGGTGGTGTTGTAGCGTAGCGGGAAGCACCCGACGCGAAGACCCTCGACTTCGCCATGCTGGAAACGCTCGGTCATCCCGGCCCCTCCCCGCTCGCCGCCATCCTGCACCGCCGCGGCCGGCATCTTCGCCGCCGCGGCGCCTTCCGCCATGCACCGCCGAGTCTACACAGCTCGCTCGCCAGCTCCGCGAAGCCTCCGCATGGTGGGATGTGCAGACGCTGCAAGTGCTGGCGCTCTGGCATACGAGCCGGCGGACTCTGGTCTGTAGCACGCCAAGACATGGAGTAGACTCTCGCGCCATGCCTGGAACCGGCTGGGCCGGGGTGTCCTTCGTCGAGTGGTTGCTGCTGCTGCCGGTGATCGGGGGCTCGATCTACTCGTTCCTCTGCCTGGGGGCGATGGCTCAGCTGCGGGCGAGGATGCGCCGAATGTCCGCCGGGGCCGCCGCGCCCGCCGCGCCCGCTGGCCCGCCCGGGGCGGCCGGTCCGTGCTCGGCCATCGGGGCCGCCGGCGCCGGCGCCTCGTGGGCCGAGACCGGCGCCTGGCCCGCGGTGTCCATGCTCAAGCCGGTCTACGGGCTCGGCCGGGACCTCGGCGAGAACCTGCGCAGCGCCTGCCGGCAGGACTACCCGGACTACCAGGTGGTCTTCTCGGCGCAGCGCGAGGACGAGCCGGCGCTGCCCCTGGTGTACGAGATCCAGCGCGAATTCGGCAGCGAGCGGGTGACGGTGGTGGTGGACGGCACCGGCACGGTGCCCAACGGCAAGGCGCGCAACCTGCTCGTCGGCCAGAGCGGCGCCCGCCACGATCTGCTGGTGGTGAGCGACGCCGACGTGTGCCTGCGCCCCGACTACCTGCAGACGATCGTGGCGCCGCTCGCCGACCCTGCGGTGGGCTGCTCGACGACTTTCTACAAGGCGTTCGGCGCCCGCCGCTGGTACGAGGCTCTCGAGCAGCTCTTCGTCAACGCCGACTGGGTGCCGAACCTGGTCTTCGCCCACGTCACCGGCGCCTCGCCGTTCGTGCTCGGCGCCAGCAACGCGGTGCGCCGCTCGACCCTCGACGCGATCGGCGGCCTCGCCGACCTCGGCCACTACCTGCTCGAGGACTTCGAGATGGGCCGCCGCATCCGCGCGCGCGGCCAGCGGATCGCGGTGGTGCCGTACTTCGTCGACATGCTGGTGGACCTCGAAGGGCCGCTGCAGTGGTGGCGGCACCAGCTCTACTGGGACAAGAACACCCGCGCCGGCAACGCCTGGGGGCTCTTCGGCACGCTGTTCCTTCGCGCCGTTCCCTTCGCCCTGGCCTTCGCCGCGGTGCGCCGCGGCGACCCGCTCGGGCTGGCGGTCGCCGCCGCCGCCATCGCGGTCCGCCTGCTCACCGCCGGACTGTTCATGGGCCGGGGGCTCGGCGACCGCGAGGGGCCGCGCCGGCTCCTGCTGCTGCCGCTGCGCGACCTCGCCGGCTTCGTCTCGACCGTCGCGGCCTTCGCCGGCACGACCGTCGTGTGGAGCGGCACGCGCTTCGTCGTCGGCCGCCGCGGCCGCATGGTGGCGCAGGGACCTGCCGGGCGGGCCGGGGCGGTCGTGAGCAAGCTGGGACCCTCGTGACCGAAGCGATCCGTGCCTCGGGATCGCCGCGGCGCGCCGGACCTGAGACCGTCATGACCATGCTGGGACCCTCGTGACCAGGCAGGTCATCGTCACCGCCGACGACTTCGGGCTCACCGTCGCCGTCAACGAGGCCGTCGAGCAGGCGCACCGCGAGGGCATCCTCACCGCCGCCAGCCTGATGGTCGGCGCCGCCGCCGCGGCCGACGCCGTCGAGCGCGCCCGGCGCCTGCCGACGCTGCGCGTCGGGCTGCACGTCGTGCTGGTCCAGGGCCGCCCGGTGCTGCCGCCCGAGCAGGTGCCGGACCTGGTCGACGGCGGCGGCGCCTTCACCGACCGCCTGGTGCGGGCCGGGTTCTCCTGGTTCTTCCGGCCGAGGGTGCGGCGCCAGCTCGCGGCCGAGATCCGCGCCCAGTACGAGGCCTTCCGCGCCACCGGCCTGCCGCTCGACCACGTCAACGCGCACAACCACATGCACCTCCATCCCACCCTGCAGGCACTGATCCTGGCGATCGGGCGCGACCATGGCCTGCGCGCCGTGCGGGTGCCGTACGAGCCGCCGCTGGCGTCGTTCCGCGCCGCCGGCGGCGGCCTCGCCAGGCGGCTCCTGACCGCCGCCGGGCTGGCGCCGTGGGTGGCGCTGCTGCGCCGGCGCCTGCGGCGGGCGGGCCTCAAGTCGAACCGCTGTGTCTTCGGGCTCCACGACAGCGGCCACATGAACGCCGAGCTGGTGGTCCGCCTGGCCGGCACGTTGCCCGCCGGCGTGACCGAGATCTATTTCCATCCCGCGACCCGGCGCTGCCCCGAGCTCGAGCGCCAGATGCCCGCCTATGATCACCAGGCGGAGCTGGCGGCGCTCACCAGTTCCGGCGTCGGCGCCGCCCTGCGCGCCGCCGGCGTGCGCCGGATCGCATTCTGCGACCTGTAGGCTGGAGGCCGCGTCGCGTAGCGCGCCGCGAGCGGGAAGGAGGACGGTGTCATGCTGCGAGTGCTCACCGCGATGATCGCAGCCTGTATCTCGGCCTCCATCGGCCAGATCCTGGTGCGCCGCGGCATGTTGCAGATCGGCGAGCTCAGCGGCTGGTCGCCGCGCTACCTCGTGGCCTACTTCTGGCATGCCCTCGGCAACCCCTGGGTGATCGCCGGCACGGTGGGCAACGCCCTGTTCTATTTCCTGTTCCTGGCGGTGCTGTCGTGGTCGGAGGTGAGCGTCGCCCTGCCGCTGACCGCGCTCGAGTACGTCATCGCCGCCGTGCTCGGCATCGTGTTCCTGAAGGAGCCGGTGCCGCCGCTGCGCTGGGCCGGCATCGCCCTGGTCATCGCCGGGGTGATGCTGATCAGCCTGGACCGCCAAGCGCACTTGCGCGCCGAACGAACACAGATGGGCGCCGGGCAGCCGCAGGCGCGGGCCGAGCACGCCAGCCAAGGAGAGGACCCGCGGCATGACCACGCGGCCGCACACGACCCCGGTTGAAGCGGGCGCGGGGCCGCCGCGCCCGCTTCTGCTTGCCGCTTCAGCTCATGGACAGGTCAGCGCCGAGGTGTCCTGCACCGGCGGCGCGGCGTGCTTGTCCGCGTTGGTGTAGACCGCCTGGTGGCTGGTCTGAGTGTCGGTCACGGTGACGGTGAAGCCGACGTTGGTGGTCGCCGCAAAGAAGACCCAGAAGTGCGAATCGAGGCTGCAGCCGTCGATGATCTTGATCAGCATCTCCGGATTGGTGGAGGCGAAGAACCAGAAGAGTCCGCCTCATGAGCGTCTCCTCTCTTCCGATGGAAAGGCCAGCGTCGATGCGTGCGGGAAGGCCTTCACGTGCTATCCCTCTCCGCCTCTTGCGCCCATGCAACGACCATGCCTTGCAACCGCTGCGACCGCTCGAAGGTGCTTGCCTCAGGGCGCCGCCCGGCGATCGACCTCGACCCTGCCGTCCTTGATCACCAGCACCGGGTGCCGCAGGGCGGCGATGCCGGCGAGCGGGTCTCCAGCGAACGCCACCAGGTCGGCGATGGCGCCGGGGGCGATCCGCCCGAGGTCGCGGCCGCGGCCGAGGACCGCTGCCGCCGTCGCAGTGGCGGCGCGCAGCGCGTCGCGGGGTGTCATGCCCCAGGCCACCAGCAGCTCGAGCTCGCGGGCGTTCTCGCCGTGGGCGAAGACGCCGGCGTCGCTGCCGTTGGCGATCACGACCTTGGCGGCGAGGGCGCGGGCGAAGCCTTCGCG
>DATDGZ010000318.1:0-3800 GCA_036521795.1 Thermoanaerobaculia bacterium | reverse complement strand
CACCTGGCTGCGCGCTGGGGGGATTTCATCGCCGAGGAGCTGACGCCGGCAGCGGAGGACCGCGAGTGGCTGGACCAGGTGCCGCCGCCCGCCCCCGAACCCGCCGAGGGCGGCGGCCCGGGGTAGTGGGGTACCTTGGAGCGAGTGCCCCACTACGCCGCTGAAAGGCCCCGGGAGGCGCGTAGTGCTCGGTGGTATACTTGCACGCCCGCGCCAGGGCTCTTCCGGGTCCATAGCTCAGCGGTTAGAGCGTCCGGCTCATAACCGGCAGGTCCCTGGTTCGAATCCAGGTGGACCCACTTCGAGGGTATGACCTCGGTTTTCTTCCGCGACGCGCCCATCCGGCAACTCCCGGAGAGAGCCTCATGTCAGCCCTGGCCTCAGGGAGATGCCGCACGTCCACCCCGGCCGTGCGGCGGGGGCGGCCGCCGGCCGGCGCCGCGGGCCGAAGAGAGGAGCTGTGTCTGTCGATGAATTCCAACCTGGAAACCGTCGTGGAGCTGCAGCAGGCCATTCGCCAGATCCGGGAGGCCGAGCAGCGGCTGCACGGCATCCCTGACTGGATGCGCGACCTGCACGACGAGCACGCGGCGAGCAAGGCCGAGATCGGCGATCTCGAGCAGGCGGTAGAGGACGCGGCACGAGATCGGCGCACGGCCGAGGCGGAAGTGGACGATGCCCAGGAGAAGCTGAAGAAGTACCAGCAGCAGATCAATCGCGTCAGCACCCAGCGGGAGTACGGCGCCCTGTTGCAGGAGATCGATACCGTCAAGGCACAGATCACGGGTTACGAGGACCTGGCGTTCTCGTCGCTCGAGCGCCACGACCAGAAGAAGCGGGAGCTCGAGGAGAAGCAGGAGGGCTTCCGCGAGCTTGCCCAGCGCTACGCCGCCGAGCTGGCGCGCTGGGAGAGCGAGAAGCCGGCCATCGCCCAGCAGGTCAGCGCGCTAGGCGAGCGGATCGGCGTCCTGCGCCAGCAGCTGCCGCGCCCGGTGCTGGCACAGTTCGAGCGCATCCTGGAACGCAATCCGGCCGGCGCCCTGGCGCCGGTGCGGCTCATCGAAGGGCCCCGGCGCGGGCCGCGCGAGTGGCACTGCGGCATCTGCAATTACCGCGTCAGGCCCCAGGTGGTGGTCGAGATCCGCAACGGCGACAGCCTGGTGCAATGCGACAGCTGTAAGCGCGTCCTCTATATCGAGGAGGCGGCGAGCTAGTGCCTCGTGGCTTCACGAGGCACTAGAGCCCGCGGCGGTCCCGTGGACTCAGTGGAGCCAGGCAAGGACGCGCCCGGCGAGCGCCTGGCGGCGATCCGGCGGCGCATCGCCGCGGCCTGCGGCCGCGCCGGCCGCGACCCTGCGGCCGTGGTCCTGGTCGGGGCGAGCAAGACGCAACCGGCCGCGGCGCTCGCGCCATTCGTCACGGCGGGGCTCTCGGTGCTGGGCGAGAACCGGGTGCAGGAGGCGCTGGCCAAGCGGCGCGAGCTCGCCGCGGACCCCCGGCTGCCGCGCGTCGAGTGGCACCTCATCGGGCCGCTGCAGACCAACAAGGTCCGGCTCGCTCTCGACCTCTTCAGCTGCGTCCACTCGCTCGACCGGCCGGCGATCGCCGCCGCCCTCGACCGCGAGGCGGCGCGGCGCGACGCGCCCCTGAGCGCCTTCGTCGAGGTCAACCTCGGGGACGAGCCCAGCAAGCATGGCTTCGCGCCCGCCGGGCTGGCCGCGGCGCTGCGGCCGCTGCTCGACCTCGCCTACCTGCGCATCGTCGGCCTGATGGCGATCCCGCCGTACACCGCCGACGCCGCCGCGGCCCGGCCATGGTTCCGGCGTCTGCGCGAGCTGCGAGACGACCTCGGCAGCCGGCCCGAATGGCCGGGCTGGGCGGGCTGGCTGTCGATGGGCATGAGCGACGATTTCGAGGTGGCGATCGAGGAGGGCGCCACCCACGTACGCATCGGCACGGCGCTCTTCGGCCCGCGCCGGCCCCTCCACTAGCCCCTGCCCTCTGGCCCACTACCCCAGGGCGCGGCGCCGTTGTTCCTTCTTTATCCATGCTAAGATAGCCATCCTTTTCTAGATCCAGGACGCAAGCGGCGGCGCGCCGCCTGCGGGGAAGGAGATACGCCGTGGCGCTCACTCCGCTCGAGATCCAGAGGATGCAGTTTCCGCGGCGGCTGCGTGGCGCGGATGAAGCCGAAGTCTCGAGCTTCCTGGCGCTGGTCGCCGAGGAGCTCGCCGGCCGGTTGGGGCAGATGGAGAAGATCGAGCGCGAGAACCGCTACTACAAGCAGCGGCTCGAGGAGACGGAGAACCGCGAGCACCAGCTGCAACAGACGCTGCTGCGGGCGCAGAAGGTATCGGACGAGATCACCGCCAACGCCAAGCGCGAAGCCGAGCTCACCATCAAGGATGCCGAGCAGGCGGCCGACCGCATCGTCCAGCAGGCCATCGATCAGTCGTCGCGCATCGAGGGCAAGATCAACGAGCTGCGCACCTTGCGGCGAGAGCTGCAGGTCAAGTTCAAGAACAACCTCGATCTCTTCCAGCGCATCCTGGAAGCGGAGATGGAGGACGAGCGCAACACCGGCACCGTGCTGACCCTGCCGCGCAAGCGGCGAGAGGCCTAGTGCAGTGCACTAGCAGGGCAGCGATGGCGGTGGCCCTGCCGGAAGCGGCGCGCCGGCTGTTCGGCGATCCTGGCGACACCAGCACGGCGGCACGGGTAGCGCCCATGCCCGACGTCCCGGCCCCGGAAGTGCCCGTGCTCGCTGCCGCGTCTCCGGATGCGCTCGTGCTCGATGCCGCGGCCCCCGACCCGTACGTCATGGCGCGCCTGCTCGAGGACGGCGACCGCGAGGACCTCGCGTGGCTGTGCCGGCAGCTTCCCGCGAGCGCCCTGGCGGCTTGGGTCGAGCGGCACGGCGCGCGGCGCCTGTCGCGTCGCAGCCTGGCCTTCTGGGCGGTGACGCTCGACCGCCCCGATCTCCTTCCGGAGCGGCAGCCCGCGATGGAGCGGCGCCGCGAGCTATGGCCCCTCTGAGCTCCCGGTCCCCGACGCTGCTGCCGCCGCGCCATCGCGAGGCGCTCTCGCCGCGCGCCCAGGCGCTGGCCGGCAGCCTTGGCGGCGCGTCCTGGGCGGAGGACTTCTACCTCGCCGGCGGCGGCGCGCTCGCGCTCTACCTGGGACACCGGCCGGTCGCCGACCTCGACCTGATGTCCGCCACCAACCGGCTGACGAGCCCCGAGCGGCGAGCCCTGCTCGAGGCGTTGCTCGCGCTCGACCCCGGCACCCGGGTGGAGACGGCGCGCGACGGCTACCTGTTCGTGCGCGCCGGCGGCGGAGTGCCGCTGCGGCTGTTCTACTATCCCTATCCGCTGGTCGATCCTGCCGAGGAGGTGGATCGCCTCGCCGTCGCGTCGGCGGTCGACCTCGGCCTGATGAAGCTCGGCGCCATCATCAGCCGGGGATCGCGCCGGGACTTCGTGGACCTCTACCTGCTGTGCCGCGAGCTGCCGCTGGCCGCGCTGCTCGACCGCGCCGGCGACAAGTTCGGGCACGTCCGTGACTTTCCGTTGCAGGCGCTCAAGGGCCTCGCCGACCTCTCGGAGACGGAGGGGGAGGCGATGCCGCGGCTGGCGATCGACGTCACCTGGGAGGCGGTCGCGGCCTGGGCGAGCGCCGAGGTGCGGGCAGCCGGGCGGACTCTATGGCCGAGCTCCTGATCCACGGCCTCGGCGAGCTGGCCACGCCGCTCGGCTCGTCGCCACGGCGCGGGCCCGAGCAGCGGCAGGTGCTGCGGCTCC
>DATDGZ010000317.1:0-11881 GCA_036521795.1 Thermoanaerobaculia bacterium | reverse complement strand
AGTCAGAGCATCGACCGAATGGACCTAACAGCTCATAGAAATGCACAGCTGCTGCGGAAGTCTCTGCAGCGTGAAAAACTCGCCGGTGACAAACGTGCCGATAAGGGCCGGTGCGGGTTGCTCGCTGGCGGCGGCCCCGGCGAGGTGGGCTGGGACCTCTCGGACGGCGAGACCAGCCGGGTGCTGTGGCGAATGTCGAAGAAGAGGGCGCCGAGCACCTCCTGGTCGCGTTGCTGGTAGCGGAGCGTCAGGTAGCGCGCCAGCCCGGCCGGGCGCGTCAGGACGTGGTGGTTGGGGATGTACTGCCGCGCCAGTCGCGCGGCCAGCTCCGCGGCGGCAAGAAGGACCGACGCTTGGGTGTTGCGGAGGCCGCAGTGCCGGAGCAGTGCGGCCGTGGCGGCGGACGGACCTCTCGCCCGAACAACCCGCCTGATCGGCGCCCGTGAGAGGCACTCCAAGGCGCGGTGCTTGCCAGGATGCTCCGCAGCGGGGCCTGACAGGCGTGCCTCGCCGCTCTGGGCGCGGCGACCCAGGCGCCACGAACCCCAGAGCACCGAGTTCGCGGCACCTGGAGACCGCGGACTAGGGTAGTGTCCTACCTACCCGGATCGGGTGGAGAATCAGCGAGGAGCAGCACGAGGAAAGGAGGATGAATGAAGACACGAGCGCTCGGGAACAGCGGCCTGGAAGTCTCGGCTCTCGGGCTGGGCTGCATGGGCATGAGCTTCGGCTACGGACCGGCCGGCGAGGAGCAGGAGATGATCGCCGTCATCCGGTCGGCCTGCGATCTCGGCATCATGTTCTTCGACACCGCCGAAGCCTACGGTCCATTTACGAACGAGGTGCTGGTGGGCAAGGCGCTCGCGCCCGTCCGCGAGCAGGTGGTGATCGCCACCAAGTTCGGTTTCCGCTTCGACGCCGAGGGCAAGCAGGCTGGCCTGAACAGCCGGCCCGAGCACATCAGGGAGGTCGCGGAAGCCTCGCTCGAGCGGCTGCAGACCGACAGGATCGATCTGTTCTACCAGCACCGCGTCGATCCGGAGGTGCCGATCGAAGACGTGGCGGGGGCGGTGAAGCAGCTGATCCAGGATGGCAAGGTGAGGCACTTCGGCCTCTCGGAGGCTGGCGTGCAGACGATCCGCCGCGCGCACGCCGTCCAGCCGGTGACCGCCCTGCAGAGCGAGTACTCGCTCTGGTGGAGAGAGCCCGAAGCGGCGATCCTGCCGACTCTGGAGGAGCTCGGCATCGGCTTCGTTCCCTTCAGCCCGCTGGGCAGGGGCTTCCTGACGGGAAAGATCGACGAGAGCACCGCCTTCGACAGCGGCGATTTCCGCACCACCGTCCCCCGTTTCACGCCGGAGGCCCGGAAGGCGAACCGGGCGCTGGTCGATCTGCTCGGCAGGATCGCAGAGCGCAAGCACGCGACGCCCGCCCAGATCGCGCTCGCCTGGCTCCTCGCCCGGGAGCCCTGGATCGTGCCGATCCCCGGCACCACGAAGCTGCATCGCTTGCAGGAGAACGCCGGGGCGGCCGCGATCGAGCTCACCGCGGACGATCTCCGCGACGTCGAGAGCGCCGCCTCCGAGATCACGGTGCAAGGGCACCGGTACTCCGAGGGCGCGCAGCGACTGATCGACCGCTGAGCGGCAATGGAGCCCGTGGCACCCGAGGAGGCGGCTACAACGCCGATGTCCCCGGCGGCACCAGCTCATCGATGCGCGCCGCTTCCTCGGGGGTGATGACGACGTCGAGGGCCCCGAGGCTGTTCTCGAGCTGTTCCATGGTGCGCGGGCCGATGATGGCGCTGTGCACGGCGGGGTGGCGCAGGACCCAGGCGTTGGCGAGTTGGGCCAGGGTGACGCCGTGGGCGGCGGCCAGCGGCACCAGCTGCTCGACGATCTCCACGCGGTGCGCGAACTTCGGGTTCGCGGTGTCGCCGACCCAGGTCGACGCGCGCGGGCTGTCGTTCGGGTTGGCGGCGCCGCGGCGATACTTGCCGGAGAGCCAGCCGCCTTCGAGCGGGCTCCAGACCAGGTTGCCGATGCCGAAGCGCTGGGTCATCGGGAAGTGCTCCAGCTCCATCACCCGGCGCAGGATGCTGTAGGGCGGCTGCAAGGCCACGAAGCGCTCCCAGCCGTGGCGGTCGGCCAGCCACAGCGCCTCGACGATCTCCCAGGCCGCGAAGCGCTTCTCCCACACGCCGGGGCCTTCGTGGTGATTCGTGGAGAGGCCGAGGTAACGCACCTTGCCCTGGCGCACCAGGCCGTCGAGCGCCGAGAGCGTCTCCGCCATCGGCGTGGTGGGGTCCGGGCGATGGATCTGGTAGAGGTCGATGACGTCGGTGCCGAGCCGGCGGAGGCTGTTCTCGACCTGCTCCTGGATGGCCTTGCGCGACAGGCCGCGCTCGTTCGGGCCGGGCCCGACCGGCGCGAAGACCTTGGTGGCCAGCACCACCTGCTGGCGGCGCCCGGCCAGCGCCTTGCCGACGATGATCTCCGATTCGCCGTCGGAGTAGCCGTTGGCGGTGTCGACGAAGTTGATGCCGGCGTCGAGCGCGCGGTGGATGATGCGGACGCAGTCCTCATGGTCCCGGTTGCCCCAAGAGCCGAACATCATCGCTCCCAGGCAGAGCGGGGAGACCTTGAGACCAGTGCCGCCGAAGCTCCGATAATCCATTCTCGTCACCTCCCGGCCGCCACGGGCCGCGGCCTCTGATTCTAAGCTGACCCACTGCCCCAGCATGAACATGCTCTTTCCGGCGTGTCTTCCGCCTCCTAGACTGGCTGCAGTTGCCGGACGCGCCGAGGTGGCACGTCCGGTTCCAAGAGGTCCAGGAGAGAAAACATGCGATTCCATCGAGCTGGGCTCGGCGACCTTCGCGCGGCGTGTTCCAGGGTCGCGCTCGCCCTGGCCGTGGGGCTGGGGCTTGCCATGACGGGCTGCGTCGGCGACACCTCGACGCCGAAAGGCACCATCCAGACCGTCGCGTACGATGCCGCACACGGGAAATACGACGACTTCAAGGCGACGCTGACCGGTGACGCGCTCGCTCGGTACGGCAATCCCGCGGGAATGGAGGATCTCCGCGCCAACGTCGGCAAGGTGCTCTCGATCGGCGCCCCCCGCCTCGTCTCGCGGTCAGACCAGGGGAACAGCTTCGAGTCGGAGGTCGCCGCGCTCACGCCGCAGGGCGCGCCGGTCGCGGCGACCGTCGACACCGTCTGCTCCATGCAGACCGAGACCTATCACGATCCGGGTTCGACGGGCGTCTGCATGCCCGACCCCAGCAACCCCGACCTCCCCGACGTCTGCGAGCCTGACACTCCCCCCTCCGACTCGGAGATCGAGGTGCAGAGCTGCCTGGTGTCCGGGATCGCGCTGCACGCCCCTTGAGCCGGCGAGAGACGGTCACTGTCATCGGCAACGTGGGTGGGCAGGCCTCCCTGGCTGCCGGGCTGGTCCAGGCGACGACATCGCCGCCGTTCCTCGACCGGACACCCGGTCAGGCGGTCTTCTCGGGCAGCTTGAAGCCGAGATAGGTGCCGTTGCTGATCCCCATCAGCGCGAGCAGCTGGTTGTCGAAATCCGGCATGTCGAGGCGCTGGTAGACGCTGACCACGAAGATCACGCTCAGCACGAGCGTCCAGATCATGACCTGCAGACGGTGAAAGCTCACGCCGTCCTCGTCGGAAAGGATGTCGATCCACAGAGTCTTGCTCAGCTTCAGCTTGGGAAGCTTGGCAAGCTGCGCCGCGATCTCCGACGGCAGCCACGGCGCCGCGGCGGGCTTGGCGGGCGCGGCGGCACCCGAGGCGGGCTGCGCATCGCCCGCCTGCAGCCCTGCCTCCTCGCCCTCGAGAGCTTTGCGCTGCTGCATCTGCGCCTGCTTGTTGTCGTCCATGACCGCGCCGATCAGGCCGGTGCCGGTGCTGATGCCGATCAAGGCCAGGACCGAGTTGCTGAGGCTCCCGTAGTCGCCGCTGATCAGCCAGATGAAGACGAAAGCGGAGACGACGAGCAACGTCCACCACGCCATCTGGATGCGGTCGAGGCTCCAGGGGCTGCCCGGACCATGGTTACGCAAGATCGCCGTGGTGCGCGCCAGCCGGATCAGGACCCAGAGGCCGCCCGCGAGCAGGGCGAGATAACAGCCCATCAAAACCGGCCGGATGACGGCCAGCGGGATCTTGAAGCCGTCGGTGATGTCGGCGCAGCCGTCGGCGCAACCGGTCAGGCCGACGCTCGCCTCGACGATGCGATTCTGGGCCCGCGGTCTTCCCAGCAGTGCCGACCAGGTGAGCTTGGCGTTCTCGGTGCGGAACAACGCAAAGCGCACCCGCGACGGCTTGCCGTTGGTATTCAAGTAGACCGGCAGCACGTCGGTGAGCGGCATGCCGTTGAGGTACAACTGGAGCGGCTTCTTGGCCGCCCGCGCCTTCTCTACCAGCTGGTCGAGGCCGGCGACGTCGAGGGTGAGCCAGAGGCCGAGGTGAGCGGGGCGCGACTCGGCGTCCACCCCGAGGTCGGTCGCTGTACCGACCAGGACGCGGGTGATCCTCGGCAGCTGCGGGACGGCCGCCGGGGCGGTCGCCACCGGTGCCGGCTGCGCCCTTGCCGCGAGGGGGGCCATCAGCAGGGCGGGCAGCAAGGCGAGAACGAGCGAGCGCCGGCTGTTCATGAACGACCTCCTCGGACGGGAACGCGGGCAGCGTTTTGCCGGCACTTTCGCGACAGGGCGACAGAGGCCGGTTCGGGGCCCGCGACAACTCGATGCCAATGCCGCCATCTTCTCATGGTCGCCGCGCTCGTCCAGGCCGTCGAAGAACCCCCGGCCCCCGGCACCGTCCGCCTGGTCGAGGTCGCGGGCATCCGCAGAGCGGGCGCCCGGACATAGGCGAGGGGAGAGAGGAGCCGCCGAGCAGCCTGTCAACCGGGCAGGCGCTCGAAGCGCATGGCGAAGACGGCCACGCCGAGCTCGCGCGGATCGTCGAGGCCGGCCCTGGCGGGGTGGAACGGGGCGCAGGCGATCGCCAGCAGCTGCTCGCCGGGCCGAAACCGGCGGCGCTGCAGGAGAAAGCCACCGTCCGGCGCCGCCCGCACGGGAGTCCCATTCCAGAAGACCCGCAGCGCGCGCCGCTCGGGCGGCACCGGTGAGCTCACCTCGAGGATCAGGCGCATGTCGGCCGGCTCCAACGCGAGGCGAACCAGCGCGAAGGGGCGGGTCCAGCGGCACGTCGGCCGCGCGTCGCCGGCGCTCCACCGCTCCGGGGCGTGAAAGCCGACGAGCGCCCCGTCCGGGAGCTCGGCCGGGCGGAGCACGTCACCGGCCGGCGCGGCGGAAAGGCCGGCCGCCGCGGCGTGGTCGAGCACTCCCCAGCGCAGCAGCTCGCTGGAGGCGCGGCCGTAGGCGCGGTAACGCCGCTCCTCCCCGGGCCCCCACCGGCTCGCGGCGAGAGTGCGGGCGGCGCGCGCGGCGGCGAGCGCCCGCGGCACGCGGCGTCCGAGCAGCGCCGCGGCGAGGCAGCCGGGCAGGGCGCGCGCGGCCGCCGCGGCATGCGGCCGCCACGCTCGACGGAGCGCGGCGCGGCCGAGGATGCCCAGCCGGACGCGGAGCGCGTGGCGCGCCAGGCGCGGCACCCAGCCGGCCCGCTCGGACCAATCGGGGAGCGGCGGCAGGAAGTCTCGCTCGAGGCCGGCCTCGCAGCGCTCCCGCCACGCTCCCTGGCCCCTGCCGTGGGGCCGCAGCGCCGCCGCCAGGTCGCGCGCCCGCGAACAGTTGCCGTGGCGGACCCGCGCCTCCGGGCAATCGTCGATGCGGCAGCCGAGGCGGAGCAGGCGAACGCCGAGAATGGCTTCGGCGAACCGGCCGCAGCCGGTCGCGAAGCCGCCGGCCGCTTCCCAGGCGGCACGCCGCACCGCGAAGCCGCGCAGGGAGACGCGCCGCCAGGCGTCGTCCGGGTGCGCGCGCAGCCCGTCCCTGAGCAGCCTGGTCTCGAAGGCGGCGAAGGCGTTGGACGCCAGCGGTTCTCCCGCGAGCTGCACGGCGGCAGGCCCGGCAGCCCCGGCGAGCCCGGCAACCCCGGCGGGCGTCGCGAAGCGCCGGAGCAGCGCCTCGGCCGCGTCGGGCTCGGCCAGGCAGTGGGCCTCGGTGAAGAGCAGCAGCTCGGCGCGGGCTGCCCGGGCGCCGGCCTGGTAGAGCTCCATCTCGGCAGCCCCCGGCGCCGCCTCGAGCCGATCATGGGGACGCAGCAGCGATCGCGCCCGCCGCGCCAGTCGGTCGCCGGGACGGGGCGTGACCGCGACGATCTCGAAGCGTTCGGCGGCGAGGGTCTGGCCGATCCACGAAGCCAGGGCGCTCTCGCCCTGACCGCGGTCGTCGATCAGCGGCAGCACCACGGTCAAGGCGAGCGGACTGTCGGGGGACACCGCCGCGGATCATACCGCGGCGCGGCCTTTCATCTCATGCGTGGGGGTCAAGGCGGCAAAGCGACCGGAAGCGTCAGCGAGCGGTCGGACTCGAGATCCACCGTGCCCGCCCACAGCGGCCAATGGATGTTGAGGGGCATCCCGCCGTCCTCGACCTCGACGTGGTACTTGCCCGGCGCGAGCCCCGACAAGGAGAACGTGCCGTCGCGATCGACGCCGACCAGGTGCTCGGCGAGCGGCTCGTCCTCGCGCTCGATCCTCAGACCATAGTTCGCGGCCGGGTCGAAGCCGGTGAGCCGTCCGGAGAGGGTGAGCGTGCCGGGCGCAAACGAGACGTCCAGAACGGCCCTCGGGGCCGGGTCCGCCAGCAGCGTCACCTTCGCGCCGGCGATGTCCCCCGTTCCCGACCAGGCCATGACCTGCCAAGGCCCTGGGGGCAGTCCGCGGATCTCATAGTGGCCGCTCTCGTCGACCCGCCCGCCCTGCGCCAGGCGGCCCTGCTCCGCCCGCACGGTCATTTCCTGCAGGCGCGCATCGGCGGCCGCGCCGAGAATCCGGCCGGCGATGACGCCCGCAGCATCGAGGCGGATCTCGACTCCAGCGAGCGGCTTGCCATCGACCACCACGGGTCCCTTCGCGAGCCGCGAAGGGCTCGGAATCTCGCTGGTGACGTAGTCCGCCGCCGCAAGGTAGGCGCCGCTCGGGAGAAGGATCGTGAAGTTGCCGTCGCTCTCGATGCCCGTGGTTTGAGCGCTAGCCTGGCGCGCATCGTCGAAGGTGATCCGGCCGAAGTCGCTCGGCGAACCGTCGGCGTTGCGCACTCGCCCGCTCACCGTGAAGTACCGCGGGAACGCCACGTCCACCGTGAGCGTCTCACTGCCCGAAGGACCGGCTGGAACGTTCACCCGTTGCGCGATCGTCTTCGAGCCGGCTTCGACCGTCAGGCCCCACACGCCCGCGGGCTCGACGCCTTCGAGACGGTAGTAGCCTGAGGCGTCAAGCGTCGCGCCGCGCCAGGCGCCGGGCGCGGGGCCGCTTTCCATCGGCTCGGCGGCCACCTTCGCCGTCTTGAGCTCCGCCGGCGACAGTCCAGTGACCCTTCCGCCGATCGCCACGCTTCCGGCACGGCCTGGCGCCAGGGGCCGCAGCCGCAGTTCCACCGAGCGTGACGAACCATGGATGCGTAGCGGTGGGATGAGGCGTTGCGGCCGGAAGCCCGGCGCGTCGACGAAGAGCGCGAACCAGCCGTCCAGGACCAGGAAGGAGAAGGTGCCGTCCGCGCCCGTCCTGAGCTCGCGCGTGGCGGAGCACCCACCGCCACAGTTGAACACGACCCGGGCGCCCGCGAGCGGCTGGCGGGCTGCAGACACAACGCGACCCCGAATCTCGCGCCTGGGGCAGAGCAGGTCGTGATGGTTGACGCCCGCGGCGAGCGGGATCACCTCGCTGTCGGTCAAGATGAGATCGCCCAGCGCGACCCAGACGAGATAGTCACCCGGCTCGGAGCCCTCGAGCCGGAAGCGCCCTTGCCCGTCGGTGGTGCCGTCGAGCCAGCCATCGCCCGTGTGGTAGTTGCGGATGCGCACCTTCGCGCCGGCCACCGGCGCGCCCGCGCTGTCGCGCACGGTGCCCGCGAGGACAGCGGAGCCCGCCGAGGGTGGTGCGCCTTCGCTCGCCGGCACCGCAGCCACTGCCGCCGAGCTCCCCAGGAACAAGCTCCACGCCACGACGCCGGCGACCAGGCGTCCCCGCGGATCCGCAAACGAGAGCGCACACCGGCAGGTCTGGATCGCCGTCATTTCTGAGCTCCTACTCGCGCAGCAGCGCCACTGCCACGAACCCTCCCGGCCGATCGCCGAGCTCGAACAGCATGAAGCCGACGTCCCCGACCTGGTAGTCGTCCTCACGATCTCGCGGGTTGGGGGGCGGGCTCACCGCCGGTTCCACCGCACGCGCCCCTCGCAGTCCGCCGATCGCGCGCCGGGCGGTGGCCATGTCGGCCGCCGAGTCGATCCAAAGCGTCGCGCTCGACAGGCCGATGTTCCGAATTGCGAGCGTTGCCCGTCGGCTGACCACCGAGCCGGCGCCGGCCCCGGAGCCCGGGATCTTGATCGCCACGTTTGCGGAGGTCCGGCACGCGAACCTGATGGGGATCGGGTCCCCGGGAACCAGGTCGCCCGGTGTCGGCAAACCGCAGATCAGCCCCGCCGCGCGCGCGGCGGAAACCGGGGCGCCCCAGGGAAGCGCAATCCGCTGCGACGACACCACCACCAATCCCGGCACGAGGCGAACGCGATCCGGGTCTTGCGGGCGCGCCGCACCGAGCGCGCAGAGGGCGGCGCCGGCGATCGCTCCAAACGATGCAGCCTTCGGTTTCAATGGCTCCTCCTGGTCAGGCGAGTGCGCGCCGTGCTCATCGCCTCACTTACAATGCGTAAAGCGCCCTCGGTGGGGGACACCGGCGACTACGGAACCGGCCCGGACGGTCTGCCTCCGCGGCGCCGCTCCGCCGTGGCGGCCCGACCGCACGAGGAGCACGACATGTTCGACATGGGAATTCGCCGGCCGTTCCGCACCGCGGCCTTCGCCTGCGCCCTCGTCGCGGCCCTGGGTGCCTGGGCGGCAGGGGCCGCCGGGCTGCATGCCGCGGCGGGGGCCGGTGCCGCCGGAGGGACCGGCGCTACGGGAGGGGCCCCGGCACCCGATCGCCTGCGCGAACGGGTGCGGGCCTATCGCCTGCGCCACGACAAGGAGATCGTCGGCGAGCTGGCCGCGTTCGCGGCGCTGCGCAACGTCGCGCACGATCGGTCGGGGATGGCGGACATGGCGGCCAACGCCGACGCGCTCGCCGCGATGCTGCAACGCCGCGGCATCGCGGTCCGCCGGCTCGAGGTGCCCGGTTCGCCGGCGGCGGTCTACGGCGAGCTGCGCGCGGCCGGAGCGCGCCGCACCCTGGTGGTCTACGCCCACTACGACGGGCAGCCTGCCGATCCCACCGAGTGGCACGGCCAGCCCTGGCAGCCGGTCCTGCGCACCGGGCCGCTGCCGGCGGGGAAGGAGGCCGACCTGGCGAGCGCGCCGTCGCCGCTGCCCGGCGAGTGGCGGCTCTTCGCCCGCTCGGCGAGTGACGACAAGGGCCCGATCGTGGGCATGCTCGCCGCCCTCGACGCGCTGCGATCGGCCGGCGTCGCGCCGTCGGTGAACCTCAAGTTCTTCTTCGAGGGAGAAGAGGAGGCGGGCTCACCGCACCTCGCGGCGATCCTGGCGCGGCACCGCGAGCTGCTGGCGGCGGATGCCTGGATCCTGTGCGACGGGCCGGTGCACCAGAGCCGCCGGTTCCAGGTCGTCTTCGGCGCGCGCGGCGTGACCGGCCTCGAGCTGACCGTCTACGGCCCGCGGCGCGCGCTGCACAGCGGTCATTACGGCAACTGGGCGCCGAACCCGGCGGCGCTGCTGGCGCAGGTGCTGGCGTCCATGCGTGGGCCCGGCGGGGAGATCCTGATCCAGGGCTTCGCGCGGGACGTCAGGCCGCTCGGCGAGAGCGAGCGCCGGGCCGCCGCGGCGCTGCCGCCGGTCGAGGGCGAGCTGCGGCGCGAGCTGGAGCTCGGCTGGACCGAGGGCGGCGGCGCGCGCCTGCAGGAGCTGGTGATGCGCCCGGCCCTCAACGTGCGCGGCCTGCGCGCCGGGCAGGTGGGCCGGCTGGCGAGCAATGCCATCCCGACCGAGGCGACGGCGTCGCTCGACTTCCGGCTGGTGCCCGACCAGACCCCCGAGGGGGTGCGCGGGCAGGTCGAGGGGCACCTGCGCGGCCTCGGCTTCTTCGTCGTGCATGGCGAGCCCGACGCGGCCACCCGCCTGGCGCACGGCAAGGTGGCGCGTCTCGACTGGGACGAGGGCTACCCGGGCGCGCGGACGGCGATGGACCTGCCGGTGTCGCGCGCGGTGGTGCAGGCGGTCGGCGAGGGGCTGGGCGGGCCGGTGCTCGAGGTGCCGATGCTCGGCGGCAGCATTCCCATCCACCTCTTCTCCGGCATCATGAAGGTGCCGGTGATCATCGTGCCGACCGTCAACTACGACAACAGCCAGCACGCCGCGGACGAGAACCTGCGCCTGCAGAACCTGTGGGACGGCATCGAGGTGTTCGCCGCCCTCTTCGCGCGGCTCGACGGCGACTGGCGGTGACCAGGCGGGTCGCCGCCCTGGCAGCGTCCCGTCACCAGGCCCGGCAGCGCTTCTCCGGCGCCATCGGGGACCCGGCCTGGCACTGGAAGGCCTGCTGGAACTCGGGCATGTTGACGACCGTGCCGTCGACCCGGTAGCGGCCGGGGGAATGCGGGTTGGTCAGCACGTTCTGGCGCTCGGCTTCGGGGGTGGTGTTGCTGCACCAGATCTGGGCGAAGCCGAGGAAGAAGCGCTGCTCCGGGGTGAACCCGTCGAGCGCCCGGCGCGGCTTGCCGGTCCGGCTCGCCTCGTAGGCCTGGTAGGCGATCCGCAGGCCGCCGTTGTCGGCGGTGTTCTCGCCCAGGGTCAGGCGCCCGTTGACGTGGAGGTCGCCGGCCGCGGGGAAGGCGGAGTACTCGTCGGCGATGCAGGCGGTGCGCCGCTTGAACTCGGCCTCGTCGGCCGGCGTCCACCAGTCGACGAGGTTGCCATGGCCGTCGAACTGGCTGCCGCGGTCGTCGAAGCCGTGGGTCATCTCGTGGCCGAGGACGGCGCCGATGGCGCCGTAGTTCGGGGCGTCGTCGCGGCCGGGGTCGTAGAACGGCGGCTGCAGGATGCCGGCCGGGATGTTGATGTCGTTCATCGACGCGTTGTAGTAGGCGTTGACGGTCGGCGGCGTCATGAACCAGTCCTTGCGGTCCACCGGCTTGCCGATCTTCGCCAACCGCCGCGCCAGCGCGAAGGCATCGCCGCGCTCGACGTTGCCGAGGAGGTCGCCGCGCACGACGGCCAGCCGGCTGTAGTCTCTCCAGACGTCGGGATAGCCGATCTTGTTGGCGATCGCCGCGAGCTTCTCCTCGGCGCGCCCCTTGGTCTCGCCGCCCATCCAGTCGAGATCGGCGATGTCTCGGCCCATCGCCTTCTCGACCTCGCCGACCAGGGCGAGCGTCCGCTGCTTCGCCTCGGGGTCGAACCACCGGGCCACGTACTCGCGCCCCAGGGCTTCGCCCAGGGCGTCGTCGGTCGCTTCGACGCAGCGCTTCCAGCGCGGCTTCAGTTCCTGCGCTCCACCCAGGGTCTTGTCGAAGAACGCGAAATTCTCGTTGACGAAGGCGCTCGGCAGCCACGGCGCGGCGGCGTGCAGCAGCTGCCAGCGTAGGTAGGTCTGCAGGCTGGCAAGGCCGGTCGCGCGCAGCAGGCCGTCGACCGCTTTCAGGAAGTCGGGCTCGGCGACGTTGAGGCTGGAGACCGGCGGCGACTCGATGGCGGCGAGGTAGCCGTCCCAGCCGAACGA
>DATDGZ010000316.1:0-1932 GCA_036521795.1 Thermoanaerobaculia bacterium | reverse complement strand
GTGAGCGCAATGATGAAGTTCACCGCCAGATACGGCGGGACCCCACAGGCACCCGACCTGGTTCACTTTCCCGACGGTCCTGCATTCTTCACGTCGACGGAGCCAGGCTCTCTGCGCCGTGAGCAGTTCCCCGGTGCGGGGTGCCAGCTCGCGCTTCGCCTCGGCGAACACCAACGCGAGGCGCCGGTCGAGCGCGGCGAGCTCGGGGTCCGAGCAGATGGTCTTCTCGAACCATTGCGTCGCCTGGCCGCACGAGAAGCTGGGCGCCGGCCGCGCCTGCACCTCGGCATGGCCGGCACGCGGGGCGCCGAGCATGGCCGCGAATGCGAGAACTGTGCTCCAGACGACCGCCACGGACATCGCATGCCTCCTGGCAAGCTCGGTGGCCGGACCACCCACCCTCTGAATCAGGATGCGAGGCCTGTCGACGCCCGGGGACAGGACCCCCTCCCACGCTGCGGCACACCCCGCCCGCCGCGGGCGTCACCAGCCCATGAGGTCGACGGCGTGCGGCAGCATATTGCGCCAGGTCGGCCAATCGTGGGGCATGTCGTGGCCCCACATGTCGAGCTGGTGCGGGATGCCCTTGCGGTGCAGGATCTCGGACAGCAGGCGCGAAGCGTCGGGAGCCTCGTAGGCGCCCTGGCCGGTCATGACGAGCAGCTTGCAGGCCGTCCGCAGCAGGTGCAGCGAGTTGCCATCCAACCCTTCCAGGTACCAGGCGGGGTTGTTGAAGTAGGCGTCGTCGCCGCTGTAGCCGTGCAGGTAGTCGGGCGCGAGGTCGAAGAAGCCGCTCATCGCGATCAGGCTGTCGAACAGGTCCGGCCGGCGAAAGACCGTGTTCGCGGCGTGGAAGCCGCCGAAGCTGGCGCCGGAGGCGCCGATGCGGAGGTCCGCGGTCTGGCAGACGTGGCGGATGTACGGCACCACCTCTTCTTCGACGTAGCGGGCATACAGCGCCTGGCGCCGCGCCTGCTCGGCGACCGGCAGGCCGCGGTCCATCCACGCCTGGCTGTTGATGCTGTTGATCGAGAACACCCGCACCCTGCCGGCGCGGATGGCCGGCTCGATGGCTTGGAGGAGGAAGAAGCGCTCGTTCTCGAGATAATCGGCCGCCGCGGTCGGGAACAGCAGCAGCGGATGACCCCAATGGCCGTAAGCGACGATCGGCATCGCCTGGCCGAGGATCGGGCTGGTCCAGCCGTCGAGGACGCGGGCGGTGCTCGGATCGAGGTACTGCAGGTCCATGCGCGGTCTCCTCGGCAAGGCATGCCAGGCGGCGGCGGGGCCGGCCTGATGGCTCGATGGATCGGCGAGAGCGCGAGGATAGCGCGCCCCGGCGCCCCCTTCAAGGCGGCACTGCGCAGGCGTAAGCCAGGGCAGCGACTCGAGCGCCGACCGCCTCGGCGATGGCGGTCCGCCAGGTGGTGGGGAGAAGGGGACGGCGCGCGCCGCGCGCCGCCCCCCACCTTCGCGACGAACGGCGGACGGTCGTCTGGCTCTAGCAGTACCACTGACCGCAGAGGGTCGGACAGGTGCAGGTGAGGCAGGTCCCGGCGCAGCTGCCGACGCAGGTGACCTGGAAGCTGCCTTTCTCGCCCACCGCTTCCTGGAGGGCCGGACCGGAGAGCTGGTGCAGCGTGTCGCGATGGAGCGTCAACTTCTTGGGACTTTTCTTCATCGTGCGTCTCCCTTGGCCTGACCTCGCGGACGCTGTTGTCCGCCGAGGCGCATACGAATTCGCATGCTTGAAGAAAGATGCGAATTCGAGCGCTGCCAGGGGACACGCACGCTTCGACACGCGGGCTCACGACCCGTCTACCGATCCGCGGCGGCCGCCCGCCGGCGCGGCTACGTCTGCTCGGAGAGGAGGCCCGGCCCCTCGGCGGAGGGAGGCTCCGGTCCCCAGCCGCCGCCGCCGGGCGTCTCGAG
>DATDGZ010000315.1:0-4534 GCA_036521795.1 Thermoanaerobaculia bacterium | reverse complement strand
CGCCGGGCAGGGTCGACGGCTGCCGCATAACCCTCGAGCGGGCTCAGCAGGTAGGCGCGCTCGCGGCGGATGGTGGCGGCGGCGACGCTCTCGGGGGGTGCCGGCGGCCGCGCCGGCGGGCGGCTCTCGACGCAGGCGGCGGCAGCCAACCCGAGCAGCGCGGCCGCGGCCAGCAGGGCGCGGCGGCAGCGCGCCGTCCGCTCAGGAGCTCCGGCGAGCCGCTGCGGAGACCCGGGACTGGGCAACACCGGCACGACCACGATTCTGCCTTATGCCTCACACCGGCCCGGCGTCTACACTCAGGGAGTCGACTGCGACGACGGCGACGGCGATCCCGGGACCGGCGGGGAGGCCGGGGCCAGGGCGATGGTCGCGATCGCGTGCTTGTAGATCAGGATCTCCTTGCCTTCGCTCTCGAGGACGACGGCGAAGCGATCGAAGCGCTTCAGGCGCCCGAGCAGATGCCGGCCGGTCACCAGCTCGAGGAACATGATCTGGCCTTCTTTCAGGCTCTGAAACAGGTATCCATCCTGGATGTTGATGTTGTGCTTGGTCATCCTCGGCCCTCCCCAAGAGCGCGCTCCACGTGTTCAAGGACTTGAGGTATCCGTCGATCCAGATCCTCGGCCGAGAACCAGGTTACATCCGGCTCTTTGCGAAACCAGGTTTCCTGCCGTTTGGCGAACCGGCGGGTCGCCCGTATCGTCTCTTCGACGGCTCTCGCGAGCGGCCATTCGCCGCGAGCGTGGTGGACCAGTTGGCGATACCCGATGGCCTGAAACGCCGGCAGGCCGGGGTCCAGCCCACGCCCGATCAGCCCCCGCACCTCGTCCATCCAGCCGCTCTCCACCATGCGAGCCACACGGCCCGCGATGCGATCGTATAGGATGCTTCGAGGAAGCGTCAATCCGACACGAATCGCTGCAATGCTCTGAGTCCCAAAGGGTTGCTTCGCGATCCACGCCGACAGCGGGCGCCCCGAGACCAGCGCCACCTCGAGCGCCCGCAGCACCCGCTGCCGATCGCCGGGCGCCAGGCGGGCCGCCGTCTCCGGGTCCAACCTGGCGAGCTCCGCGGCGAGCGGCGCGAGCCCCTCGTCGGCGGCCCGGCGGCGCAGGTGCTCGCGCACCCGCGGGTCGGCGGCGGGGATCGGGCTGATGCCGGCAAGCAGCGCGCGCAGGTAGAGCCCGCTGCCGCCGACCACGATCGGCCGGCGCCCGCGCGCGCGGATGGCGGTGATCGCCTGGCGCGCCCGGCGCGCGAACTCGCCAGCCGACCACCGCTCGTGCGGGTCCAGCACGTCGACCAGGTGGTGGGGCACCCGGCGGCGCTCCGCCGCCTCCGGCTTCGCCGTGCCGACGTCGAAGCCGCGATAGACCTGCAGCGCATCCGCGTTGACGATCTCTCCGCCGCCCGGCAGCCGCTCGGCGAGGGCCAATCCGAGCGCGCTCTTGCCCGTCGCCGTGGCGCCGACCACGGCGACGATCGGCAGCGCGCCGGCGGCCGTGTCGGCAGGGCTCATTGCTCCGGCCGCCGCTCGCTGGCCGCGGCCGGAGGCTCCGGGCTTGCCGCCGGCTCCGGCGGCTGCGCCTCGGGCGAGAACAGCGACAGCATCGGCAACCCCAGGCGCTCGCGCAGCACCTGCCGCGCCAGCCGCCCGCGGGCACGCTCGATCTCCGCCGCGGCCAGCCGGCCGGCGACGGCGCCGATCGCCTTGTCCAGGGTGGCGTCGAGCGCGGCGCGCTCCTCGGTGCCAAGCGCCGCCAGGGCGCCGTCGAGCGTGCGCCGGTCGAGCTCGGCGAGGCGCTCCTCGATCGCTTGCGGTTCGAGGCCGGCGTCCGCCAAGGCGGCGAGCTCGGCCCGCAGCTCATCGCCGCTGGTAGGCAACGCCGCCGCCAGGGCGGCGAGGCGGGAGGCGGCGTCGAAGGCCTCGGCCTCGACGCGGGTGCCGGGAGCGGCCAGCTCGGAATGCTCCGTCCAGGCTGCCTCGACTGCCGGCGCGCAGTAGCGCAGGCTCGAGATGCGGCCCTTGGCGCCGCGCTCACGGCGCCGCGCGAACACCTCCTCGAGCGCCCGCCGCACCAGCTCGAGCGGGATTCCCTGCTGGTGCCAGCGCCGCGCCACCTGCCAGTCAGCCGGCGACAGCAGCAGCGGCGCGCCCCGCAGCCGCACGAAATGGTCCTCGATGGCGAGGAAGTAGGCGTGATCCTCGAGCCCGTCGTTCTCTTGGTCGATCAAGCTGCCCGGCTTCAGGTCCGATTGCGCTCGTGGATCAGCTTGAGGCCGAGCAGGGTCAGCATCGGATCGACCTCGCGGATGTACTTCGAGCCGCTGGCGATGAGGTCGGCCTGCCCGCCGGTCGCGACCACCATCTTGACCCCGGGGATCTCGGCCAGCAGGCGCTCGAGGATGCCGTCCACCAACCCGACATAGCCGTAGAAGATGCCGGCCTGGATGGCCGCGGCGGTGTTCTTCCCCACCAGCTCGTCGGGCCTGCGCACATCTACCCTGATTAGACGCGAAGCGTGGGCGAAAAGCGCTTCCGCCGAGATGCCGATGCCGGGCGCGATGATGCCGCCGACGTACTCGCCGGCGGCGTTGACCACGTCGAAGGTGGTGGCCGTGCCGAAATCGACCACGATCACCGGCGCGCCGTAGCGCTCGCGCGCCGCCACCGAGTTGACCACCCGGTCGGCGCCGACCTCCAGCGGATTGTCATAGCGGATCGGCATGCCGGTGCGCACGCCGGGCTCGACGAACAGCGGCCGCCGGCCGAAGTAGCGCTGCGCCAGGTGATCGAGGGTGAGGTGCAGCGGCGGCACGACCGACGAGATCACCACCGCGTCGGCGTCCAGCGGATCGATGCCGTGCAGCGAGAACAGCGGCAGCAGCAGCGAACCGTACTCGTCGCCGGTGCGCTCGGTGTCGGTGGACAGCCGGAAGCTCTCGACCAGGCGGTCGCCGCGATAGACCCCGAAGACCGTGTTGGTGTTGCCGACGTCGACCACGACCAGCAGCTCGTCGCCTGCCTGCGGGGAGCGAGGGGAGCGCGGGGAGTGCCGGGAGCGCCCGCCGCGCCGGGCCGCGGGTCCGCCCGGGGCGTGCGGCTTCACCGCTCGATCACCTCTCCGGCCGACAGCACGACCTCCGCATCTTCGCCATCTGCCGGGCCAGCGCCGGCGCCCTCGCCGGGCGCCGCGTCCACCTCGGGGCGGCGGCGGAGGCGCAGACGGCCGGCGTCGTCGATGCCGGCGAAAGCGCCCGCGATCTCGCGCTCCCCCACCCGGCAGACCAGCCAGTCGCCGGGCCGGTGGATGAGCAGCTCGCGGTAGGCCGCCACGGCGTACGGCAGGTCGCCGACATGGGCGAGCTCGCGCTCGACGCCCGCGACGAGCTCCCAGGTCAGCTCGGCCAGGCCGATCCCGCGGCCGCTGCCGAGATGGCCGCCGGTCTCGAGCAGCAGCGAGGTGGCGCCGGGGGGCAACTCCTCGAGACGCTGGCCATGATTGACGCCGAAGCCGATCAGCGCCACGCAGCCGGCCCCGGGGTGCACCAGCGCCTCGATCAGGATGCCGCCGATCTTGGAGGCGCCGGCGGCGCCGAGGGAGGCGCGGGTAGCGCCGAGTGTGCCATTGGCACGGTCGCCCCTGCGGGCAGCCACATCGACCTGCTCCGACGTTGCGGTGCCCTCAGCCATGCCAGCGCCAACCGAACTGTCCAATCCATGCGGCACCACCAAATCGTTCGGCCACTTCAACCGGCACCCATTCGGCAGGTGCGGCGCCAGCGCGCGGCACAGTCCGACACCCACGAGCAGCGGCAGCGCCGGCAGCAGGTCCGGCTTTGCATAGGGCTGCGCCAGGGTGGCGTAGACCCCCTGGCCGCGCGGGCTCGACCAGCTCCTCCCTTGACGCCCGCGTCCGCCGCTTTGCTCGAGCGCCAGGACCAGCATCGGCCTGAGATCCAACCCTTCCGTCTCGTAGTCCGCCGCGACGCCGCGCGCGAGGAGATTCGTCGACACCGTGCGGGCGACCACCACCAGGTTCTCAGACCCGTGCGCGCCTGCGGTCGCGGCGCGAGCCCGCCCCCGCTCGATCTCCGTGACGTAGCGTTCGAAGTCCACCTCGGCCCCTGTTCCTCGTGATCGTACCCGTTCTCACCGGCTGCCGGCCCACCGGCCGTCGAGCGGGAAGGGGACGGCTAGCCGCCGCCGTCCGTCGCGTTCCCCGCATCCGCCGCGCCCGCCGCCAGGATGGCGCGGATCCGCTGCTGGCGTTCGCGCAGCTCCGCCAGGCGCTCGCGCCCGCCCGCCACGACCGCCGGCGGGGCCTTGGCCAGGAAGCCGGCGTCGGCCAGCCGGCGCTCGGCGCGCTCGATCTCGCTGGTGAGCTTCTCCAGCTCGCGCGACAGGCGCTCGCGCTCCGCCGCCGCGAGCCCACCGGCCTCGGGCGCCAGCGCGAAGTCGACGCCATCCACCAGGTCGCGCACGGCGCCGGCGGGCGGCGGCCCGAAGGCCACCGACTCGACGCGGCAC
>DATDGZ010000314.1:0-7456 GCA_036521795.1 Thermoanaerobaculia bacterium | reverse complement strand
GAAGCAGACCGAGATCCTGGAAGTGCTGCGGCCGCCGGCCGGCGACGGCCCGCTGGTGGCCAGCCTCGGCCGGCTCAAGGTCACGGAATGGGTGGTGGGTTTCGAGCGCAAGCGCGTCCACGGCCAGGAGACCATCGACCGCACGCCGCTCGACCTGCCGCCGGTCGAGTTCGAGACGGTGGGCCTCTGGTGGCAGGCGCCGCGCCACTTCGAGGAGACGCTGCGGCGCGCCGGCGAGCATTTCCTGGGAGCGCTGCACGCCAGCGAGCACGCGGCGATCTCGCTCTTCCCGCTGCTGGCGCTCTGCGACCGCGGCGACATCGGCGGCATCTCCTATCCCTTCCATCCGCAGGTGGGGTGCGGCGCGGTGTTCATCTACGACGGTCATCCCGGCGGGGTGGGGATCACCGCCCGCGGCCACGAGGATCTCGCCGGTCTGCTCGAGCGGGTGCTCGAGCTGGTCGCCGGCTGCCCCTGCGAGACCGGCTGTCCCTCCTGCATCCAGTCGCCGAAGTGCGGCAACGGCAACCGCCCGCTCGACAAGCCGGGCGCGATGCGCATGCTGCGGCTGCTGCTGGGCCGCGAAGGCACGGCGGTTGCGGCGGTGCCGCCGCTGCCGGCGATGCCGATGACTGCCGTGACCTCCATGGCCGCCCAGGCCGCCCAGCCGGCGGTGGCCTCCGGGGATGGCGCGGCGGCGGCGGCCGAGCCACCGGCGGTCCCTGATCTCCCGGATCTCGCGCCGCCTCCGGAGCTCCCGGATCATGTGCCAGGTCCGGAGCTCGTCGAGACCGGGTCCTGGAGCCGCGCCCGTCTCCCGGAGCCCCTGGCCCCGGGCCCGGGCGAAGACGCCCCGCCGACGACGGGATCCGCGGGATCGCGCTGGCTGCTGCCCGAGCAGGTCCGCCGCCATCGCGAGCTCCCGCGAACGGTGCTGTTCGACGTCGAGACCCTGCGCTCGGCGGCGGATGTGGGGGGATTCGGCAACTGCCACCGCATGGGAGTCGCGATCGCGGTCGCCTGCTTCCTCGAGGAGGGGAGCTTCGCCGCCTACGGGGAGCGGCAGGTCCACGAGCTCGCCGCGGCGCTGCGGCAGGCGACCCTGGTGGTGGGATTCAACGTCAAGCGCTTCGACTTCGGCGTGCTGGCCGGCTACACCGGCGAGGACTACTGCCGCACCCTGCCGACTCTCGACCTGCTCGAGGACATCCACCTGCGCCTGGGCTTCCGCGTCGGCATGGGCCGGCTGGCGCTGGACACGCTGGGTCTCGGCAAGTCCGCCGACGGCCTGCAGTCTCTCGAATGGGTCAAGCAGGGGCGCCTGGACCTGGTCGAGGGTTACTGCCGCCGCGACGTCGAGATCCTCCGCGACCTGTACCTCCACGGCCGCCGCGAGGGATGCCTCTTCTACCACGACCAGCGGCGTGACGTCCGCCTGCGGCTGGCGGTCGACTGGTAGGTTGCTTCGGTACTGCGGCGCTGCGGTGCTTTGGCGCTGCGGCGCTGGCTCCGGACACCCGATGTACCATCGTGGCAGGAGGACGATCCCCATGCGGGTGGTGATCACCGGCGGCTCGGGGCTGATCGGCAGGGCCGTCGCGGCCTCCCTGGCGGCCGAGGGGAACGAGGTCGTCGTGCTGTCGCGCGATCCGGCGCGGGTGCGGGGGCTGCCGGCCGGGGTGCGCGCGGCGCACTGGGACGGCCGTGCGGCGGCAGGCTGGGAGACGCTGCTCGAGGGGCGCTCGGCGGTGATCAACCTGGCGGGAGAGGCGATCGCCGCCGGACGATGGACCGAGGAGCGCAAGCGCCGCATCCGCGTCAGCCGGGTGGACGCCGGGCGGGCGGTGGTGGACGCGATGCGGCTGGCCGCCGAGGAAGGCCGCGCGCCGGCCGTGGTGCTGCAAGCTTCGGGGATCGGCTACTACGGCGACACCGGCGACCAGGAGATCGGGGAGGACCACCCGCCGGGCGGCGACTTCCTGGCCGAGGCCGCGATCGCCTGGGAGGCCTCCACCGCCGAGGTCGAGACGCTAGGCGTCAGGCGGGTGGTGCTGCGCACCGGCGTCGTGCTCGACCGCGCTGGCGGCGCCCTGGCCAAGATGCTGCCGCCCTTCCGCCTCGGTCTCGGCGGCAGGCTGGGCGGCGGCCACCAATGGTTCCCATGGATCCACATGGCCGACGAGGTCGGCGCCATCCTCTTCCTGCTCGCGACCGCAGCCGCCAGCGGCCCATTCAACCTCTGCGCCCCGCTGCCGGTCCAGAACCGCGACTTCGCCCGCGCCCTCGGCCGCCAGCTCCGCCGCCCGAGCATCCTCCCGGCTCCAGCCCCAGCCCTCCGCCTCGCCCTCGGCGAGCTGGCGGAAGCCCTCCTCGGCGGCCAGCGCGCCCATCCCCGCCGCCTCCTCGCCGCCGGCTACCGCTTCCGCCACCCCGACCTCCCCGAAGCGCTGGCCGACCTGCTGGCCCGACCCAAACATCGGCCCAGCTCAGAGGCTCGGTGAACGGTCTAGATCTCGGAGCCGCCGACCTTCCGAAGTCGACAACCGGTCGCCGGAGATCTTGGTGGCCATAGAGGGTGGAACGGAGGCCGGGAGGGTTACCCCGGAGGCGTCCCCGGAGGTGTCCATCGCTCGCGCAGCGCCGCCGCCACCGCCTCGCGCAGCGGCGCCGGCGTGTACACCCGGTAGCGGTCGATGCGCGCCAGGTGACGGATGAACTGGCTGGCCCGTTCCATGGGCTCGAGCGAGCCGTCGAAACGCCGCACCAGGACGCGGCTGCGGCTCTTGCCCATGCGGTGGGGGTCCTTCGCCGAGTTGGAGACCAGCAGGTTGCCGGCGCCGAAGCGCTCGCGCAGCCCGGGCAGCAGCGCCTCGAAGCGGTCCTTCTCCTCGCGGCCCAGGTGCTCGCGCGTCTCGAAGGCCAGGGGGAAATGCTCGCGCGCCACCACCGCCCGGGCGTGCGGGCTCCGCGAGCGGCGCATCGTCGTCCAGGTCGAGACGTCGTCCTCGTCGAGGAAGCGCTCCGGGTCGGCGGCCCAGCGCCAGCCGTTCTCCTCGAGCCAGGCGTTGAAGTGCAGCTCGAGCGCCTTGCCGGTGACGTTGAAGTAGACCTGGGTGAACATGTAATAGCGCGCCATCACCAATGCCTCGAGGGCGTGCACTCCTCCCTCCTCGACGCCGATCCCCCATTCCCCGCTCGCCGGATCCTCGAGCGGCAGCATGGTGTCGAGCAGCCGCTCGAGGTCGTAGCTGCCATACCGCACGCCGCAGTAGAGGCCGTCGCGCAGCAGGTAGTCCATCTTGTCGACGTCGAGCTCGCCCGAGACGACCTGTGCCAGGAGCCGCCGGCTGGGGGTGGCCCGCGGATCGTGAGAGCCGGCGAGCAGGCGGATGACGTCCGCCGGCTCGAAGCCCTCGCCGTGGCGCGCGAAGGCGTGCTCGATCTCCGGCAGCGCGATCAGGCGCCGGGTCATCTCCTCGTGATCGAGAGAGTCCTCGAACGCCTCCTCCGCGGAGTGACTGAACGGCGCGTGCCCGAGGTCGTGCAGGAGAGCCGCGGTCCGCACCAGCCGGCGCTCCGGCGCGGACGATCCTGCCGGCAGCAGGCCGTCGCCCTTGCCGCTCAGCGCGTCGTAGACCCGGCCGGCCAGGTGCATGGCGCCCAGCGCGTGGCTGAAGCGGCTGTGCTCGGCGCCGGGAAAGACCAGGAACGTGAAGCCGAGCTGGTGGATGAACCGCAGCCGCTGGAAGGGGCGGCCGGCGATCAGCGCCGCTTCCAGCGGGTCCGCCCGGATGAAGCCGTGGACCGGGTCGCGGATCGAGAGCACGCGGGCGGCCGCCGGCGCGTCAGTTCAGCTGATTGTTGGCGGCGAGGTGGCGGAAGGGCCGCAGGCGGTCGATCACCAGCTGCCGGCTGCGCAGGATCGACAGCACCGACAGCCCCCGGTCGGGCAGCGCCTCCTGCAGCAGCGCCTGCTTGCGCAGCGGCGGCACGTCGAGATCGGCGGCGATACGGTTGACCAGCTCCTCGAAGGCGCAGCGCTCGGCGAGATCGTCGAGGGCGTCGCCGCCGAAGGGAAAGCGCTCGCCGAGCTCGGCCGCCAGGCCGCGCAGCAGCTCCAGGATGCCGCTGCGCACCGCGACGATGCCGGCGGCGCGCTCGTTCAACCACGGTTCCTCGACCGGTTCGACCAGCGCCTCGCGGTAAGGCTGATCGGCGACCACGCGCTGCAGCCGGAAGCGGAACTCGCCGTGCAGCAGGATGTTCGAGCAGCCGTCGGGCAGCAGCTCGGCGTCCAGCAGCCGGCCGGCGGTGCCGCCGGGGAAGATCTCGGGAAGGCCGGCGGCATCCAGGGTCGGGCCGGGCTTGAGCAGCACGATGCCGATCCGGCGGGCCTCGTCCTCGCGCTCGATCAGGTCGCGCACCATCCGTCGACAGGAGGGCTCGGCCACGTGCAGCTTGAGCTCGGTGCGCGGGAAGTGCACCACGTCGGCCAGGGGGAAGAGCGGCAGCCGCGGGCTGTGGGGTCCGGTCGCCATGGGCTTCATGATAGCGCGACCCGGCGGCGGTATGCTGCTGTTTTCCATCGCCGTTCCCTCCCCCGGTCAAGGGAGGTTTCGTCTCTGCGCGGGGCGCCGCCGCTCGCGCCGCGGGCTGTGACAGAATCCACCTCCGCGGCCGCTCGTCCGCCGCGCGCCGGCACCGCCGAACACCTTCCCGGGGAGGCCAGCCCCATGCCGCATGCCCGCATGTCTCGTTCCGGCTCCGCGCGATCGGACCGCCTCCCGGCGCCGCCAAGGCCGCTCCCGCTGGTGGCGCCGCCGCCGCCGCTCCTCCTGCTGGCGCTGGCGCTGCTCCTGCTCCTGGCGCCGGCGGCGCCGGCGCTGCCGGCACTGCCAGCACCTCGGGCACACCAGGCCACCGGCGACGCTGCCTCCGGGAGCGACGCCGTCTCCAGGGGCGACGCCGCCTGGGCTCGCCGCGCCGAGGGGCACGTGGGCGCCCATGCCAGTCCGGGTCCCATCGGCGAGGCGATCGCCGCCTACGAGCAGGCGCTCAAGGAGCAGCCCGAACGCCTGGAGATCTACTGGAAGCTGCTGCGCGCCGAGCACTTCCGCGGCGACTTCGTGGCCATCACCAGGGAGCAGAAGCAGCAGGTCTTCGGTCCCGCCCGCACGATCGCGGAGGCCGGTCTCGACCGGCTCGCGCGCAAGGCCGGCGGCCGCGAACGCCTCGACGTCCTGGCGCCGGTGGCAGCCGCCAAGGCGCTCGCCGGCATTCCCGAAGCCGCGCCGCTCCACCTCTGGGCGGGGATCCACTGGGGCCTGTGGGGCGACAACTTCGGCCGCCTCGCCGCCGCGCGGCAAGGGGTGGGGGAGCGCGTGCGGCGGTACTCGGAGGTGGTGATCGCCATCGACGAGCGCTACGAGCACGCCGGCGGCCACCGGCTGCTCGGGCGCCTGCACACCCTGGCGCCGAGAGTGCCCTTCCTCACCGGCTGGGTGGACCGCGACAAGGCGGTCGCGGAGCTGCGGCGGGCCGTCGCCCTGGCGCCCGACTATCCGCTGAACGCGGTCTTCCTCGCCGACGCCCTGCTGCAATACCGGTCGGGCGCAGCCGCGGAGGTTGCCACGGCGCGCCGGCTGCTGCACCAGGTGGTGGAGCGGCCGCCCGGCCCCGAGCGGCCGTGGGGGGGGGTGGAGGACGAGGACGCGGCCGCCCAGGCGCGGGCGCTGCTGGCGAAGTACCCCGGGTGAACGCCGCCGGCCGCAGCCTGGACCGCCGTTGGGCTCCGGCGGCGCCGGCGCTGCCGGTGGCTTCGAGCGCCTTCCTGGTGGCGCTCAAGGTCGCCGGCTTCGTGGCGACCGGCTCGCTGGCCCTGGGCTCGGCCGCCCTCGATTCGCTGATCGACTGTTTCGTCTACAGCGCGAGCTTCTTCGCCCGCCGGCGGGGGGCCGCGCCGCCCGATTCGGACCACGCGTTCGGCCACGGCAAGTACGAGGACCTGGCGATGCTCGGCCAGGGGCTGTTCCTGCTCGGTGCGGCCGGCAGCCTGGTGGTGGCCGGCGTCCGCCGGCTGGTCTCGCTCGAGCTGCCCCATCAGACCAGCCTCGGCATGGGTGTGCTCACCGCGTCGCTGCTGCTGGGGATCCTGGTGACGCCCCGCCTGGAACGGGCGGCCGAGCAGTCCGGCAGCCCGGCTCTCAAGGCCGACAGTAAGCACTTCCGCACCGATGTCTGGATCAACGGCACCGCCCTGGCCGCGCTGGCGGTGGTGCGCTGGACCGGCTGGGCGCCGATCGATCCGCTGGTGGCGCTGCTGGTGGCCGCCTACGTCTTCCGCAACGCCGCCGGTCTCATCCTCGAAGCGCTCGGCGGCCTCTCCGATCGCGCCCTGCCGTCCGCGGACCTGCGCCGCATCGAGGCGGTGGTGGCGTCCTTCGCCCCCGAGGCGACCGGCATGCACGGCCTGCAGACCCGGCGCAGCGGCGGCAGGAGCTTCATCTCGTTCCACCTCGAGATCCCGCGCGGCACCTCGTTCGTCGCCGCGCACGAGCTCATGGTGCGGGTGCTGCACGCCGTCGAGCAGGATCTGCCGCGCTCGCGGGTGTTCGTCCACGGCGACCCCGTCTAGTGCCACGAGGCACTAGTCTGGTTGCACTGGCGCACGGCGCCCTCAGTGCAATACGGGAAATTCCTGGTAGTCCACGCCAGGGGCGAGGGCTTGCGACACGTGTCCGGCCTGGCTGAGCACGATGGCCGCCAGCAGCACCCCCGCCGCGAACGCCGGCAGGCGCAGGGCTCGCGGCAGCCAGCGGACGGTCAGCAACAGCAGCCCCGCCGCGCCGCAGGTCAGCCACAGGCCCTGGTGCCACAGGACGGCGCGCAGCGGCGCCGGCAGCAGCGGCAGGTAGAGCAGCAGCGCGATGCCGCCCGCTGCCGCCCACCGCGGGCGCGCGAGGAGCGGCAGCTCCCCGGCCGCGAGCATCAGCGCCAGCCGGCAGCCGATCAACAGCAGGAACCGGGGCTCCGAGATCTCCGGTCCTTCGCCGGCGCGAAGCAGCTCACCCGCCCAGGCGGCGGCGGTGCAGGCCGCGAGCCCCAGCGCGGCGGTGAGCCGCTCGCCGGCGACGCCGAGGCGGTCGCCGCCCAATCCGCCGAGCAGCGCCCCGGCGAGCAACGCCGGGACGAGCACCGCCAGCAGCCGTCCCGGGATCGACGCCAGCAGCGGCACCAGGCTGGTGGCGACGGCGGCGTCGGGATTGCGGTCGGCAAGCTCGTACGCGGCGAGCAGCCCGGCCAGCGCCAGCGGCAGGGCGGCGGCGCGCCAGAGGCGGCGGCTCGTGGCCGCGCCCGATAGCCGCCAGGGCACCGTGGCCTGCGCCCCCCAGGCGACGAACAAGACAAAGAGCAGCAGCGCGTCGACCAGCATCGTCAGTGGCGGCCTGGGCGCATC
>DATDGZ010000313.1:0-4111 GCA_036521795.1 Thermoanaerobaculia bacterium | reverse complement strand
AGCGGCCGGCGAGATCCTGCTGCAGCGCCGCGGCGCGCTCGACCTCGCCGAAGGCGCCGACCTGCACGGTGTAGTGGAACCGCGCGTACGGCGCGGTCGCATTGCGCTCGGCAACGCCCGTGCCGGCGGGTTCCGTGGTGCGGCCGAGATCGGCGGTGCGGCTTGGATCAGCGGGCTCGGCGGGATGGACGTCGGGGAGGGCGACGTCCGCGGTACCGACGGCAGGGGCCGCAGGTGCGCCCGGGACCGCGGAATCCGGCAGGGCAGAGGCGGGGGCGGCGGCCAGCAGGATGGGTGGATAGGGCGATGGGGGAGCCGTGGGATCGAACCGGCCGATGACGGCAAGCTCGACCTGGGCGGTGCCGGGACCCACCATGCGCAGCTCGCGCGCCGCCGCGTAGGAGAGGTCGATGACGCGCCGGCGGCCGAACGGGCCGCGATCGTTGATGCGCACGACGACCTGGCGGCCGTTCTCGACGTTGGTCACCTGGACCAGGGTGCCGAAGGGCAGGTTCGGATGGGCCGCCGTCAATTTGTGCATGTCGTAGCGCTCGCCGTTGGCGGTGCGGCGGCCGTCGAACTGCGTGCCGTACCAGGATGCCATGCCACGGGTGACGGGGCTGGTCGGAGAGGGCGTGGTGACTGGGTGGTGGTTCCCGGAGCAGGCCGCCGACACCAGCGCCGCCGAGGCCAGCAGGCCGGCGAGGACGGCATGGGCTCGTGCGGAGGGGAGCGGGCGCCCGCGGTGCCGCGGCGCCGGTGCCGGCCAGCAGGTGGAGTCGTCGTCGGGAAGAGGCACCTGCGCGAGGTGCCGCGCAAGTACAGCCGAGGGAGCATCGGAAGGGTGGTCTCGCTCCATCACTTCGCGTGGGGTCACGGCGAGGACCCCGGCTGACTGTGAATCGACTGCTGGGAGCGTATGGTAGCACAGAGGGGGGCGGGGGTGGCCCCGGGCGGAGAGGCGCCGGCGCTGTTGTATGATTCGCCGCCGGCCGCCGCGGCAGGGTCGAGCAGGCCGGACAGCAGCCTTCCCCCTGGCGGAAAAACATGACGATTCGAGTCGATTCAGAGATTGGACGGCTGCGGCGCGTCCTCGTGCATCGGCCGGGGCGCGAGATCGATTGGATGGTGCCGTCGATCATGGAGCGGCTGCTGTTCGACGACATCCTCGACGGCGACGAGGCGCGCGGCGAGCACGTGATGTTCTGCGAGGTGCTGCGGCGCGCCGGGGTCGAGGCCCTGGACGCCCAGGACCTGCTCGCCGAGGTGCTGGCCGGGGACGCGGTGAGGCGCGACCTGCTGCGCGAGCTCGAGCGCGACTACGCGGTGCAGCCGCCGGTGCTGCGCCAGCTCGAGAGGCTGGCGCCGGCCGCGCTGGCGGCGACGCTGATCGAGGGCATCCGGCTGCCGCCGAACGAGGCCGACGCGGGCCGGCGGCAGTTCTTCGCCCTGAACCCGGTGCCGAACTACTTCTTCCAGCGCGATCCGCAGGTGGTGCTGGGCAACCGCCTGGTGGTGTCGTCGATGGCCAACGACGCCCGCGAGCGCGAGCCGCTGCTGGCGCGGACGATCTTCGCGCACCATCCGGCGCTCGCCGCGGTGGCGGCGACCTTCGAGATCGAGGTGCCGCCGTCGGGGGCGCCGCAGCACGATCCGGGCTTCCCCTATCCGACGCTCGAGGGCGGCGACGTGGTGGTGGTCGATGCGGAGATCGTCATGGTCGGCCTCTCCGAGCGCACCAACCGCCGCGGCGTCGAGACGCTGGCCGAGTACCTGCGCCTCGAGGAGACCTCGTTCCGCCACATGGTGGTGGTCGAGCTGCCGCACAAGCGGTCGTACATGCATCTCGACACCGTCTTCACGCTGATCGACCGCGGCCTCTGCCTGGCGCACCTGCCGGTGGTCGAGCCCGGCGGGCCGGAGTCGGCCCACGTCTACTCGGTGGACCTCTACGCGCGGGAGCTGACCTTCACCCTGCGCGCGGGGCTGCTGCGGACGCTCGGCGAGATGGGGGTCGAGCTCTCGGTGGTGCCTTGCGGCGGGGCCCTGGAGGCCATCGACCAGCAGCGCGAGCAGTGGACCGACGGCGCCAATGCGTTTGCCCTGGCGCCGGGGGTGGTGCTGCTCTACCAGCGCAACCGCAAGACCATCGCGGAGCTGGCGCGCCGCGGCTTCCGCGTGCTGGCCGGCGAGGACGTGGCCGCCGGGCGCGAGGACCTGATGAGCGGCGGGCCGGCGGTGGTGACGCTGTGGAGCAACGAGCTGTCGCGGGCGCGGGGCGGGCCGCGCTGCATGACCATGCCGCTCGAGCGCGAGCGGGTGTGAGCACCGGAGAGGGCCGGCGGGCCGCGGGGGGGCCGGCAGCAGGCGGCGAGCGGGCCGGGGGGGCCGGAGGATCGGGAGAATAATGATGCGAATCTCTGAGATGGGACGCTGGGAGGTGCGATGCTTCGTCACCTGATCTCGATTCACGACCTCACGGCGGCGGAGGTCGCCGGGCTGTTCCGGCTGGCTGCCGAGGTGAAGGCGCAGCCGCGCCGGTACGCCGCGGCGCTGGCCGGCAAGTGCCTGGGGATGATCTTCGAGAAGTCGTCGACCCGCACGCGGGTGAGCTTCGAGGTGGGGATGGTGCAGCTGGGGGGGCACGCCCTGTTCCTCTCCAGCCGCGACATCCAGCTCGGGCGCGGCGAGCCGATCAGCGACACCGCCAAGGTACTGTCGCGCTACATCGACGGCATCATGGCGCGCACCTTCGCGCACCAGACCGTGGTGGACCTGGCGCGCTTCGGCTCGGTGCCGGTGATCAACGGGCTGACCGACGACCTCCATCCCTGCCAGGCGATGGCCGACTACTTCACCCTCGGCGAGGTGTTCGGCGAGCTGCGCGGGCGGAAGATCGCCTACGTCGGCGACGGCAACAACATGGCGCACTCGCTGCTGTTCGGCGCCGCCAAGGTGGGCATGGACATCGCCGTCGCCTCGCCCGCCGCCTACACGGTCAAGCCCCATTACGTCGAGCTGGCGCGGCAGGACGCGGCGGCCACCGGGACGTCGATCGTGCTGACCACGGACCCGCTCGAGGCGGTCGCCGGCGCTGCCGCCGTCTACACCGACGTCTGGGCCTCGATGGGCCAGGAGGCGGAGGCGCAGCAGCGCCTGCAGGCGTTCCACGGCTTCCAGGTGGACGCCGCGCTGATGGCGGCGGCGCGGCCGGAGGCGGTCTTCCTGCACTGCCTGCCCGCCCACCGCGGCGAGGAGGTGGCCGCCGGGGTCGCCGACGGCCCGCAGAGCCGCATCTTCGACGAGGCCGAGAACCGGCTGCACGTGCAGAAGGCGATCCTGCTCTGGCTGATGGGCGGGGTGGAGGTGTGAGAGGCGCCGCGGCCGGCTTTACCTTGCGAAGGTCGGCGGGTGCGCTTGTCCGAAAGGCGATGGCCGCAGGATTGCCGAGGTTTTCGCGTCTATGTAGATAGGAGTAAACTGGCTTGACGCCCCAGGGCAGGGGAGGTCACGATGCGCACTGTTGGTGGGGCGCGCCTGAGGTCCACGGCGCTGCGGCCAAGGCCGGCGTCACCATCTAACTGGCGGCCGCGGCGAGGCTTTCGAGAAGTTGGCGCCAGGCCTTGCCGCGGTGGCTGAGGGCGTCCTTCTCGGGGCCGGCGAGCTCGCCGAAGGTGCGGTCGTGGCCTTCGGGTTGGAAGACGGGGTCCCAGCCGAAGCCTTGGTCGCCGCGGGCGGGGAGGACCAGGTTCCCGGCGCTGCTGCCTTCGACGATCAGGGTGCGGTCGGGGTCGCGGTAATAGAGCGCGGCGCGGGCGACGGCGCGCGCATCGCCGAGCGCCAGGGCGGCGCGCGCGATGGTGGCGGCGCCGGCGGCCTCGAGCATCCATTTCACCAGCGGTCCGGGGAAGCCGGCGAGGGCGGCGAGGTCGAGGCCCGCCTCCTCGACGACCAGCGGGCGCCGCAGGCGGCGCCAGGCCTCCTCGCCCTTGTGGCGCAGCACCGCCAGCAGATCGAGCGACTGGATCTCGGGCAGGTCGATCTCGACGGCGGCGAGGGTGGATCCGGCGAGGCGGCGGGCCTCGGCGAGCTTGCCGCGGTTGCAGGTGAC
>DATDGZ010000312.1:0-12796 GCA_036521795.1 Thermoanaerobaculia bacterium | reverse complement strand
GGTGGATGCCGGGAGGGTGGTGGACTGCGGCGCCTCGCCCAAAGGTCGGCAGCGAGGAGATCCGCCTCCCGCGGCCCTGCCCTCCTCCCCTTCGGCCACATTGCTCTCCGGCCACCTGTCCCTTAGGCCACCAGGATCTCTGGTCACGGGGCTCTGCCCTCACCTGCCCCACCGGCAAACAAGGACCGTCCGGGAAGGGTGCCCCGGAGGCTACTCCTCGGCCATGAAGGGGTAGCGGTAGTCCCGGGCCGGGACGAAGGTCTCTTTGATGGAGCGCTGGGAGGTCCAGCGCAGGAGGTTGGCCATCGAGCCGGCCTTGTCGTTCGTGCCGGAGGCGCGGGCGCCGCCGAAGGGTTGCTGGCCGACCACGGCGCCGGTGGGCTTGTCGTTGATGTAGAAGTTGCCGGCGGCGTGCCGCAGGCGGCGGGAGAGGGTCTCGACGGCGACGCGGTCACCGGCGAAGACCGCGCCGGTGAGCGCGTAGGGGCTGGTCGACTCGCAGAGGTCGATGGCGGCGTCGAGCTCGGCGTCCTCGTAGACGAACAGCGTCACCACCGGACCGAAGATCTCCTCGGTCATCAGCTTGAAGCGCGGATCGGTGGTCACCACCACCGTCGGCTGGATGAAGAATCCCTGCGAGCTGTCGCAGCCGCCGCCGACCAGGATCTCGGCATCGGGCGACCCCTTGGCGAAGTCGATGTAGCGCTTGATGCGGTCGAACGAATTCTGATCGATGACCGCCGCCATGAAGTTCCGGAAGTCGATCGGCGATCCCATGCGGATGCTCTGGACCTGGTCGACGAGGTCCTGGCGCAGCTCCGGCCACAGCGAGCGCGGGACGTAGATGCGCGAGCCCGCCGAGCACTTCTGCCCCTGGTACTCGAAGCTGCCGCGCACCACCGCCGTCACCACCTCCTCGCGGTCCGCCGAAGGGTGTACGAAGACGAAGTTCTTCCCCCCGGTCTCGCCCACCACCCGGGGATAGCTGCGGTAGCGGGCGATGTTGTCGCCCAGGGTCTTCCACATCCCCTGGAACACCGGCGTCGAGCCGGTGAAGTGGATGCCGCCGAGGTCGGGGTGCGCGAGGACGGGATCGCCCACATGGCTGCCGCGGCCGGGCAGGAAGTTGATGACGCCGTCCGGCAGCCCGGCGGCCTGCAGCACCTTCAACAGGTAGTAGCCGGACAGCACCGCGGTCGACGCCGGCTTCCACAGGACCGTGTTGCCCATCAGTGCCGGCGCGGTCGGCAGGTTGCCGCCGATCGAAGTGAAGTTGAACGGCGTCACCGCGAACACGAAGCCTTCGAGCGGGCGGTAGTCGACGCGGTTCCAGACCCCCGGGTGCGACCACGGCTGCTCCTGGTAGAGCACCCGCATGAAATACGGGTTGAAGCGCCAGAAGTCGATCATCTCGCACGCCGAGTCGATCTCGGCCTGGTGCACGGTCTTCGACTGGTTCAGCATGGTGGCGGCGTTCACGGTGTCCCGCCATGGACCGGCGAGCAGCTCGGCGGCGCGCAGGATCACCGCCGCGCGCGTCTCCCAGGAGGTCTCCGACCAGTCGCGCCAGGCCTGCTTCGCGGCCGTCGCGGCGATCTCCACCTCGGCGGCGCCGGCCTGGTGGAAGGTGGCGAGCACGTGGCCGTGGTCGTGTGGACAGACGGCCTGCGCGGTGTCGCCGGTGCGCACCTCGCGGCCGCCGATGATCAGCGGGATCTCGACGGTCTCGCCCAGCATCTCCCGCAGGCGGCGCTTGAGCGACTTCTTCTCCGGCGAGCCCGGCGCGTAGGCGCGCACCGGCTCGTTGGCCGGGACGGCCAGCGGCAGGATGGCATTCATACGAAGAGCTCCTTCCTCAGGACGCCAGGACGGGCGCGCCCGCTTGGCCGGCCGGGGCGCCGCGGAGGTTCACCGCCGCGGCCCAGTGCGCGTCAGCCGTACATCTCGTGGTGGACGTGAGCGCGAGGCACGCCGATCGCTTTGAGGCCGGCGAGCACGGTCTCGAGAAAGCGCGGCTGCGGCTCCTCGCCCTTCTCGCGGGCGGCCTGGCGCTCGAACTTGCCGATGCCCGGGCCGCAGGTGAAGACGTGCGCGGCGGCGGGGTCGGGGATGTGCTCGCGCAGCAGGGCCTCGGAGACCCTGCCGGTGCGAACGTTCGGACCGTAACGGGAGACGTCTGCCTCGCGGCTCAGCGCATGCACGATGTCGAGCTTGCCGGGATGGCGGGCTGCCAGCTCTTCGAACTGGCGGCGGAAGATGATGTCGTCCCAGGTCTTGTTGCCGTAGATCAGGACGTGGCGCAGCTGCATCCCGGTCTCGAGGCAGTGCCGGATGATGCTCATGTTCGGCACGATCCCGGAGCCGGCGCAGACGTGGACCAGGCGGTCGGTGCGCGACTCGACGTCGGGCGGCAGGACGTACGGGCCGCCGAAGCCGGTGAGCACCATGCGGGTGCCGGGGGGCACGCGATAGGTCAGGAACGGCGACATCAGCGGCGGGTACTTGGTGGCCCCCGTGATGTACAGCTCTTCCTTGATCGTCACCGCCAGGCGGCGGTCGTGCGGCGCCGAGCACATCGAGTAGGCCCGCGCCGCCTCGCGCTTGCCCTTGACGTCCTCGAAGAACTTGACGAAGCGGTCCAGCGCCGGGAACTGGTGCGGGCGGATGGTGAGGAACTGCCCAGCTTCGTACTCCATCCGCTCGCTGCCGGTGAAGAACACCAGGGTGGTGGTGTCGGCGGTCTCGCGGATCGCCTCCTCGACGATGGCCTCGAACTCCCGGATGCGCGGGCGGGGCGCTCGTCCGGGTCGCGCCTGGGCGGCCTCCGTCTGGGCGTCGAGCGCCGCTTCCAGGAGCTCGTCCTCGGCCTCGGCCGGCGGCGCGGCTGGAGCTGCCGCGGCGATCGAAGCCGCCTCAGGGGCGCTCGGGCTCATCGCGGTCATCGCGGTCATCGCGGTCACCGGAGCCATGCCCGCGCTCTCCTGGGGGTCGTCCAGCCGATCCAACGTCGCCATGAGCGAGTGCTCCTTCAGCAGGAACTTGGCCCGAAGCTCGGACTCCGGTCGGGCCGCGCCGTGCGGCCGCCGGGCTGCATCTTACCCCGGCCCCGGGGCCGGCCGCGGCATCAGATCTCGCCGAGGCGCCGGACGGAGGCGACGCGCTCGCGCGGGATGAACAGCCGGGCGTGCTTCTTCCACACGCCGAGCCGGGCGGCCCGCTCGAGATACTGCTGCTTGGTGCGGCCGCCGTCGCCGTCGCGGTGGACGTCGACGTCGTCGAGCACGATGCCGCGCTCGTCCTCGTCGTCACAGCGGCCGACGAAGACCTCCGGCCCGTCGGTGTCGACCACCACCGTGATCCCGTGCAGGGGGCTCTTGTTCTGATGGAAGGTTCCCATGTCGTGCGCGAGCGGCTCAGCCGTCGTTCCGAGTGCCTTTCAGCATGCCTTGCGGGGGTGTGCGCGGAGGCAGTCGAGAGGTTCGGAGGTCGGTTCGAGCCGGCAGCAGCTCAGTGGATGATGGCCGTGGCCGCGGCGGCCGCTGTCGAATCCGTCGCCGGGGCAGCCGGTGCGCAGTGCTCCTCGAACACCGCCACCAGGTCCCGCGCCACCATCTGGGCGTCGCGCCCCTCGATGCGGTGCCGCGGTAGGAAGTACACCAGCTCGCCGTCCTTCAGGAACGCGATCGACGGGCTGCTCGGCGGGATGTCCTGGAAGTAGCCTCGCGCCCGCGCCGTGGCCTCGAGGTCCTGCCCGGCGAAGACGCTGGCGACCCGGTCCGGCCGGCGCTCGTGCCGCAGCGCCAGGCGGACTCCCGGACGGGCCATCCCCGCCGCGCAGCCGCACACCGAGTTCACCACCAGCATGGCGGTGCCGGTCTTCTCATTCATGAAGGCGTCGACGTCGGCCGGGGTCAGCAGCTCCTGGACCCCGATCTGCGTCAGCTCCTCGCGCATCGGCTTGACCAGCATCGGACTGTACGGCATCTCGTGACCTCCTCGAGTCTCGTCCCACCATTGTGCCCGCCAGGGCGCATCGCCACGCTTCCACGCCGGTTACGGCCCGCGGCCGGGATCATTCGTTGCAACGGTACCACTTCCCGCGGCATTCCCGGCGCCGGTGATAATCTGCGCCCGGCCTATTGGAGAGCGTCGAGATCGCCGGCCGGGAAGCCATGAGCGTCAGCCGCCAAAGTCACCCCACGAGCCCTGCTGGATGATCGCGCACCCGAAGATCGTGCTCTGGATGCTGGCCGGGCTGGCCGCCGCGGGAAGGGCCGGCTCGGATGGCGCGCCGCCGGTTCCGGCAGGCGCCGCCGCCGCGCGTCCCCGGGAGGTCGCGGAGCTTGCCGCGATCCTGGCGCGCTTCTCGGCGACCGATCCGATCCAGGTCTCGCTCGAGCTGCAGCTCTCCCGTCAGAGCATGGAAGAGCACTGGACCGACCAGTCCCGGGCGACGGTGGAGGTCGAGGACGGTCCCCAGGGCATCAGGGTCGGCCTGCCGCGGAGCGTCTCGCGCCAGACGCTGCAGGAGCTTCGCGCCCAGACCCTCGATCCCAACAAGCACATGCCGACCTACAACGCCCTGCAGGCGTTGACTCTCAACGAGGTCGCCGGCGACCTCGACAGCGCGGCGGCGCTCGCCCAGGACCTGGCGCTCGCCCACACCGCCGAGGTCCAGGCAGGGGCGACCTATCTCGGCAAGCCCGCCCGCCTGGTCCTGCTGACGCTGCCGCCGAGGCTCTCGACGGAAGCCCGCAAGCACGTCAAGAACGCCGAGAGCCAGCTGTCCATCTGGATCGGCGCCGACGGCCTGCCGCTCGGCGCCGAGAAGCTCGAGCACACCCGTGGCCGGTTCCTGGTCCTGTTCTTCGAGAGCCTGCGCAAGCAGACCTGGACCTTCGGCCATCGCGGCAACCGCCTCTTCGCCACCCGCCACGAGGTCAGCGACAGCGCCTCCGGCATGGGCCAGGACTTCCGCAACTCGACCGTCGCCATCCTCACGCCGCGTTGAAACACCTCCGGGGAAACCCTCCCGGCCTCCCACTTCGGCCACATGGCGGATCTGGATCATCTTTGACATGTACTTAGCATATGGCAGTGGGTCCGCTTCCTCGCGAACTGACCCACTACCGTCCCCGCACTTCGGCTCCCGCGCTGGGCCGTGGTAAAATTCATGCTGATCTTCGTGTCTGACCTTTACTCGGAGGCTCGATCGCTACCGGCCAGCCCTGCCGACCCGATCGCCCACTCATTGGCCCATGATCGTCGAGAAGCGCCAGCTGGACGGGGGCTTCACGCTCCTCAACGTCGAGGGCGTGATCAAGCTCGGCGAGAGCGCCCAGTTCTTCGCGCAGACCCTCGACCGCGCCCTCTCCGACGACAAGGGGCACGTGATCATCGACTTCAGCCGCATCAACTTCATCGACTCGACGGGCATCGGCGAGCTGGTCGGCTACCTCGGGCGCTTCCGCAGCTTCCAACGTGAGCTGGTGCTGGTCAACCCCTCGGACCGCATCCGGAAGCTGCTGCAGGTGGCCCGGCTGGACAAGCTCTTCCTCACCTACGACTCCGTGGACGCGGCGGTCGCCGCGCATCCGGCCAGGCGCTAGATGACGAGCCGTCGGATCGGGGTGGCGGCGTGCTGCCTCGCCGGCCTGGCGGCGGTGGCCGGCTCGACGTCGGGGTGCGCCTCGGCGAAGCGTTGGCTGGCAGCGCGCCAGGCCAGGCGGCCGCCGTTCACCGTGATCAGCGCGCCGGTCGCCAACGAGATCGTGCGCGATGCGCCCGACGTGTTCATCCTCGACCTGCGCAGCCCGGAGGAGTTCCAGGGGCCGAAGGGGCACCTGCGCAATGCCCTCAACATCCCGCTCGGCCGCCTCCCGTACCGCCTGCTCGAGATCCGCAGCTACCGCGGGGAGACCTTCCTCGTCTACTGCAGCGGCGACGAGTGCGGGCGCGCCGGCATGCGCATCCTGAAGGAGAGCGGCTTCGAGGACGCCATCCTGATCGCCGGCGGCGTCGACGGCTGGCTCCGCTCCGGCTTCACCACCTTCGTCAGGGCCAGCACCCGCCGCCCCCCGAACGCCGAGCTCAAGACCTCGAGGAACCCGGAGCTGGCCCCCGAGAAGCACCAGCCGATGGACGAGGTGCCGGTGGTGCCGCCGAAGGAGCCCGCCCCGCCGCCGCCGGGCGGACGGCCGCCGGGGGGACCGCAGCGGCCCTCCGCTTTGCAGCGGCCGGCCACCGCGCCGCAGCCGCCGCCCGGACCGCCGCCGCCCGCTTGAGAATCGAGAGGCGGCGCTCGCCGCGGAGGCCGGCTGGACCGGTTGGACCCGCTCGAGGAGCCGGCCCGCCAGATCGCCTGCCGCCTTGCGGCGAGAGCGGAGATGGGCTACAAAGGCTCCTGGCCGCACCGCCCGACTCGTTCACCCCCCTTGGAGACCCCGATGACCGTACAGAGTCCGATGCCGACCGCCGAGGCGCTGCGCGAGATCAGGCAGGCGCTGGGCGAGCGGATCTTGCTGGACGACGAGGTGCGCGCGCACTTCCGCTCCGACTTCGGCCGCATGGTCGACCGCCTGCCGGGCGCCGTCGCGCGCTGCGCTTCGGCCGCGGAGGTCGCCGAGGTGATCCGCTGCTGCCGCGACAAGCGCATCCCGCTCGTGCCGCAGGGCCAGGCGCACACGCAGAGCGGCCAGGCGACCACCGCGGGCGGCGTGCTCCTCGACACCTCGGCGATGGCGGTCATCCACGAGATCGACGTTGCCGGCGAGACGGCCACCGTCGGCGGCGGAGTGATCTGGCGCGACCTGGTCGACGCCACGCTGGCGCACGGGCTGCTGCCGCGGGTGCTCACCAACAACCTGGGGGTCTCGATCGGCGGCACCCTGTCGATGGCGGGGCTCGGCGTCGCCAGCTTCCGCTACGGCACCCAGGCCGACAACGTGCTCGAGCTCGAGGTGGTCACGGGCGCCGGCGAGGTCGTCACCTGCTCGCGCGAGCAGAACCGCGAGCTGTTCGACGTCGTGCGCTGCGGTCTCGGCCAGTTCGGGGTGATCGTGCGCGCCAAGATCCCGCTGCGGCGCGTCAAGCCCACCGTGCGCATGTACTACCTGCTCTACGACGACCTCGCCTCGCTGATGGAAGACGTGCAGGTCATCATGCGCCCAGGCGGCGTCTGGACCTCGGTCGGGGGCTTGTGCTCTCCTTGCCCGCAGGGGATGAGGCACATCGGCGAAGGCATGGAGCTCGGCGAGGGCGTGCAGGCCTTCGCCTACTGGCTGTACCCGCTCCAACTCACTGTCGACCTCGATCCCGGCGAGACGGCCGACGACCAGGCTCTCCTCGCCGGACTGCGTCCCTATCGCCACGTCCATACCGAAGAATTCACGCAGAGCGAGTTCTGCCGCCGCATGGACCCGGTGTTCGAGCTCTGGCGGCGCAGCGGCTACTGGGACATGCCGCATCCCTGGATGGAGACCATCCTGCCCTGGGAGACGGCGCGCGAATACATCGAGCAGGTGCTGGCCGCCACGCCGCCGCAGGCGCTCGGTCCGGGAGGGCACATCCTGCTCTGGCCGGCCTACGCCCCGACCTCGGAGGCGCCGCTCTTCATGCACCCGCCGGGGGAGCTCGTGATGGGTTGGGGGATCCTGCCGGGAGTGCCGCGCGCCTTCCTGCAGCGCGGCCTGGCCCAGCTCGACATGGCCAGCGAGATGTCGATCCTCTACGGCGGCAAGCGCTACCTGTCGGGTTACATCACCTTCGACACCGCCGAGAAGTGGGCGCAGCACTTCGGCGACCAGTGGCCGCGCATCCTGGCCGCGAAGCGGCAATTCGATCCCGACGGCATCATGGCCCCGGGGTTCATCCAGTACGAGTAACTCATGCCGCGAACTTGCGCCACGAGGCACTAGATTGCCGTGGCGCTCGCGTCGCGGGGGTCGCGGGGCAGGAGGCGGAAGGCGTGGGCCGCGGCGGCCGCGTCCGTGCGGCGCTGGCGCTCCTCCCCGGCGAGCTGCCGGCGCAGGCGGTCGCTGACCGGCACCACGACGGGCATCGGGCGCCAGGCGAACGGCGCGCCGGTGGCGTCGTCGATCACCCGCCCCTGCTCGACGGCAAAGGCGGCGGCGGGCAGCGGCAGGCCCGCGACCGCGCGCTCGAGGGCACGGAAGGTCCCCTCGTCCTCGGGATGGAGGAAGCTGCCGGCGCGCCGGCCCTGGGCGGCGGTGTGGAAGTGCGCCGGCACCCAGAGCACGCCGTCCAGCTGCAGCCGCTCGCAGGCGACGACGAGGAGCGCGATGGCGTCGCGCAGCATGCCCAGGCCCGGGTGCTCCTGGCCGGGCAGGCGCGGGCGTGCCGGCGTGAACGGCTCGCGCGGGTTCTGCAGCAGCAGCCACTCGATGCGCAGCATCGCCAGGCCTGGCGCGCTGCGGCGATCGATGCGCAGGCGCAGCTCGGCCAGCAGCTCGTCGCGGTCGTCCGGACCGGCAAGCACGCGCACCGTCTCGCCGCCGGGATGCTCGAGGTCGAACTCCAGCGCCGGCCGCGGGAAGCCGAGCTGGCGCAACCGCTCGAGCAGGCCGGTACGTTCGAGCATCAGCTCGAGCTGCTGGCGGGAGCAGGCGCCGAGCAGCCGTCGCGGCCGCTGCGGCCCGCCGAGATTGGGCAGCAGGTCCTCGAAGGAGAGCTCCCAGTCGGCGTCGCCCGGCGGTGGCCGCTGCTTCCCGCGATGCATCTGCCGGTCCGCCGGCGCGAAGCGCTCTCCCGCGGGCAGCTCGCCCGCCAGCCGCCGGTAGCGCGTCAGGGTGACCTCGGCCGTGGTCGGCGGCTCGATCGCCTGGCCGCCCGGCCGCAGGCTCGAGAAGAAGCGGGCGCTGTAGCGCCAGGCATGCTGACCATAGCCGCCGGCGAGCAGGATCACCACCGGCACCCGGCGCTCGCGGCGGCGCGCCAGCTCGATCACCAGCCGGTCGCGCCGCAACATACCGGCCGGCGAGATCCGCCAGTCGCCGATGGCGTCGTCGGCGGCCGGGTCACAGCCTGCCAGGTAGTAGACCAGCGCCGGCTGCGCGGCGTCGAACGCCGGCGGCAGGTGCCGGCCGATGGCCTCGAGATAGGCCGCGTCGTCGACGTTCGCGCCCAGCTCGACGATGGTGGCGGTCTCGCCGCGGACCTCGGTGGTGGTGCGGTTGTGCACCGAGAAGGTGTGGACGCTGTGGTCGCCCGCGAAGATGGAACGCGTGCCGTCGTCGTCATGGAGATCGAGATCGACCACCAGGATCGGTTCGGCGAAGCCCTCCGCCCGCAAGCCGGCGATCGCCACCGCGACGTCGTTGAAGATGCAGAAGCGTTCGCCCTTGCCGGCGAAGGCGTGGTGCAGGCCGCCGCCGAGGTTGGCGGCCAGGCGGCCTGAGGCCAGGGCGAGATGGCTGGCGAGCGTGGTGCCGCCGACCATGGCGCGCTGTCCCGCCATGGCGCGCTCGACGGCATACTCGGGCAGCTCGAGACCGAAGACCTCCAGCAGCCCGTCCGGGCGCGACAGCGAATCGAGGTAGGCGTCGGTGTGGACCCGGCGCAGCTCGCGGAACGGGGCGAGCTCGGCGCGGTGGACGGCGCGCGGATGCAGCAGGCCGGCACTGTCGAGCGCCGACAGGATGCGTTCGCCGCGCAGCGCGTCGTTGCCGGGGAGGTCCAGGCGGTAGCGCTCGCTATAGACGAGCTCGAGGTAGGGTCCGCGCAGCCAGCCGCCCAGTCGCCGCCGGCCCCGGCGCAGCCTCTGCAACAGCGACGCCGAGGAGGAGCGCACGCGCGGAGTATCCTACGCTGCCGCCTCATCCGTGATACGCTTCATTTGCGCCCATGGACGACGACCCCGGCGACCCGATCGAGCTGCCGATCACCGGCGTCATCGATCTGCACAGCTTCCGGCCGGCGCCGGCGATCAGCCGAAGAGCTTGAGGAACACCAGGTAGAGCACGAAGCCGTGGTCGGGCCCGGCCACCGGCAGGCCGGCGTCGAGGGTGATCAGGGTCTGCCAGGGTCCCATCAGGCTGCCGGCCACGCCGGTGCCGGCGAGCAGGGTGTTGTGGAGGCCGGTCTCCTTGTCGGTCGCGAGGGCGGCGTCGAACAGGGTGTCGATCCGGAACAGGTCGCTGAAGTCGAAGCCGTAGCTCAAGTGGCCGATGACGGCCTCGCTGGCGCGCACGGCGTTGCTGCGGTAGCCGTGGATGCGGGTGCCGCCGAAGAAGCCGAACTCGTACTTGCTGAAGCGGTCCAGGTGGTCGCCCGAGAAGTAGTTGATCTCGGCGCCGAGCTTCTGGAAGAAGGGCAGGTACCAGTTCTTGGTGGCGGTCAGGTTCCAGCGCGTGAAATCGCGGTCGGCGGGGCTGAAGTCGGGATTGCCCGGCAGTCCCCAGAGGTGCCAGCTCGAGCGCATGTTGTAGCTGTAGTGGCCCGCCAGAGTGTAGCCGGCGCGGGTGTAGCTGAGGTCGCCCCCGGCCGACTGCAGCAGGTTGTCGCTGGGGAGCACGAAGTCCCGCGCGGTGTTGCTGTTGCGGCTGTACACCGAGTCGAGCAATCCGTAGTCGATGCCCAGCTTGGCGTACTCCCCGAGGGGATGGCCGAGCTTGAGGTTGAACGTGGCGGGGCGGATCTTCAGCTCCTGGTCGACCACCTCCTTGCCCTGCTGGTAGAGGTCGTCGGTGAACGGCACGGCGATGGCGAAGAGGTCGGCGCCGGTGTCGAACCTGCTGCCGCCCAGCCGCGGCTCGGCGGCGCTGGCGATGAGCAGCGCGCCGGCGAAGAAGACGTTGACCTGCTTGCCGCTGTTCTTGAAATCGAAGGTGAAGTAGTTGACCCCGCCGAGCGGCAGCGGATAGCTCAGCGAATCGTCCACGAACAGGCCGGCCAGCGCGAACAGCTTGCTCGGCGCGAAGCCTTGCTTGACGACGCGCGGGCCGCTGCCCTTCTTGACCAGGTAGCGCAGCCCCTGGTCGGTGTCGCGCACCATGGTGACGTCGGTGTCCTGGACGCTCTTCTCGCGGGCGGCGAAGTCGGGCGGGTTGACCTCGACGTGGGTGATCTGGGTCTCGCGCTCGACCAGGAGGGGTGCGTCGAGCACCGACAAGATCTCCTGCGCCACCAGGTGAAGGGGCAGCACGTAGCTGTCCGCCGACCACGGTGCCGGCTGGCCCTGGCGATCGATCGGCGTGTACTCGAGCGTCTCCTCGTTCGAGGTCACCTCGCCCTGCAGCCCGAGCTGCACCGCACGGGTGCGTAGGCGGGCATAGAGCGTGCGGTCGATCCACACCGTGCCCTGGTAGAGGCGGCGGCCCGAGGCGCCGGGGCCGGCGGGGGCGAAGTCGACCACCCAGGCGTCGCGGCCGGCGACCTTCTCGGTGCCGCGCAGGCGGTAGCGATACTCGCGGGTGAACAGGATCTCGAGCGGCAGCGCCGCCGCCTTCTCCGGCTGGATGAGCGGGATCTCGGGCAGCGTCTTGCCGCGCCAGCGGACGCCGTTGAGGTAGAGCGACTCCCAGGCCCAGTCGGCGCCCTCGACGCGGCTCCAGAAGAAGGGGCCGGTGAGGGTCGCCTCGACGCTGGCGGCGCCGGAGCTGGGCTGGAAGCGCAGGTGCGTGGTGTTGATCGCGGTGTAGTCGTCGAGCCGCCGGTGCTGCGCTTCCTCGAAGACCTGCAACCGCTTGAGGATCTCCTCGACCGGGATCTCGCGCTCCGAGGCCACGGTGAGCTTCTCCGCGACCCCCTGGCGTTCGGCGGCGGTGAGCCTCTCGATGCCGAGCACGATCACCGGGCTCGGGTCGGGAACCAGCACGTCGAGGCCGGCGTGGGGCGGCGGCGTGATCTTGCCGCTGGGCGGCGCCACCGCCCCGGCGGCGAACGGGAAGCGGGTCGGGCGCCGCAGGTCGGGGTCCGCGAAGTGCAACACCGGTGCGGCGAGAGCGGGAGTCTCGGCGCCGCCCACGCCGGGGGCACCGGGCGCGCCTGCCGCACCGGGCGCGGCCGGCAGCACGGCGATGACCCGCAGGGCAAGGTCCTTGCCGCGCACGAAGGCCCACGCCTCGGCCGCGCCGGTGGGGGCGGCACCCGGATCGTAGGACAGGTCGCCGGAGAGCTCGCGCGCCAGCAGGGCAAGAGGATTCAGCACCGCGGCGGTGATCTCCGGGGCGCCGGGGCCGCTGGGCGAGCCGGGAGCACCGGAGACGCCGGGAGCGCCGGAGGCAGGCGCCCCCGCGGTCCCCGCGGCCCCCGCGGCGCGGAAGAGGGTCAGGTCGAAGCCGGCGGCGGCCTGGCGGGCAGCTTCGGCCAGCGCGGCGCCCGCCGGCGCCGGTGGATAAGGGAGCGCATCGAGAGCGAGCGGCCGCCCGGGATCGAGCTCATGAACCTTCTGAGCGGCGCCGGCCAGCCGGGAGGCGTCCTCCGGATCGGCGCGCAGGGCCACGAGATCGACGTACGCCGCCACCTCGGCGCCGTAGAAGGCGGCGATGATCGCCGGATCGGCGGGTAGGGGGGCCGTGGCCACGTGGACATTGGCCTGGGCGCCGCTCACCGCCACCGCCGCACGCTTCAGCAGGAAGACATAGTCGGCGGCCGCGAAAGATGGTTGGCCGCCCGTGGCCGCCGCTCCGGCCCCGGCCCCGGCTCCCGCCCCCGCTCCCGGCCCGGCCCCGACGGCGCCTGACGCCCCGGCGCCGGTGGCCGCCGGCGCCGGGCGCCAGACGATCTGGAACCAGGTGCCGCGCGGCGAGGCCGCCGCGACCTCCGCCGCGGCGCTCAG
>DATDGZ010000311.1:0-6259 GCA_036521795.1 Thermoanaerobaculia bacterium | reverse complement strand
GGCGTGCGCGAGATCGCCACCCGCGTCTTCGAGGAGCTGACGGCGCGGGGCCTCCGGGTGAGCGAGATCGAGACCGGGTTCACCCCGCGCCGCCTGCTGGTGCGCATGAGCGGTGTGTCGGAGCGCGAGCCCGACCGTGAGGAGCAGGTGATGGGGCCGCCGGTGCGCGCCGCGTATGCCGGCGACGGCTCCCCGACCCCGGCGCTGCTCGGCTTCGCGCGGCGTTGCGGCGTCGAGCCGGAGCAGCTGCTGCGGGTGGCGACCGAGAAGGGCGAGTACCTCGCCGCCGTCAGGCGCACCGCCGGCCGGCCCACCGCCACGGTGCTCTCCGAGCTGGTGCCGCGCATCCTCACCGCCATCTCCTGGCCGAAGACCATGCGCTGGGGCGCCGGCGAGGGACCCTGGGTGCGGCCGGTGCACGGCCTGGTGTCGCTGCTCGACGGCGAGGTGGTGCCGTTCGAACTGTTCGGCGTCGCGGCCGGCGACGCGACCGCCGGCCATCCGATCCTGTCGCCGCGGCCGCTCAAGGTGCGCGGCGCCGCCGACTACCGCCGCAAGCTGGCGTCCCGCCACATCGAAGTCGACCCGAAGCGCCGCCGCGCCGTCCTCGCCGCCGCCATGCGCGAGCGCGCCGAGGCGCTCGGCGGCCGGTTGGTCGAGGACGAGCCGCTGGTCGACAAGCTGGCCGCCCTGTGCGAGATCCCGGGGGTCCTCGAAGGCGGCTTCGATCCCACGTTCCTGGAGCTGCCGGACGAGGTGCTCGCGACCAGCCTGCGCGACCACCAGAGCGCCCTCACCGTCGTCTCCCGTGACGACCCGCCGCACGCCCGCCTGCTGCCGTACTTCCTGACCGTGATGGACCGCCCCGACGACCCGGCCGGACGCATCCGCGCGGGCAACGAGTGGGTGGTGGCGGCACGCCTCGCCGACGCGCGCTTCTTCTACGGCGAGGATCTCGAGGCGGGGCTCGCGCGCCGCGCCGAGCAGCTCGGCCGGCTGGCTTTCCATGAGCGTCTGGGGAGCTACGCCGAGAAGACCGCGCGGCTGCAGGCGCTCGCCGGCTTCATCTGCGAGGAGCTGGGATGGCAGGACGTGGCGCCGGACGCGGTGGCGGCGGCCCGCCTGCTGAAGGCGGACCTGGCGACCGAGATGGTGAAGGAATTCACGTCGCTGCAGGGGGTCATGGGCGGCATCTACGCCCGCGGCGAGGGGCAGCCGGAGGCGGTCTGGCAGGCGCTCTACGATCAGTACCTGCCCACCTCCGCCGAGGACGCCATCCCGCGCGGCTGCGCCGGCCAGGTCGCCGGCCTGGCCGACCGCTTCGACACCGTCGTGGGCATGTTCGGCATCGGCCTGGTGCCCACCGGCAGCAAGGATCCCTTCGGCCTGCGCCGCGCCGCCCAGGGGGCCGTGCGCATCGCCTTCGAGGGGCGGCTGGCGATCAGCCTCGGCCGCCTGGTGGCGGCGGCGATGGAGCTCTACGGCGAGCGCCTGACCCGCGGCGCCGCGGAGCTCGAGAAGACACTGCGGCCGTTCCTCGACGACCGCATCCGCTACGTGCTCGGGATCGATGGCTACGCCTACGACGAGATCGAGGCCGCGCTCGCCGCCGGCGCCGCCGACCTCCCGGACCTGCGCGCTCGCGTCGACGCCATCCACCGGGTGCGCGGCGAAGCGTCCTTCCTGTCGGTGGTGCTGGCGGCCAAGCGCATCGCCAACATCGTCAAGGACCTGCCCGACCACCCGCTCGATCCCGAGCGCCTGGCGCAGCTCGCGGAGCCCGCCGAGCGCGACCTCGCCGCCGCCTTCGCCGGCCTGCGCGCCGAGGTCGAAGCCGCCGCCGCCGCCGGCGACTACGAGCGCGCCCTGCGCCGCATCGCCGAGCTGGCGCCGGTGCTCGACCGCTTCTTCGTCGAAGTCCTGGTGATGGACCCCGACGAGCGCGTGCGCGCCAACCGCATCGCCCTCCTGCAAGCCATCCTGCGCACCGTCAGCCGCACCGCCCGGCTGACCGAGGTGGTCGTCGACAAGGCCGAGCACCGGGCGCGCGGCGGCGGCAATTCAAGGAGCGCATAACTAAGGTCCCGGTCACTATGCAATCGCCGTTGGAGCATTGGCTCGCCGAGGCTTCCCTTCCAGAAGAAGCCAGCGTAGCTTTCTTAGAGGCTGTTCGCTGCCGTTCGCTGCTACAAATCAGCTGCTTATCGAGCGGCCCAGGAGGCTAGGATCAAGACGTCGATGTATGCCCTCCGCGCCGCCGTGACCTCAATGAGCCCGAACTTCAGAGGAAACCGAGACGGCCGCCCACGGAGCAGCGGATCGAGCCATTGGTCAACCGCTGCCGCTCTTGAAGTGCTTGGCGCGATCCGCCATCGATCGTCACCTCCTGGCGCGAGTCTATATCCACCGCATACCTCCGAGCGATCCCGCCCGGAACGGTCCGGTCTCCATTTCGCTCGCGCCGCCGCTGAGGTCAAGCCGCGCCGCGTACCACCTCGCCGACAGTTGGAGGCGGGCCGCGCCGAGCAGCTTGCCCGCGCCGGCGCGTAGCCCTGGGAGTCTTCCGCGGCAGCGGGGCGCCTACAGGCAGGCGTTCTGAGTGCAATTGCGCGCGCAGGTCACCGTGCAGTAGCCGTTGACGGTGCAGTAGTGGTAGATCGTGGGGTTGTTGCCGGCCACCTTGGCGAGCATGAGGGTGTGCAGGGTTTCACGGCTGAGCTGGAGCTTCCGGACCGTTTTCTTCATCTCTTGTCTCCTGGTCGATCTCTGGCTAAGGGGGAGGATGGCCGCGGTCGAAGTCGCTTCGCCGGCGGCCCTCGGGTTCAAGAGAGTGGTGCCTGTCGAGGGAGGTCAGGCGACAACGCGGCGCCATGCCGATCGGTTAGACTCGCGGCCTACAGGATTGGAGGGCGCATGGCAGCCAAGTACATCTATGCCTTCGGCGGCGGCAAGGCGGACGGCAGGGGGGATCAGAAGGAGCTGCTGGGGGGCAAGGGGGCCGGGTTGGCGGAGATGAGCCGGCTTGGCATCCCGGTGCCTCCCGGCTTCACGCTCACGACCGAGGTCTGCACCTGGTTCCAGGAGCACCACGGGAGCTATCCGCCGGGGCTCGAGAGCGAGCTCGACCGCCAGCTGCGGCGGCTGGAGGCGCTGACCGGTCAGCGCTTCGGCGACGTGGCCAATCCGCTGTTGGTATCGGTGCGCTCCGGCGCCCCCATGTCGATGCCGGGGATGATGGACACGGTGCTCAACCTCGGCCTGTCGCAGACCCTGGTGGATGCCTGGACCGCGCGCGGCGCCGATGCGCGCTTCGTGCTCGACGCCTGGCGGCGGCTGCTCACCATGTACGGCGACGTGGTGCTCGGCGTCGAGCACGCCGCCTTCGAGGAGATCCTCGCCGCGGCGCGCACGGAGCACGGCGCGGCCAGCGACAACGAGCTGCCGCCCGCCGCCCTGGCCGCCGTCGCCGAGAAGTTCAGGCGCCTGATCGCCGAGCACGGGCAGCCCTTCCCCGAGGAGCCGCGCGCCCAGCTGTGGGGGGCCATCGGCGCCGTGTTCTCGAGCTGGGACAACCGGCGCGCGCGCGAGTACCGGCGCATCAACGGCATCTCCGACCGCCTGGGCACGGCGGTCAACGTCCAGGCGATGGTGTTCGGCAACCGCGGCAATGACTGCGCGACTGGCGTGGCCTTCACCCGCAACCCGGCCACCGGCGAGGCGCGGGTCTACGGCGAATACCTGGTCAACGCCCAGGGCGAGGACGTGGTGGCGGGGATCCGCACGCCGCGGCCGATCGTCGGGCTGGACGGCGGCCGCGGGCTGGCCGAGGACTTCCCGCAGGCCGACCGCGAGCTGCGCGAGGTCTGCGCCCGCCTCGAGCGCCACTACCGCGACATGCAGGACGTCGAGTTCACCATCCAGCACGACCGCCTGTACATGCTGCAGACGCGCCGCGGCGCGCGCACCGGCCCCGCCGCCGTGCGCATCGCCGCCGAGATGGTCGACGAGGGAATCATCACGCCGCGCGAGGCGGTGTCGCGGGTCAAGCCGGACGACCTGGTGCAGGTCCTGGCGCCCGAGTTCGACGTGCAGGAGAAGGCCAGGGCGGTGGCCGACGGGAGATTGCTCGCGCGCGGCTTGCCGGCCGGCCCCGGCGCCGCCTCCGGCTGCATGGTGCTGTCCGCCGATCGCGCCGCCGAGCTTGCCGCGCAGGGACCGGTCATCCTGGTGCGCGCCGAGACCTCGCCCGAAGACATCGTCGGCATGCACGCGGCCGCCGGCATCCTGACCTCGCGCGGCGGCATGACCTCGCACGCGGCGGTGGTGGCGCGCGGCATGGGCAAGCCCTGCCTGGTCGGCGCCGGCGATCTCGACGTGGACGAGCGTGCCGGCGTGGTGCGGGCGGGAGAGCGCGAGCTGCGGGAAGGGGAGGAGATCTCCATCGACGGCACCACCGGCGAGGTGATCGCCGGCGGCCTCGCCACCCGCCCCTCGGCAGTGCTGCGGACGCTGGTGGGCGATGCCGGGACCGCCGGGGACATTGCCGGGGACACTGCCAGGGAGACCAAGGCAGCCGCGAAGACCCGGGCCGCCGGCGCCGCCGCAGCGCCCTCGCCGGCGGTGGTCAGCTTCCGCAAGATCCTGACCTGGGCCGACGAGCTGCGGCGGATGCGGGTGCGGGCCAATGCCGACACGCCGGTCGACGCCCGGGTGTCCCGCGCCCTGGGCGCCGAGGGCATCGGCCTGTGCCGCACCGAGCACATGTTCTTCGCGGCGGACCGCATTTCATGGGTACGGCGGATGATCCTCGCCGACGACGCCGAGGACCGCGCCGAGTCGCTCGCGCAGCTGCTGCCGATGCAGCAGAAGGACTTCGAAGGCATCTTCGCCGCCCTCTCCGCCCTGCCGGTGACGGTGCGCCTGCTCGACCCGCCGCTGCACGAGTTCCTGCCCCACGGGGACAAGGCGCTGGCCGGCCTCGCCAAGCAGATGGGGGTGCCGGCGGCCAAGGTGGCGGCGCGGGCGGCGGCGCTGGCCGAGGCCAACCCGATGCTCGGCCATCGCGGCTGCCGCCTCGGCATGACGGCGCCCGAGATCTACGACATGCAGGTGGAGGCGATCGCCCGCGCCGCCTGCGTGCGGACGCGTGCCGGCGATCATGTCGAGGCCGAGATCATGGTGCCGCTGGTGGGCGCCGAGCAGGAGATGATCCGGCTGCGGGAACACATCGTGGCCACCGTCGAACGGGTGCTCACGGAGGAGAATCTGCGACTGCCGATCGCCATCGGCACCATGATCGAGGTGCCGCGGGCGGCGCTGATCGCCGCCAAGATCGCCGTCCATGCCGACTTCTTCTCGTTCGGCACCAACGACCTGACGCAGATGACCTACGGTTATTCGCGCGACGACATCGGGCGCTTCCTGCCGCAGTACCTCGAGTCGGGCGTGCTGCCCTACGACCCATTCGCGCGCCTCGACGACGAGGGGGTCGGGCAGCTGGTGCGCCTGGCCTGCGAGAGCGGCCGCGGGGCGCGCGCCGACCTGCATCTCGGCGTCTGCGGCGAGCACGGCGGCGACCCCGACTCGATCGATTTCTTCGACCGCGTCGGCCTCGACTACGTCTCCTGCTCCCCGTACCGGGTGCCGGTCGCCCGCCTCGCGGCGGCGCAGGCCACCCTGGCGCGCGAACGCGAGGCGGGGAGCGGCAAGCCGCCGGCGGCGGCGAGGGCGGGGACGCAGACGGCGGCCGCTGCGGCGCCTCGGCGGACCAGGCCGGCGAAGAGCCGGCCGCGGCGGGCGGCAGCGGATGCGGCAGGGCGCTCCGGCGCGGCCGCCACCGCGGCGGCGCGGACGCGCCGGCCAGCGGCAGCTGCGACCGGCGGCTCGGCACGCAAGGGAAGCGCCACCGCGGTCGCTGGAGGCCCTCGACCTGCCGCGCGGGCCGGCGCCGCTACCTCGGGGGCTCGTCGTGGGGCGGCTACCCGGCAAGCCGGAAGAAGCGGGACCGGGAAAGGCCGCACACCAGCCTCGACCAGGCGCCCCGCCCGGGCCGCCGCGGCGAGGCCGGCTGCCGGTGCCGGCCGGACCTCCCGGGCCGCTGCTCCCGGCCGCACCTCTCGGGGCGCTGCCTCGAGCCGCGGCTCCGCCGCACGCCGGCCCGCTGCGGTGGCGGCGGCGCGCCAGCCCCCGCAGGCGGCGAGGTCGGCCGGGCGCACGGCAACCAGGGGCGCCGCCGGCACGGCACGCTCACGTTCCGGAG
>DATDGZ010000310.1:0-17451 GCA_036521795.1 Thermoanaerobaculia bacterium | reverse complement strand
GACGCGCCGCCGGCGCCGGCTGCCTTCGACGCGGCGGTCTCGAGCTGGGCCTGCGGCGTCGGCGCGGCGCCCGTGGGCTGCGCCGCGAGGTCGCGCGCCAGCGCCTCGCGCGCCGCCTCGGTACGCGTCGCGGGAAGGCGCTGACGCCCGGCGGTGAAAAGCTGCCCGAGCTGGGCGTCGCGCAGCGCCTGCACCCCGGGATCGAAGTCGTAGACCGGCAGCTCCCGCTCGCGCGCCTGCTCCCGCTTGGCGCGCGTGGCCCCGTCGTCGTAGAGCATCAGGTCGCGGGAGGCGACGTAGTCGCGGCCGGCGACGCCCCCCGGGGCGATGCGCGAGGAGAGCATCGGCGCGAGCAAGCCCCCCGGCGTCAGCGCGGCGCCTCCCGCCGCCGCCAGCAGCATCACCCACACCCAGGGCAGCTCGAGCAGCCGGCGCCAGACCCCGCGCGGCCGCCAGCGGCGCCAGAAGCCGGTCCGCAAGGCTGGCAGCAGCTGGAGGCGTGGTGCCGGGGGCTTGGTGGCGCTCATGGTTCGATGCGGTTCCGGCTCGAGGCTTCTCGGCCGTTCTCGGAGGCTCTCGCCGCCGGCGCCGGTCAAGCCCTTCAGGGTGTTCGGCCGCTCCGGCCGGGCCGACGGGACCGACTGGCTATCCGGCCGTTCCGTCCGCGGGGCCGGTCCGGCCGTTCGGGCCGTTCAGGCCGTTCGGGCCGGCGGCGCGGGCGGCGGCACGGCCCGCGCCTCGTCGCGTTCCTTCTTCACCCGGTCGAACTGATCGTAGGCGGTGACGATCTGCTGCACCAGCGAGTGGCGGACCACGTCGCGCTGGTCGAAGGTGAAGAACTTGATGCCGTCGACCCCCGCCAGCACCTCCTGCGCCTCGCGCAGGCCCGACTGCCGTCCCTGCGGCAGGTCGATCTGGGTGATGTCGCCGTTGACCACCGCCTTGGCGTTGAAGCCGATGCGGGTGAGGAACATCTTCATCTGCTCGGTGGTGGTGTTCTGCGCCTCGTCCAGGATGATGAAGCTGTCGCTCAGGGTGCGGCCGCGCATGAAGGCGAGCGGCGCCACCTCGATGATGCCGCGCTCCATCATGCGTCCCACCTTGTCGTAGCCGATGATGTCGTGCAGCGCGTCGTGCAGCGGCCGCAGGTACGGGTTGACCTTCTCGGCGAGGTCGCCGGGCAGGAAGCCGAGCTTCTCGCCCGCCTCGACCGCCGGGCGCGCCAGCACGATGCGCCGCACCCGCTTCTCGAACAGCGCGGCGGCAGCCATCGCCACCGCGAGATAGGTCTTGCCGGTGCCGGCGGGGCCGATGGCGATCGTCAGGTCGACCTCGGCCATGGCCTTGAGGTAGAGCTGCTGCTTGATGCTGCGCGGCGTGATCAGCCGCCGCACCGAGGCGAGCAGCCCCTCGGGCAGGAAGAACTCGACCAGCGAGGTCTTGGGGTCCTCCGACAGCACCCGGATGGCCGTCTGCACGTCGCCGGGACGGAAGCGATAGCCTCGCTGCGACACCGTGGAGAGGTCGGTGAGCAGCCGCTCGACGACCGTCACCCGCTCCGGCTCGCCGAGGATCTGCAGCTCGGTGCCGCGGGCCGCGACGGTGACCTCGAAGGTGCGCTCGATGCGGCGCAGGTTCTCGTCCTGCGTGCCGAAGAGGGTGTCCAGCCCCTCCTCGGCCAGCGTCACCTGGCCCATCGGCATAGGAAGCACGGCCCCGGAGAGGCCGGGGACCGGCGCGCGGCCCATCGCCGGCGCGGGCGCGGGTGTGGGTCCGAGGACCGGAGCGGCAGTGTCAGTGGGCGCGAGGTCATCAGGCGGTAACGGATCGGCGGCGACCGGCAAATCCCCGAGGTCGGGCGCGGCCATCTCACGGCGAGTACGGTTCTTGGGCAACGGGTTCCCGCGGCAGGCAGGCGCCGCCGTTCGAGGCTGCCTAGTTTAGCAGACGGCGGCGGCGCGCGCTCCAGCCGTGCGTCAGCGTCGTCAGCGTCCCCTTGCTCGTGGCATGCCAGTCCGGCCGGGCCGTGGCGGCGGGGAGTTGCGCAACAGCGGGTGGCCCGGGTAGATGCTTTCGGCCTGCCGGCGGGCTTCGGGAGTGCCTTTTGCCAGCCGCCTCTTGATGTACTCGGCGGCACTGATCCGCGAGAAGGGGGTGATGGCGCGGCTCCACGGGTCGGCGAGAAACCAGTCCACGAAGGTGGCAACCACGGGGGTGATCCCGGACGCTCGCGGAGCGTCGCGGCGCAGCACGGCCAGGCGATGTTCACGGTCGGGGACCGGGACCGGCACTCCCTGGCTGTCGATCTCGACGCCACCGATCGCCTCGGCCAGCATCGCCAACCAGGGCGCGTCCGCCGGCGAGCTGAAAAGGGTGTGCCATATCCTTGCCGTGCCGTCCTCGGAAGCCGTGACCGCGAGCTGGCCGTCCGGGCTCCATTCGGCGTCGGTCACCTTCCCCTCGTGGCGCATCGGCTCACCCTGAGGGCGGCCGGTGCGGACGATCCACACCTGCGCCGTGCCGTCCCATGACGCCGTGAGGACGCGCGTGTTGGTCGACGCGAAGAGCGCGGAGACGACGCTGTCGTGGTGGTGCAGCGGCTGGTTCAAGAGGGCACCGGTGGCGGCGTCCCAGATTCGCGCCGTGCCGTCGAGCGAAGCCGTCACCACCCAGCTCCCGTCGCGGTTGAAGTGCGCCGAGGTCACCTCGTCCTGATGGCGCAGGGATGGGCCGAGCGGGGCTCCGAAGGTGGTCCCCGACGTGGCGTCCCAGACCTGCGCCGTGCTGTCCGCCGAGGCGGTGACCACCCGCCGGCCGTCCGGGCTCCAGTCGACGGATCTCACCGCGCCCTGATGGCGCAGGGCTTTGCCGACCGCTCGGCCGGTCGCTGCATCCCAGATCCGCGCCGTGCCGTCGCGGGACGCGGTAGCCACCCGGCGGCCGTCGGGGCTGAAGCGGGCCCGGAAGACCGGGCCCGCGTGCCGCAGCACGCTCAACGCGCGGCCGGTCGTCGCGTCCCACAAGCGTGCGGTCCCATCCTCGCAAGCGGTGAGCAGGCGCCTGCCGTCGGGGCCCCACTCGACGTCGAAGAGCTGAAGCCCTCCCCCATGGCGCATCGGCTCCCCGAGAGGCCGGCCGGTCCGGACGTCCCAGACCCGGGCGGTGCCGTCCTTCGAGGCGGTAGCCACCCGGTCGCCCGCGGGGCTCCACGCCACTCCCACCACCCGGGCGCCATGAAGCAAGGGCGCGCCGATCTCGAAGCCGGTCTGGGCGTCCCAGACCCGGGCGGTGCCGTCATTCGAGGCGGTCACCAGGCGCTGGTTGTCGGGGCTGAAGACGGCCTGGTTGACGGGCCCCGCGTGGCGCACGGAGCTGCCGATCAGGCCTCCCATCGGCGCGTCCCAGACCCTTGCCGTGGCATCACTCGAGGCTGTGATCACGCGCCTGCCGTCGGGGCTGAAGTGGGCATCGGTCACCCAGTCTTGATGCCGCAGGGGCTCGCCCACCTGGAGGCAGGTGGCGGTGTCCCAGATCCGCACCGTCTGATCCTCCACCAGGGTGAGCAGCCGCTCTCCGCCCGGGCTGAAACGGACGAGCGTCGCGGTCATCTCCTGGACCATGGGAATGCCGACCGAGCGGCCGGAGCAGGCCTCCCAGAGACGCACACTCCGGTCGCTGCCGGCCGTCGCGATGAGCCGGCTGCCGGGACTCCATGCCGCGGACAGGACCGCCCCGGCATGGCGCATCGGCTCGCCCACGGGCAAGCCCGTCGCGGCATCCCAGATCCGGGCCGTCTGGTCCGCGGAAGCGGTCACCAGCAGTTGCCCATCGGGGCTGAAGGCAGCCGAGTGGACCCGATCGCCATGTCGCATAGGGAGGCTCGAGGGCTCTCCCGTCGCGGCATCCCAGACCCGGGCGGATTCGGAGAAGAAGGTTGCGACGTGCCGGCCGTCCGGGCTCCACCCGGCCCAACCGACCTTCTCGCGGAGTTGTCCCTGGCTCCGGGGCGAGCCGCTCCGGGTGTCCCAGAACCGCGCGGTTCCGTCCGCCGTCACGGTCAGCAGGCACCCGCCGGTCGGGCTCCATTGAGCGGTCGTCACCTCGCCGTCGTGACGTAGCGGCGGGCCCGCCGGCAGGCCCGTCCGGGCGTCCCAGAGCCGCACCGTATGGTCCTTCGAGCCGGTAGCGATCGACCGGCCGTCCGGGCTCCACTCGGCGGTCACCACCTCCCCCTGGTGGCGCATGGGCTTACCGATGGCATGACCGGTGCTGATGTCCCAGATCCGCGCCGTGCCGTCTTTCGAGGCGGTGACCACGCGCTGGCCGTCCGGGCTGAAGGCGGCCGCCACCACTTCCTGGGTGTGCCTCAAACAGGCGACCGGGATCGGCCAGGTGCGGCGCAGCAGCTTCTGGAGGATGGCGCTCCTCGCCTCGAGGCTCTCGGTGTCCAGCCGCGCGGCCCGAGCCAGATGGGCGAGGGCCAGGTCATGGCGCCCTTTGCCCGCCAGGTTGAGGGCCTGCTCCAGGTCGGCGGTGGCGAAGGCCCGATCGGCCTCGCGCCGCGCCCGGTATCCCGAGTACATCCCGGCGAGAGCGAGCAGCAGGAGGACCCCCAGGAGCGCGGCCGTGGCGCGGGTGCGCCGCAGGCCGCGGCGCGCCCGGCGCGCCGCCTCCTCGGCCGCCCGCCGCGCCGCCTCGGCCCGCGCCTCGGCCTCGCGCTGCTGTCTTCGGTCGCGGCTGTCGCGGATGACGCCGGTTAGCAGGTCGTGGGTCAGCTCGATGCGCTGCACGCCGCCGCGGTGCTCGCTGCGCAGCAGGCGGCGGTCGATCAGCTTCGCCAAGTCCGCGGCGGTGACACCGGGGACCGTGAGGGCGTTTTCCCAGGCGACGCTGTCGCGGTAGCCGGAGACCGTGAGCAGCCGGTCCTCGACGAAGGCGCGCATCGCGGCGGGGAGGTCGGCGACATTGCGCTCGTAGAGGCCGGAGAGGATCTCCGTTCGACTGCCGGCCAGCAGATCGGCCGAGATCCGCGCCTCGCCGCGCCGCCGGCGCTGGTTGTTGAGCTCCCGGCAGACGACGCTCAGCAGAGCGGGCTCCACCTCGAGGTCGCCGAGCGGCGTCAGCGGCGCGTCGGCCGCCGTCTCCTTCTCGGCCGCCACGAAGCGGATCACCCGCTCCGCGACCTCGCGCTCGATGAGCGCGCCGCCGGGCACCGTCACCACCGCGAGGGCGTCGCGGCCGTTCATCCGAGCGAGGCGCAGGCGGTTGAGGACGATCGAGCGGATACGCTCGCGGAGGCCCTCCAGATCAGGGAGGAAGTCTTCGCGCAGGCTGAACAGGACCTTGTAGTCGTGGCGGTTGAACGAGAGCTCCCGGGCCTGCTCGGGCGCGGCGTCCAGCCGCTCCTTGACGGCAGCGGGGGGTCGCCCCTCGATCAGGTCCGCCAGCTCGTCCAGCAGCTCGGCGCCTCCTCCCTCCCGGCCCTTCCCCAGGGTGAAAACCTCCTCGAACTGATCGAGAACCAGGAGGGGGATGGCAAGGCGGTTGCGCGCGCTCCAGAAGTTGGCGCCCTGGCGGTGGAAGAGCTCCCAGAGCGTCTCGCCGCCCCGGGCCTCCGGCGCCTCGATGCCGGCCGCCGCGGCGGCGCCGGCGATCGCAGCCTGGATCTGTCGCGCGAAGGGGAGGCGACCCGCGGCGTAGTCGAGGCGGATGTAGACCGGGAAGATGTTGCCTGCACGCAGGCGGGGGAAGACGCCGGCCTGGAGGAGCGAGGTCTTGCCGAGGCCGGAGAGGCCGAAGAGCACGGTCAGGCGCTCGCGAAGGATCAGGCGATGGAGGGCGTCGGTCTCGACCTGCCGGCCCTGGAAGAAGTCGCGGTCCGCTTCGCGGAACGCCGACAGGCCCGGCCAGGGATTCTCGGCATCGACCGTGCCGGCGTCGGGGATCTCGACGGGAGGGCTCACGCTCAGAGCGTGCTCGCGATCGTCTTCTGATAGTCCCGGAAGAGCTGCCGCAGGGCACCCACCAGCTCGGGCGTGCTCTTGCCGCTGGGGAGCCGCTGCCAGTGGACCTTGCGGAACCGCTCGGGGATCGCCGGCTCGTTGGGGGAGATGTCGTCGATCGCCACCGGCACGATGAAGGGCATCGACGGCGCCACCTGCACCGCCACTTTCTCGGCGTGGTCCCATTCGATGCGGAAGAAGCGCCGTCCGGGGGTCAGGGTGTGGCGCGACAGGATGGGGACGAAGAGCGAGCAACCGTCGATGTTGCCGCGGATCTTCGCCTCGTAAGCGTCGCCCAGCCGCAAGGCGTCCTTGTCGAACCAGACGTCGACTCCGGCGGCCTCCAGCTCCTCCTTGAGCGCCTGGACCACGGCCAGGTCCTCGCTCGCATAGCTCAGGAAGACTGCGCCGGGCTCCATTTCCGGGGCGCCGGACCCGGCCGGATCGTCGGACCGTCGCGGCTCGGCGGCCGGCTCCGCTGGCGGGTGACGCTCGTGCCAGCGCTCTGCCAGCTCCCGGACGAACTCGACGGCGCCGCCGGGGAAGACCTTGGTACGGGCGCTGAAGCGCTGGAGGAAGAGCACCAGGCCCGAGTCCTCGCACACCCTGGCATCGGCGACGATGTCGGTGCCGCCGCGCGCCTGCCACAGCCGCTCGCGCTTGGCCATGCGCAAGAAGAAGCGGACCAGCCAGTCCGAGAAGTTGCTGCCGATGAGCAGGAGCTGCCGGCGGTTGAGCTCGTCGAACAGCAGGTTGGGCCGCCGGGCCTCCGATTGGAGCGAGTGGACGAACTCCAGCAGATCCTCGTCGGTGACGGCGTAGTCGGGGACGGCCGAGACCTTGCCGAAGAGGTGGAAGACGGCCGGCCTCTCGAGCTGGGCGACCGGCGAGCGCAGATCCTCTCCCGCGTTGGGGGAGTAGGCAAAGATCTCGGTCTTGGCGGCGCCGCCGAAGCGCACCTCGTCGATGGCGCGTGCAAGCAGCGGGTCGAAGGTGGTGCTGACGAAGAGCTTGAGGGGGCGGATGCCGGCGAGGTCCAGGAGCGGCCGCGGGATCGGCAGCGCGTCAGGGCCGGCAAGAATCGACTTCAAGGCGGAGTAGATGTCTTCGAGCTCGCCACCCTCTGCCAGGTAGCTACAGGCGACGTCGTTGAGCGAGCAGGGCGAACCCTCCGCGGGCAGGCCGAGCTTGCCGGCGAGGCGCTCGGCCAGAAGATCGTAGAGCAGCACCTGGCGGTCGCCCAGGTCCAAGGTGAGGAGGTCCCGTCCGACGATGGGGACGACCCGCCCCTCCTCGATGAACTGGAGGAGCTGCTCCCAGAAACGGACCATCTCTCCAAGCTTCATCAGGTACTTTCTCGTGGATCTTCGGGAAGGCTATCTCCTTGGCCGCGACGCGTCAACGCTATGCGCTACTTGGCTACTGCCCGCTATTTGCGCGGGTGGTCGTAGAAGCCTCGCCCGCTCTTGCGGCCCAGGCGGCCGGCGAGGACCATCTGCTTGAGGAGCGGCGGGGGGGCGAAGCGCTTCTCGCGGTACTCGTCGAACATGATGTTGGCGATGTAATAGGTCGTGTCGAGGCCGACGAAGTCGAGCAGGGTGAAGGGGCCCATCGGGTAACCGCAGCCGAGCTGCATCGCCTTGTCGATGTCCTCGATGCTGCCCACCCCCTCCTCGTAGGCGCGGACGGCGTCCAGCAGGTAGGGCACCAGCAGCCGGTTGACCAGGAAGCCGGAGTTGTCGCGCGCCGTCACCGGCTCCTTGCCGAAGGCGCGCACCACCTCGATCGCTGCGTCGTAGGCTTCCTGCGAGGTGAGCAGCGTGCGCACCACCTCGACCAGCTTCATCACCGGCACCGGATTGAAGAAGTGCAGGCCGACGAAGCGGTCCGGGCGGCGGGTCGCCATGGCGATCTGGGTGATGGTGAGCGACGAGGTGTTGCTGGCGAACAGCACGCCCTCCTTCACCACGGCATCCAGGGCGGCGAAGGTCCTGCGCTTCTCGTCGAGGTTCTCGACGATCGCCTCCACCACCAGGTCACAGTCGGCGAGGCCCCCCAGGTCGACGACGCCGTGCAGGCGTCCCCAGGCCTTGTCGCGCTCCCCGCCGTCCAGCTTGCCGCGCTCGACTGCCTTGTCGAGCGAGCCGCGCAGCTTCTCGAGTCCCTTCTCCACCACCTCCTCGCTGACCTCCCGCACCACCGTCTCGAAGCCGGCGCGCGCCGCCACCTCGGCGATGCCGGCGCCCATCAGGCCGCAGCCGAGCACTCCCACCTTGCGAATCTTCATGTCGGTTCCTCTCTCCCTGTCGTTGCCTGCACGTCATCAGCCGGCCGTTCGCCGCCTGCACGTCGTCCTATCCAAGCAGTCGCCGCGGCCGGCAACGCCTCCACCCTCACGGTCGTTCCGGCCGCCACAGCTCCTCCGGCGCGATCTCGACGATCTCGCGCTCCTCGTCCTGTCCGCCCGGCAGGCGGCGCAGGCGCATCGCCAGCGTCACCGCCTCTCCGGGCGGCGGCCCCGGCAGCCGCTCGGCCCACTCCACCACCTTGACGCCGGCGCCGGCGAGAACCTCGTCGAGCCCCAGCGCGGCCGCCTCCCGCGGCTCGAGCCGGTAGAGGTCGACGTGCACCATCCGTGGCGGGCGGCCGGCCGCGCCGCGGTGCTCGCGGATCAGGTTGAAGGTCGGCGACAGCACCTGGCGCGGGTCGATGCCGAGCGCCGCGGCGACGCCGCGCGCCAGCACCGTCTTGCCGCTGCCCAGCTCGCCGGTCAGCAGCAGCACTCCATCCGGCCCGAGCTCGGCAGCCAGCTCGGCGCCGAGGCGCTCGGTCTCGGCGGCGGCGCGGGTGATCCACCGCCTGGCGTGCCGGGGCCTGCCGGGGGTGGATCTCCCTCCGGCCTCCGCGCCCCCATGGCCCTCGTCCGGTCCCGGCCGCGGCACGCTCACGGCGCCTTGCCGTCGGCCAGATCGGCGAAAGCCGCCGGCAGTGACGCGATCAGGTCCTCGGCCGCCAGCGCCGGACCCCGTAACCGGGCCAGCGCCAGGTCGCCCGCCAGGCCGTGCAGGTAGACCGCGAGGCAGGCCGCGTCGAGCGGCTCGAGACGCTGCGCCACGAGACTGCCGAGGATGCCGGTGAGCACGTCGCCGGTGCCGCCCGAGGCCATCCCCGGGTTGCCGGTAGGGTTCACGTAGAGGCCGCCGCGCGGCGCCGCGATCAGGGTCAGGCTTCCCTTGAGGACGACGATCGCGCCGGTGGCCGCGGCCGCGCGCCGCGCCGCCGCCGGGCGGTCGGCCTGCACCGCGGCCGTGGAGATCCCCAGCAGGCGCCCGAGCTCGCCGGGATGAGGGGTCAGCACGGTCGGCGCCCGCCGCGCGGCAAGCTCCTCGGGCCGGCCCGCGAAGGCGTTGATGCCGTCGGCGTCGAGCACCAGCGGCAGCTCGGCCGCCGCGGCCAGCCGGCGGATCGCGGCAACGGTCGCGGCATCCTGGCCGAGGCCCGGGCCCACGGCCAGCGCGGTCTTGCCGGCCGCCGCCGCCAGCACCTGCTCCACCGCCACCGCGGCCAGCGCGCGATGATCGCCGGCGGCACCGTGGCCGCCGCCATGACCGCCGCCAGCGTCGCCGGTGCCGTGCTCCCGGGGCGGACCGGCGGACCAGGCGGGCAGCGGCAGGACCATGGACTCGATCGAGCCGAGGTGGACGATGAGCAGGATCGACTCCGGCACCGCCGCCGTGACCAGGCCGGCGCCCGCGCGCACCGCGGCCCGTGCCGCCAGCACCGCCGCCCCGGCCTTGCCCGGCGAGCCCGCGACCAGCAGCAGGTGCCCGTAGTCGCCCTTGTGACTGTCGCGGGCGCGCGGCGGCAGCAGGCCGGAGAGCTCCTCGCCGACCAGCAGGTGAAGATCTCCCGCCGCCTCGTCCACCAGGCGCCGTGGGAAGCCGAGGTCGGTCACCACCAGCTCGCCGGCCGCGTCCGCCGCCGGCGGAAAGACGTGCGCCACTTTCGGCGCCGCGAACGTCACCGTCAGGTCGGCCAGGAGATGCGGTCCCGGCGGCTCGGCACTGCTGCCGGCGAGGCCGCTCGGGATGTCGACCGCGACCCGCGGCCGCGGCACCTCGTTCAGCCCTTCGACCAGGCGGGCGAACCAGCCGGTCAGCGGCCGCGCCAGGCCGGTGCCGAAGAGGGCGTCGATCACCAGGTCGTGCCGCGCCGCCGCCGCCAGCGCGGCCGCCAGCCCCGCCTCCGCCTCCGCCGCGTCGCCGTCCGGCGCCAGCTCGTGGATGGTCAGCTCGAGCCGGCGGCAGATGGCCAGCTGCAGCCCGGCGTCGCCCGACGGCGGCCGCTCGCCGGCCTTGCCCGCGGTGCCCGCGGTGCCCGCCTTGCTCGCGGTGCCCGCGCTGCTCGCCGCCAGGAAGATCTCGACCGCGTAGCCGCGCGTCGCGAGCTGGCGGGCCACCGCCAGGCCGTCGCCGCCGTTGTTGCCCGGGCCGCAGAAGATCGCCGCCGATTCGGCCCGCGGATACCGCCGGCCGATGGCGTCCACCACCCCCAGTGCGGCGTTCTCCATCAGCACCAGGCCGGGGAGGCCCAGCCGCTCGATCGCCGCCCGGTCGACGCCACGCATCTCTTCCGCCGTCAGGATCCTCATCGCCCACCCCCGCGCCGAGTTCGCGCCGCAGGCTCGGCTGGCGCGGCTAGCCCGGCTTGCCCGACTGGCTCCGCTGGCTCCGCAGGCTCCGCTTGCTCTAGCAACGCCGAGGGCTCCGCGGCCACGATCGGTTCCCGGAGGTCCGCCGCTTCGCGAGCGGCGGCAGGCGCCGCGGACCCCGGCAGGCGCCGCCAGCGCGCGAGCAACGCCCGGGTGCGCGGGCAGCCGTCCGCCGCCGCGCCCGGCGGCGCCAGCCGGACCGCGAGGCGCGCCAGGTCGGCCGGCGTATCGACGTCGGCGGCGGCCGGCAGCAGCTCGACCGCGAGGCCCAGCTGCTCACAGCGCTCGAGCGTCGCCGCCAGCACCCCGGAGGTGCTCCACGGCACGTCCTCGAAGAGACGCCGCCGCACCGCGCCGGCGGCGAGCGCGATCAGGTAGTAACCGCCGTCCTCGGCCGGCCCGAGCGCCACGTCGGCGCCGTTCTCGACGGCGGCGAAGGCGCGCTCGACCAGCTCGACCTCCACGGTGGGATGATCGCTGCCCAGCGCCGCGACCACCCGCGACCGCCGCGCCGCCGCGGCGAGAGCGCCGTGGAGCCGCTCGCCGAGGCCGGCCCCCTCCTGGCGCAAGCTGCCGACGCCGGGCCGGACACGCTCGGGCACCCGCTCTCCAGGCTCGACCGCCCACAGGACGTCGAGCTCGAAGCGGCCACCGGCGAGACGCGCCAGCAGGTCGGCGAGGAAGGCGGCGTGCAGCTCGGCAGCCTGGGCGGCGGTAAGATCGCCGATCAGACGGGTCTTGACCCGCCCTTGCCGGGCCGGCTTGGTGAACAGCAGCAGCCGGCGCTGGGGGTGCTGCCGGAGCTGCCGGCGCTGCTGGCGATGCTGGCGGTCGGGGGGCACGCTGAGATTCTACCGGATGGCCCATACTCCCACGGAGACCGCCATGGCGCCGCCGCTGCTGACCTTGCTCACCGACTTCGGGCTGGACGACTATTACGTCGCCGCCGTCAAGGGAACGGTGCTGCGCCTGGCGCCTGGCACGCAGCTGGTGGACATCTCGCACCAGGTCGAGCCCGGGAACATCGCCGCGGCGTCGTTCCTGCTCGCCGCCGCCGCGCCGGCCTTCCCGGACGGCACCGTGCACCTGGCGGTGGTCGACCCCGGGGTGGGGAGCCCGCGCCGCATCCTGGTGGCGGAGAGCGCGGCCGGATTGCTGGTGGCTCCCGACAACGGCCTGCTGACGCCGCTGCTGCCCGGCGCCAGGGTGCGCTCGGTCGAGTGCGCCGATCTCTTCCTCGCCGCGCCGGGGGCCACCTTCCACGGCCGGGACCGCTTCGCGCCCGTCGCCGCGTTCCTGCTGCGCGGCGGATCGCCCGGCGACCTCGGACCGGAGATCGCCGACCCGGTCCACCTCGCCCGCACGCCGCCGCGGCGGGAGCCGGGCCTGCTATCCGGCGTCGTGGTCCACATCGATCGCTTCGGCAACCTGATCACCGACATCCCCGCCGCCTGGCTGCCGGAGGCGCTGACCGGCGCGGCGATGCCACGGACCCTCCATATCCTGGCCCGCGTCGGCAGTCACACCGCCGCCCAGCTGGCCGATCACTACGAGCAGATCCCGCGCTACGGGGTGGCCGTCATGATCGGCTCGCTCGGCACCCTCGAGCTGGCCATGCGCGGCGAGGACCTCGCCGGCCGCTGGGGGGTCGATCCGGGCGCCGCGGTGCAGGTGCGCTGGCGCGATACAATGGCCGGGCCGAGGGGCCGCGAGCTGCCCGGTGAGGCAAAGGAGCGTGTGGAATGACCAAGTGGGAGTACAAGATCATCAACATCCGCAGCGAGAACTACCGCCTGGACCCCAATGCGGCCCCGCAATTGACCTCACTCGGCGAGGAAGGCTGGGAGCTCGTCTCGATCACTTCCGTCAACTTCAAGACCGGCGCGACCGACAACATCGCCATGGTCTTCAAGCGGCCCGTCGCGGCGTAGCCTCCACGTCCCCCCCCGGCTGCCGCCCGCGCCGCAGCCGGGCCTGCCGGCTGTTCAGAGAACAGGATCGGCAACTTACCGCCGCCGGCCGCGGCGCCGGCGGCCGCGAAGTCCTAGCGCGAGACCGGCGGCGGCGGCCAGGCCGATCGCGACCAGCGTCGCGTTCCGCGGCACGCGGCCGGCCTCGGTGGCGACCGCCTCCCTCACCTCGGCCAGCCGCTCCTCGGCGAGCCGGCGGCTCTCCTCGATCTGCAACTCGGTCTCGCGCCGGCGGTCGTCGGTCTTGCTCACAGGTCGTCCTCCTCGAGCGGGTCGTCGGGATGGATGCGCGGCGGAGTCGACGAGCCAGGCGTCGGCCGCGGCCGCTCGCTGCCCTGGCTGCCGGCACCGCCGGCACTGCCGACACCGCCGGCGCCTCCCGCGCTGCCGCCCGCGGCGTCCCCGGGGCCTTCGGACGGCAGGCGGCCGCGGCGTCCGCCCTCGACCGCTGGGGCCGCCGGCTCGGCGAGCAGGCGATGGTTCCACCAGTCGAGGTGATCGGAGACCCGCTGCCGGATGCTCTCGGCTGGGGATTCGAAGCGCCGCAGCCGGCGGATCCCGAGCAGTGCCAGCAGGCCGGCGGCGCCCGCGAACAGCGCCGTCACCAGCAGCGCCGCCGCCCACGGCGGCAGCCAGATCGCCAGCACGGCGATCAGCGTCAGGACGAGCGCGCCGAGGGTCCAGAAGCCGAGCGCCGCGGCGCCGCCGAGCAGCGCCAACCCTCGCGCCAGCTCGCCGCCCGAGCGGCGGATGTCCTCTCCGAGCGCCCGCGCTTCGGCGCGCAACACCTCGAACAGGGCCTGTCCCAGGGAACGGAAAAGCTCGATCCACCCCTGCACGCCCGCCGGCTGTCGCCCGTCTGCTCTCCCCATCGCGATGGCTCCCTCAACTCTCAATCGGCGGCGCCGGCCGCTCCCGGCAGGCCCGAGCGTCCCCGCGTCGAGCGGCCCGGCAGCGCGGCGGCGCTCCCTGGCAGCGGCGGCGCGGTGTCAGCGGCCGACCACCAGCTCGCCGGTCACGTAGGACTCCAGGGCGCCGACGTCGTCGCGCATGCCGATCGCCACCTTCTGCTCGCCGCTGCGCATCAGCAAGCTCAGCGTGTAGAGGAAGTGCTTGCCGCCCAGCTTCGACACCTCGGCGGCCGGCACGTTGATCGGCACCGGCACCTGCTGGACCTCGGAGGTGCGGCCGTCGGGATCGATGGCGCCGATGAACAGGCGCACCCTGGCCGTGCTGCCCTGCTCGCGCGGCACCAGCGTCAGCTTGCCGAGCGGGATCTTGACGCTGATCGGCACCAGGTAGAGGCCGTCCTTGCGCTCCGACGGACGTCCGAACTCGAGCGTCAGGCCGAGCGGGTTGGCCTGGAACGGGAACTGCAGCGCCGCCAGCGTGCCGTCGCTCATCCGCGACTCGATGCTCTTGTCGCGGTAACCCTCGCGGCAGCGCACGGTGACGCCCTTGCGCTTCACCTTGACGGTGATCTTGTGGAAGCGCCCGTCGCCGACGTGCGGCGGCGTGTAACCCAGCGAATAGAAGGTCGTGAAATCGGCGGCGATCGCGTCGAGATGGGGAAGGACATTGTTGGCGTTGATCACGTAGATGCCGCCGGTCTTCTCGGCCATCATCTGCAGGCTGCTCTGCATGTTCGAGATGTTGATCTGATCGATGTAGACGCCTTGCCCGGCGGTGGCGTTCTCGGCCGAGGTCGCGGAGTACACGCGCAGGCCGCCGGCGTCGATGGTGTAGAACGTGACGCGGTTGGCGTTGGCCTGCGCGGCCAGCTCCTCGAGGCGGCGCGAGCTGTCGAACTCGCTGCTCTCGCTGATGATGCTGGTGCCCGGGAACTTGCTCTGCACGGCGTAATAGACGTCTTCGCCCACCATCATCGGCAGGCCGTCGCTGACGTAGACGATCGCCTTGCGCCCCGACATCCCCGCCAGCGTGGTCACCAGGTTCTTGAGCGCGTCGATGGTGAAGCTGATGTCGTTGAACGCCGCCCCGGCGTAGGCGTGGGCGAGGCCCAGGGCCTCGGAGCCGCCCTGCGCGTCCTCGATGCTCTTCAGCACTTCGCGCCGGTCGCTCTCGGCGTGCACGCCCTGGGCGGAGATCTTCTCGATCGCCAGCAGCTGGGCATTCACCAGGCCGGTGTCGGTGGTGAACGGCTGGCGCACGTGCAGCTCGCGGTCGTAGGTCACCAGCATCACCTGGTCGCCGCGGCGCAGCTTCTGGTCGAGGAAGATGCGGAGGTCGCGCATCACCCGGTTACGGTCGAACGGCTTCAGGTTGTAGTTGTCGATGTAGACGATCAGGCGCAGCTTCTGGTCCTCGGGGACCGGCGCCTGCTCGTACCCGGCGGGGAGCTTCGGCGGGCGATTCGGCTCGGCGGCCTCGGCGGCGGCCTCGGCTGCCGCGGCGACGCCGGTGGTCTTGCCGCCTTCGACCGCCAGGAAGTTGGTGATCGCCATCGGCCGGCCGTCTTCGTAGAGCTCGAAGTCCTGGCGCGCCAGGCCGGTGACCCGGCCCTTCTTGTCGGAGACGTAGACGTCGACGTTGACGACGTTGACGGTGACGCTCTCGATGAAGTTCTCGTCGGCCGGCTGCTTGCCGGCGCTCGCGGCCGCTCCCGCTCCGGCTCCCGCGGCCGGTGCCGGAGCGGTGCCCGGCTTCGAAGGCGAACCGGCGGCCGGCGCGCCGGGCTGGGATGATGCGGGCGGCGGCGCGGTGGCGGCGGCCGGGGTGGCCGGAGTGGAGGCCGCGGCCGTCGCCGGCGCGGCCGGGGCCGGGGCCGCGGCGAGGACGGCAAGGATCGCGAAGATGGCGGGCGGCACGCCCGGCCACCGGAAACGGCTGGATCTGCTCATTGGTTCGTGGCTCTCCCCTCGATGCCGCGCGGTGCGGCACCCGCATTATACGCACGAGACATGCCCGGGGCCCGGTAGTGGGTCAGCTCGCGAGGGTCCCTCCCGGCAACTGACCAACTACCTGCGGCCGCTACTCGGGCTTGACGTCCGCCTCGGCGGTGGTGATCTTGTTGCTCAGCGGATCGAACAGGGCGAAGAACAGGTGCTGCTTCGTCCGCCGCAGAGTGACTTTGCTCTGGAAGCGCACGAAGTGGCCCTTCGTCGGCTCCTTGTCGGTCGACAGCTGCAGCGGCACCACCGGGATGTCGGAGTGGTCGCCGCGCTCGTCCTGTGCGGCGATGCGCAGCTCGACCTCGGAGGCGTACTTGCCGTTCAGCGGCACGCTGGTGAAGGCGTCGGTGGGGATCGCCAGGGTGAACGGCACCTCGATCTGCGAGCGGCCCTTGCGCACCGCCTTGCCCAGCTGCACCGGCATCGTCGGCGAGCCCGGCGAGTTGCCGAACAGCATGGCGCTCTCGACCATCATCGTGACCTCGGCCTTCCGCGAGCGGTCGAGGAAGCTGTCGCGGGTGCGCACCGCGAGGCCGGGACGGAGCACCTCGAGCTGGATGGTGTGCCGCTTGTCCTTGCCCTCCCAGGTGGGCGTGAAGCCGAGCCAGTAGTAGGACCGCGTGTCGGCCTCGACGTGCTCGAGCGACGCGATGCGCAGCGAGTTCAGCATCGCCTTGCCCCCGGTCTCGCCGGCCAGGTAGGTCAGCGTCCCCTCGTGCTCCTGCTCGCGCAGGCCGAAGCCGGCCCCGGTCGGCCGCGGGGCGCTCGCTTGGGCGCTCGCCGCATTCGTCTCCATGCCGGGCACGTCGACCGGGTAGAGGGTGTAGCCGAGGCGGTTGGCGGTCTCGACCAGCGGCCGCATGACGGCCTCGCCGTGCGGCACGTCGTGCTCGATGATCGGGCGATTGATGTCGTTGACCGCGAAGTCGGCCGGCGAGAAGGGCCAGCCGCCCACCAGCATCAGCATCACCTTCCGCCCGGGAGGCGAGGCGAAGCCGCGCAGCGTGCTGGTGGCCGCGGCGACGGCCCGCTCGAGCTGACCGGAGAGCTCCGAGACGTAGGCCCGCTCCTCGATGCTCAGCTGGGTGTTCGCGAAGCCGCTGCGGAACGATGCTGCGGGGTCGGGGGTGGACCGCGGCGGCTGGGTGGCGCGGAAGTTCCGCTGCTCGGCCTCGCGCTCGAGGCCGTGGGCGGGAGTCTCGATCTCGCGCTCGATGGCGCGGGCGAGCTCGTGGCTCGAGCTCGACCAGCTCGACAGCAGGTTCAGGCGCTTGCCGTCGTAGGCGACCAGCGCCATGCGGTCCTCGGGGCCGAGGCGCACGAGGTCGTCGCGCAGCGACCGCAGCACCTCGTCGCGGCGGGGTGTGAGCGAGAAGTAGTCGTCGATGAACACCAGGTAGCTGGTGCCGACCGGGCTGCCGGGCGCCAGGTCGGGCAGCCCGGGGATGGTCTGGGCGGCGCCCGGCTCGGGAGCGATGGCCTGGCCGCCCCGCACCTCGTTGAAGTAGTCGATCTTGATCGGCTTGCCGTCCACCTTGAGGCGGAAGTCCTGCGGCTTCAGGTCGGGAACGCGATTGCCGCGCTTGTCGGTGACCACCGCCTCGACGTTGACGACACGCACTTCGATGGTCTCGCCGAACATCGGTCCCGTGGGCTGCTGCCGGCCGGCGGCGCCGGCGGTGGCGGCAGCGCCGTTGGGGGCGGTCGCGCTGGTGGTGGGGCGGGCGGACGAGGCTGCCGGCACCGCCTCGGGCTGCGACGGCGCGGCGGCGCGCGGCGGGGGCCGAGCGGCCGGAGCGGCGGCCGGAGGAGCGGCGGCCGGCGGCGGCGCCGGCTGGGCGGCGGGCGGCGTTGCC
>DATDGZ010000309.1:0-6024 GCA_036521795.1 Thermoanaerobaculia bacterium | reverse complement strand
GACTCGCTGGGCGCCGTGGAGATCGAGAGCCGCTTGCAGAGCGCTCTCGGGGTCGAGGTGTCGATCGCCGACCTGCTCGCTGGCGCCTCGCTGGCCGACGTCGCCGCGGCGGCGCTCGTCGAGATCGCGGCCGCGGCCACGGCCGCCGCAACGCCCGGCACGGCCGCGGCGAGCGGGACGCCGGAGGCGGTGGGGCCGAGGCCGGAGGCGCTGGGGCCGGCGGCCGGCCGCTTCCCGCTCGCCTACAACCAGCAGGCGCTCTGGTTCATCCACCGCCTGGCGCCACGGAGCCTCGCCTACCACCTGGCCGGCGCGGCGCGGGTCGAGAGCCCTCTCGACGGCGCGGCCCTCGGGCGCGCGCTCGAAGCCCTGGTCGCACGGCATCCGGCGCTGCGCACGACCTTCTCCGAGGACGGCGAAGGCCCCTGGCAGCAGGTTGCCGAGCAGGGCTCGTTCGAGCCGCTCGAGCTCGCGGCCGCCGCCCCGGACGAGAGCGATGAGGCGCTGGTGGAACGGCTGCGCGCCGCGGCCTCTCGCCCCTTCGACCTGGAGCGCGGCCCGCTGCTGCGGGTGGGGCTGCTGCCCGACGCGCGCCAGGGGGCCGCCGGCACCGGGCTGCTCTTCGTGGCGATCCATCACATCGTCGCCGACTTCTGGTCGCTACAGGTCCTGGTGCGCGATCTCGCCGTCCTGTATGCACGGGAGACCGCCGCGCCTGCGCCGGCGGCGCCTTCGGGGGGACCCGCGCCGGCGCCGGCGGCGGCCCTCCCCCTGCCGCCGCTCTCTCTGCGCTACACCGATCACGTGCGCTGGCAGCGCGAGCGCCTGGCCGGCAGCGGCGGCGAGCGGCTGCTGCGGCACTGGCGCCAGGCGCTGGGAGGCGAGCCGGCGCGCGCCGTCTTGCCGACCGACCGGCCCTGGCCGAAGGTCCAGACGTGGGCCGGCGCCGCCTGGCTCTTCGAGCTGCCGGAAGCGCTCACCGCCGGGCTCGAGACGGTGGCCCGCGGTCGCGGGGCAACGCTGTTCATGCTGTTGCTCACGGCGTTCCAGGCGCTGCTGCTGCGGATGACGCGCGGCACCGAGATCGTGGTCGGCTCGCCCACCCATGGCCGTGGCGGTCCGGCCGGCGCCGCGCTGGCCGATCTCGTCGGCAACTTCGTCAACCTGGTGCCGCTGGCGTCGGACCTCGGCGGCGACCCCGAATTCGCCGCCCTGGTGACGGCGGTCAGGGCGACGGCGCTGGCCGCCTACGAGCACCAGGAGATGCCGCTCGGCCTGCTCGCCGAGAGACTGCTGCCGGAACGCGACACCGCCCACTCGCCGTTCTTCGACGCGGTGTTCGCGTTCGAGAAAGGCCGCGATGCCGGCCTCGACCTTGGCGGCTTCGCGCTCGGCATGCCGGGCTCGCGGTTGCGCCTGGGGGACGTCGTCCTGTCCTCGCTGGCTTTCGCGCCGGCGGGCGCACCGTTCGCCCTCTCGCTGCAGGCTGCCGAGGTGGGCCGCGGCGGTCGCGGCCTGGGGGTGGCGCTGCGCTACAACACCGACCTCTTCGATCGTGCCACGGCGGCGCGCCTGGCGGGCCACTTTCGCCGGCTCCTCGCGGCGGCGGCGGAGGATCCGGGTCGGCGCCTGTCGGAACTGGAGATCCTGGCGCCTGCCGAGCGTCACCAGCTGCTGGCCGGCTGGAACGACACGGCGCGCGCCTATCCCCGCGAGGCGACCCTGGCGGAGCTGTTCGCCGCCGCGGCGGCGCGGGCGCCGGAGGCGGTAGCGGTGGTCTGCGGCGAGCGGCGGCTCAGCTACCGCGAGCTCGGACGGCGGGCGGACGCGCTGGCCCGCCGCCTGGCGGCGCTCGGGGTCGGACCCGAGGTGCTGGTCGGGGTCTGCGTCGAGCGCTCGGCCGAGCTGGTGGTGGCGCTGCTCGGGGTGGCCAAGGCTGGCGGCGCCTACCTGCCGCTCGATCCGGCCTGGCCGGCCGAGCGGTTGGCGCTGCTGCTCGCGACGGCCGGCGCCCCGGTGCTGGTGACCGACGGCGCGGGCAACGCGGCGACGCTGGCCGAGGGCGCGGCGGACACGACGGACGTGACGGTTGTCGGGGTCACCGCAGATCCAACCGGAGATCTGGCAGCCGCAGGGACCGGCGAGACGCCCGCGGATTGGGATTGGCGCGGCGCAGGCGACTCCCTGGCCTATGTCATGGTGACCTCGGGTTCGACCGGAGAACCGAAGCTGGTGGCGGTGGTCCACCGGGCGGTGGCGCGGCTGGTGCTGAGGACGGACTACGCGTGCTTCGGCCCGGAGGAGGTCTGGCTGCAGCTGGCGCCGGCCGCCTTCGACGCTTCGACGCTCGAGATCTGGGGTGCGCTGCTGCACGGCGGCAGGCTGGTGATCTACCCGCCCGGCGTGCCGTCGCCCGAGGAGCTCGGCGAGGTGCTGGCGGCGCAGCGGGTGAGCTCGCTGTGGCTGACCGCGGGGCTGTTCCAGCAGATGGTCGAGACCAACGTCGCCGGGCTGGCGCCGCTGCGCCAGTTGCTGGCGGGCGGCGAGGCGCTGCCGCCCGCGGCGGTGGCGAAGGCGCTCGCGGCGCTGCCGGGCTGCCGGCTGATCAACGGCTACGGGCCGACCGAAGGGACGACGTTCACCTGCTGCCAGATCCTGGGAGCGCCGGCGGCGCCTGGGGCGCGGGCGGCGTCCCCGCAGGACCCCGGCGATACGGTGCCGATCGGCCGTCCGATCGCCAACACCCGCGTCTACCTGCTCGACGCGGCGCTGGGGCCGGTGGCGGTGGGCGCGGTGGGCGAGCTGTACGCCGGCGGCGACGGCCTGGCGCGGGGCTATCACCGGCGGCCGGACCTGACCGCCGAGCGGTTCGTGCCGGACCCGTGCGGCGGCGAGCCCGGCGGGCGCCTGTACCGTACCGGCGATCTCGCCCGCTACCTGCCGGACGGGCGCATCCAGTTCCTGGGGCGCGGCGACGTCCAGGTCAAGATCCGCGGCTTCCGCATCGAGCCGGCGGAGATCGAGGCGGCGCTGGCGCGGCACCCGGCGGTGGCGGCGGCGGCGGTGGTGGCGATCCCCGCGGGCGCCGCGGACAGCTCCACCGCGCAGGCGCCGGGCGATCTCAGGCTGGTGGCCTACGTCGTAGCGGCCGGCGCGGGGACGGCCGGCGCGGGAACGGCTGGCGTCGTCACTCCTGGCGCAGGGACGGCCGCCTCGGAGACGATCGGGGCTACGGCGTCCGGCGGAGGCACGGCCGGCGCGGGGGCTCCTGGCACGGGGACGGCCGGGGCCGGCGGAAGGGCGGCGCCAGGAGCCGAGGAGCTGCGCGCCTTCCTGCGCGAGCGGCTGCCGGAGCCGATGGTGCCGGCGGCTTACGTGTGGCTCGCCGCGCTGCCGCTGACGCCCAACGGCAAGCTCGACCGGCGGGCGCTGCCGGCGCCGCAATGGGGCCGCGGCGAGCAGGACCTCGCCGCCCCGCCCCGCACTCCGGTCGAAGAGCTGTTGCTCGGCCTCTGGCGGGAGGTGCTGGGAGTCGAGCGGATCGGCATCCATGACAGCTTCTTCGCTCTCGGCGGGCACTCCCTGCTGGCCGCCCGGCTGGCGTCGAGGGTGCGCCGCGCCTTCGACGTCGAGCTGCCGCTCGCCGCGCTGTTGGAGGCGCCGACGGTGGCGGGCATTGCCGCGAGCATCGCGAGCATTGCGAGCATTGCGGCCATGCCGAGCATGGCCGCGCGGCTCGCCGGCCCCTCGGCCGGCGCCGGCTTCCGCCCGGCCGGTCCCGAGCCGATCGCACCGCAGCCGCGGCCGGAGCTGCCGCCGCTCTCCTTCGCCCAGGAGCGGCTGTGGTTCCTCGATCAGCTCGAGCCGGCGAGCGCCACCTACAACATCCCGGCGGCGCTGCGGCTCACCGGCGAGCTCGCCTGGGCGCCGCTGGCCGGCGCCATCACTGCCATCGCCGGCCGCCACGAGGCGCTGCGCACGCGCTTCCCGGAGGTCGCAGGGCGGCCGGTGCAGCGCGTCGAGCCGGCGGCGCCCGTGCCGCTGCCGGTCATCGACCTCTCGAGCCTGGCCGCAACCGCCGCGACCGCCGCGACCGGTGCGCCGGCGGCCCGCGCCGCCGAGACGGCGCGCCTGATCGCTCGGGAGGCGGCACGGCTGGCGGGCGAGGAGGCGGCGGCGCCGTTCGCGCTCGCCGCGGGGCCGCCCCTGCGCGCCCGGTTGGTGGCGCTCGGCGGCGGCGAATGGCATCTGCTGCTGAGCTTCCACCACATCGTGTTCGACGGCGTCTCGGTGGCGGTCTTCTGGCGCGAGCTCACCACCTTCTACGGCGCGCTGGCGGCGGGCCGGCCGGCAGCCCTCTCGCTCCTGCCGCCGCTGCCCATCCAATACCTCGACTACACGCTCTGGCAGCGCCGGCGGCTTCTGGGCCCGGCGAGCGAGCCGCCGACCGCGCCGACCGCGCTGATCGCGCTGATCGCCCATTGGCGCCAGGCCCTGGAGGGCGCGCCGCGGACCCTGGCACTGCCTACCGACCGGCCACGGCCGGCGGCGCGCAGTTCGCGCGCCGGCCGCCGGAAGCTGCGGCCGGCGCCGGGCGCCGCGGGCAAGGTGGCGGCGCTGGCGCGGCGCCAGGACGCGACGCCGTTCATGGTGTTGCTGGCGGCCTTCGCGGCGCTGCTCGGCCGAGCCGGCGGCGCGGCCGGACCTCGCGCGGTGGTCGTCGGCACGCCGGTCGCCAACCGCGACCGGCTGGAGCTCGAGCCGCTGATCGGCTTCTTCGTCAACACGCTGCCGCTGCACGTCGACCTCGCGGACGACCCCGGGTTCGCCGAGCTGCTCGCCCGCGTGCGGCGGGTTGCCCTGGCCGCCTACGCCCACCAGGAGCTGCCGTTCGAGAAGCTGGTCGAGGAGCTGGCGGCAGGCCGCGATGCGAGCCGCACGCCGCTGTTCCAGGCGGTGCTGTCGTTCCGCGACCGGGCGGAGATCCCGCTGGGCTCGCCGGGCTTCCCGGGCCTGGCGGGAGCACGAGCCGAGCTGCTGCCGCCGCGGCTCGCGCGCGCCAAGTTCGATCTGCTGCTCACCCTCGAGAGCGGCCCGGAGGGGCTGGCCGGGGACCTCGAATACAGCGCCGACCTGTACGACGCGGCGACCGCCGAACGGCTGCTCGGCCACTTCCGCCGGCTGCTGGCGGCCGCGGTGGAGGATCCTGGGCGTCGCCTCTCGGAACTGCCGATGCTGGCGCCTGCCGAGCGTCACCAGCTGCTGGCCGGCTGGAACGACACGGCGCGCGACTATCCCCGCGAGGCGACCCTGGCGGAGCTGTTCGCCACCGCGGCGGCGCGGGCGCCGGAGGCGGTGGCAGTGGTCTGCGGCGAGCGGCGGTTCACCTATCGCGAGCTCGGACGGCGGGCGGACGCGCTGGCCCACCGCCTGGCGGCGCTCGGGGTCGGTCCCGAGGTGCTGGTCGGGGTCTGCGTCGAGCGCTCGGCCGAGCTGGTGGTGGCGTTGCTCGGGGTGGCCAAGGCGGGCGGCGCCTACCTGCCCCTCGATCCGGCCTGGCCGGCCGAGCGCCTGGCGATGCTGGTCGCGACGGCGGGCGCCCCAGTGCTGGTGACCGACGGTACGGGGAACGCGGCGACGCTGGCCGAGGCCGCGGCGGGCGCGGAGGCCGCGACGGGCCCAATGGTTGTCAGGATCGCCGGAGATCTCGCCGGAGATCCGGAAGCTGCAGAGACCCGCGAGGCGCCCGCGGATTGGGATTGGCGCGGCGCAGGTGACTCGCTGGCCTACGTGATGGTCACCTCGGGTTCGACCGGGGAACCCAAGTTGGTGGCCGTGGTCCACCGCGCAGTGGCGCGGCTGGTGCTGGGGGCGAGCTACGCGTGCTTCGGCCCGGAAGAGGTCTGGCTGCAGCTGGCGCCGGCCGCCTTCGACGCTTCGACGCTCGAGATCTGGGGTGCGCTGCTGCACGGCGGCAGGCTGGTGATCTACCCGCCCGGCGTGCCGTCGCCCGAGGAGCTCGGG
>DATDGZ010000308.1:0-19869 GCA_036521795.1 Thermoanaerobaculia bacterium | reverse complement strand
CGCCACTATGCCGAGTGCCGGATTATGCCGAGTGACCTGCGCCCGATTTTCGCAAGTGCCTGAAGGGCGAGGCGGATCTCGGCCCATTCCGTGAGCGGCACTCGGCATAATCAGAGCCTCTCCAGGAAGGCCAGGAGGCGGTCGTCGGGGCGGTAGCGACCGGGCGGCACGTCCAAGGGCGAGGTCTTTGCCAGAACCTTCTCCTTGAGCTCCATGTCGGCATGGATGTAGACCTCGGTGGTCGCCACCGACTCGTGGCCGAGCCAGAGGGCGATGACCGTGCGGTCCACGCCATGATGGAGCAGATCCATGGCTGCGGAATGTCGAAGCACGTGGGGCGAGACACGCTTGGTCCGGAGGGACAGGCACTGCGTGGCCGCCGTGGTGACGTGCTTGGCCAGCAGGTAGTCGACGCCGTCACGGCTCAGGCGGCCGCCGTGGGCATTGGGGAAGAGGGGATCGGAAGGCCGACCGCCACGTTCTTGTGACCAGGTGCGCAGTACGGTTACCGTCTGCTGGCGCAGGGGCGTCAGGCGCTGCTTGCGTCCTTTGCCCTGGCAGCGGACGGCGGAGGCTCCATGATCGAGGAGGAGGTCTTCGTTGTTGAGCCCGACCAGCTCGGAGACGCGGAGTCCGGTCTGCACCGCCAAGAGCAGGAATGCCCGGTCGCGCCGACCCGCCCAGGTGTGGAGGTCGGGTGCCGCCACCAGCGCCTCGAACTCGCAGCGATTGAGGAAGTCAATCGGCTTTTTGTCGAAGCGCTTCTGGGGCATTGCCAGGACACGCTGGATCAGAGCGTTGTGCTCAGGGTCTTCGAAGGCGACATAGCGGAAGAACGAGCGGATCGCCGCAAGGCGGGCGTTGCGCGTCCGCGTGCTATTGCCCCGGTCTTGCTCGAGGTGCTGGAGAAAGGCGCCGATGAAAGGGGCGTCCAGATTTGTGAGGTTCAGCGCGGAGGGTGCCTTGCCCAAGCGCTGGTGGGCGAATTTCAGCAGCAGCCGGAAGGTATCGCGGTAGCTGGCGATGGTGTGGGGGCTGGCGCGCTTTTGGCGGACAAGACGGTCGGCAAAGAAGCCCTCCAGAAGGCCGGCAAAAATCGCTGTGGTTTTCATCGCCGCGGTTCTCCGAGGGTGTCTTCCAGTCGCCGGACGGCACACTGCATGAGTTCGGGAGAGGCGGAGAGGTACCAGTAGGTATCGTTGACATGGGCATGGCCGAGATAGGTTGCCAGCTTGGGAATCTGGCGTTCGACGTCGAGTCCCTCGCGATACCAACGCAGGAGCGTCCGCAGCGCGAAGCGATGACGAAGGTCGTGCAGGCGCGGACCGCGGCGATCGGCGGGGCCTCTCAGGCCAATCTGGTGGGAAAGCTTGATGAAGGTCCAACGCAAAGCCCATTCCGTGATGCGAGTGCCGCATTCGGAAAGAAAGAAGGCAGGGCACTGCGGGTGACGGCAGAGCTGCTCCCGCCGGCGGTCATACTGTCGGAGGGCCTGCTGGGTGGAGCGCTCGATGGGCACGTGGCGCGACTTGCCAAACTTGGTACGACGGATCGTGATCATGCCGCCGGCCAAGTCGACATCATCGCGATCGAGGCCGATCGGCTCACTCATCCGCATGCCGGTGACAGCTATCAGCCCCAACAACGTCGAGTACGTCGCCGCGCGCAGCGCTGGTGGTTTGCGGCAGCTGCCGACAACCGATGGCAGTCGCCTGGCCGCCTCGAGCAGGCGCACGATCTCGTCGTCGCTGTACAGGTACGGAGATTTGCGCTGGAACCGGTGTGGCAACAGCGTTTGGGGAGGAACCTCGGTCCTGGGATCCACCGCGGCGCAGTGCTGTGCGAACCGTCGCACCATGCCGAGTCGGTTGGCCCATTGCGACGGGTCGGCGGCGGTGGGTTGCTGGGCCCAGCTCAGGGCCAGCTCGGTGGTGATGAAAGCGGCACCCTGCCCTTCGGCGAACTCGACGAATCGCCGCAGTGCGCCGCCGGGACACCGTAGCGCAAAGCCGAGCGCTCGGCGCACGGCGAGATACTCCTCGAGAGTCTGGCGCAGCGGGCTCATACGTGAGCTCCCGGCCAGGGCTGCGCCAGGTCGCGCAGCGCCTCGAAATCGACTTTGGCGTAGATCTCAGTGGTGCTCGGCTGGCGATGGCGCAGAATCTCGCCGATCTCCCCCATGGAGGCTTGCCGGCGCAGCATCTCAGTGGCCAGGGAATGGCGCAGCAAGTGCGCACCTTGCGAGGGCGGATTCAGACCGGCGCGCTGCAAAGCCCGCCTGACGATGGTCGAGACGGTGGAGGCATGACCCAGTTCCCGATAGGGAGCCCTGGAGCGAACGAACACCTGTCGAGTCGAGCAGCGAGGTCGTCCATGATGAAGATAGGCGGCGAGGGCCGCGCCGACATCCTCGAGCATCGGCAGTCGATCCTGCCGGCGGCCCTTGCCACGGACAGTGAGCTCCGCGGCCTGCCAATCTAGATCCTCCAGGCGCAGGGCCACGATCTCACCGGCACGCAAGCCGAGCCGCGCCAACAGCAGAAGAAGAGCGTAATTGCGCTGACCTACGGGACGGCCTCGATCGCAGCTCTCCACGAGCCGCTGGACCTGCTCGGCGGGCAACGACTTGGGCAAGCCCGACAGCCGCCAATAGGCGGCGCGGGGAACCGCCGCAGCCAAGTCGACGGCGAGGTCCCCACGCAGGCGGAGGAAGCGAAAAAAACTGCGCAGAGCGGTCACGATTGCTTCCCCACGGCGAGTCGTCCCCGGACGGCAACAGCGCAGGACGAGTCGGGTCACATCCGCTACGGCAAGCTCGCTCAGCAGCAAAGGACCCGCGCCGAAGCGCTCGCCGAGGAACCAGCGGATCAGAGGCAGCTGCCTCTGCACCGTCGTCGGTGAAAGGCCGCGTTGCTCGACGAGATAGCGGGCGAATTCCCGCTCCATCTCACCGATCGGCGTGTCGTCCACCTCGACTGCTGGCATGGGCAGGATCCCCGCCACTCGGAGATGGCCGAGCAGCAGGAACAAGACCGCCCGGGTATGGCGGATCCAGACTCGTTGCTGCGCCAGCTGCTGGAGGAACTCGCCGATCCTCTGCTCGTCCAGATCCTCAACACCAAGTGCGAGCCGCTCAAGCCAGAGGCTTAAAGCGCCGATGAGGCGGAGCTGGTGCTGGCCCGTTTCTCTGGCGAAACCTTGCTCGAACAGCAGGGCGGCAAAGCTGTCCATGTACGAACCCAGAGGGCCGCCGCGCAGGCGCTGCAACACTCTCCGATCGCTGTAGAACCGATCGAGCATGTCCACTCCTTTCCAGGCCATACGGCCAAAGGGTGAGGACATCGGAATTGCCGCAACAAGGCAAGGGCACGATGGGCTGCGGGGGCCCCTACCTAGCGGCCCCGGTCTGGCCGTGGATTATGCCGAGTCGCCCGAGGTGGCGGATCTGATAAGTTTCAGACTATCAGTCACTTGCGACGACAAACCACTGCTTACTCGGCATAATCCGGCACTCGGCATAGTGCCGAATGTCGTGCAGGCGCAGATCGGGCAGGCCGGCCCGCTCCCGGATGCGCGCCCAAGGCCGGTGGAGGCCCTTGAAGCGGTTACCGGGCCGCCGGCCGGGTACGACGTAGGGGTTGCCCTCAACTCGCGGCAGAGCGGCCAGCAGGGCGACCGCCGCCGGTCCCAGCGGGACGGACTTCGGGCCGGTCTTGCTGTCGGGCAGCTTGAGCAGGCCGGCGTTCAGGTCTACGTACTCCCACCGCAGGGTCAGGATCTCGTTGCGCCGGGCGCCTGTCAGCAGGAGCAGCCGGATCGCCAGGATAGCCGCGGGGTCTTCCGATCCGTCGTCCTCGGCTTCGGCCAGCGCCTCGCCAAGCTTCGTCTGCTCGGCCGGCGACAGGAAGCGCTCCCGCTTGGGCTCCTTGTACCGCTCGACGTGCGAGCAGGGGTTCGAGTGGATCGGCCGAAGACCCCATGTCTCCGCCAGGTTGAGCATCTTGCTCAGGAGGGCCAGGAGCCGGTTTGCCTGGAAGGGTTTGCTGCGTAGCTCGTGATGAAGGTCTGCCACGTCCTTGGTCGTGATCGACGTCACCTTGCGCTTGCCGAGGGCAGGCAGGATGTAGAGACGCAACAACCGCTCGTCTCCGGCGGCGCTGCTCGCCTTCTTCTTCGGGCCAGCGTGGTGGTCAAGGTAGCGGCGGCTAAGGTCGGCTACCGTGGGAGCGTGCTTCTCGGCGGCGCGATCGGCGGCGGGGTCCTCTCCGCGAGCCACCCGGGCGAGGACTTGCCGCGCCATCTCGCGTGCCTGATCGACGGTGACGGGGCCATAGACGCCGAGGGTCAGGCGGCGCTTCCGGCCGCCGCGCTTCCATTCGACCACGAACCGCCGGCTGCCGCTGGCACGCACCCGCAGGACGAAGCCGCGCAGGGAGGTATCCCACACCTTCAGCTCGCCGGTCGCCGGAGCAGCGGTCGAGTCCACGAGTCGCTTGGTGATCTTCGCTCGCACGGTCCAGGGTCCTGTTTGGGCTCCCCATGGGCTCCCTGGGCTCCCTTTGGGCTCCCGGAGAGGAGGTAGCTCATGGTACAGTGCCGGAGTGCAAAGTACAAACAGTAGGCGACTTATAGGGATTGCTGGGAGCCAGCAGTAGCAGGTAGTGCTTCAATATCCAGACTGAAAATCACGGTGTCACTGGTTCAATTCCGGCCTGGGCACCACTTAAATTCAACAAATAGTGAATCTTAGAGCTGGCTGCCCAGGCAAGTCTTACAGTCTTCGACCGTGCTGGGCTGTGCTGGGCGGTAGGTGCGGTTCACCGAACGCTTACCCATAGGGAGCAGCTCGCCGGGCGCGACAGCGACCGAGCGGCGGTGACCGATCGCTCCTGCTCGGTGCTGATCGGCTGCTGCTACTCCACCAGGACGCCGACAGCCCGAGCTCCCGGGAGACCAGAGAGCGGCGGTCCAGAGCTGCCGCCAGGTCCGCTCTCCGCGAGCTGTTGAGTGCCCGGCGTGCTGCTCCGGCTGCGGCCATGCGCCGCAGTCCGTGCGCGCAGGCTGCGCAGGAGCGGGCCTGCGCGCGGGCGCCGTGGCGGGTGAGCACGTCGAGCGCCCGCCGGCATGCCGCCGGCGTCTCCATCAGGATCCAGTCGCCGTCCTTGCTCATCATGGCAAGGCGGTAGAAGACCATGGCCTGACCGGCATGGCCAAAGCGTTTGAGGAGCAGCTGCAGATGATCGGCATCGATGAGCTCGGCTTCGGCGAGCGTCTCGGCTTGCTCGTGGACCGCGAGATGACCGAGCGCGGCCGCGCCGCTCGTACCTCCCGCCTCCCTGGCAAACCCGGCGCGCTGAAGCGACCTGCCCCTCGCCGTGCGCGCTAGCGGTCACCACAGCCAGCCCGCCCCGGCCGGCAACCGGGTCGGGCTCGATGTCTCACCCTTTCGCCGAGACCACAGGAGATCGAGGCCGGGCACTCGCCAAACCGGCGAGCTCCGGGACGGCCATCACGCACCGGCAGGCGACGGAGAGACCTTCGAGAGTAGAATGGGAGTGGCTCGAGCAAGCGATGACGAGCAGGACATGTTCAAGCCCCGCGTCTAGGTCGAGACCACGATTCCGAGCTTCTACCATACGACCCGTCCTGGAGCGGCGGTCCTCGTTCGCCGCCAATGGACGCGGCTCTGGTGGCGGCTCGCTCTCAATCGGTACGAGCTGGTCACGAGCGACGCGGTCCTCGACGAGCTGCGCGAGGGTGACTATCCGAGCCGGGAACCCGCCCTGGCACTGGTCGCCGGGCTGCCGATCCTCGACGTCACCGAGGCCGTGGCCGAGATCGTCACCGCTTACGTCCGTTATCGCCTCATGCCCGCGGACCCCGCGGGCGACGCGCTCCACCTCGCGCTGGCTTCGCATCACAAGTGCGACTTCCTGGTGACCTGGAATTGCCAGCACCTCGCCAACGCCAACAAGTTCGGGCACCTTCGCCGGGTGAACGCTCTGATCCGGATCTACGTTCCGGTGCTGGCGACGCCGCTCGAGCTACTAGGAGAGATCGATGACTCCCAGAACTGACCCCATCCTGGAGGCTGACGACGAGGAGATCGACCGTATCCGCGCCGCGCGGCATCGGATCTCCGAACGCTTCGGGCACGACCCTTACCGGCTCGTCGCCTACTACATGGAGCGGAAAAAGGAGCGCGAGGATCGCCTCCCGCACCCATCGAAACCCAAGACAATCACAAAGCTGGAGGTGGGTATGGCCGAGAAGAAAGAGCTGTACGTCGAGCGTCGCCCGCAAGGGGATTTCGCGGTTCGGCGGCCCGGCTCCGAGAGGGCCAGCGCCGTAAAACCCACCCAGCGCGAAGCCATTGACAGCGCCCGGAGGCTCGCGCCTGGTGCCGCGATCCATGTAGAACGAGTGCGGCACACGTCCAAGGGTAAGCCTGACAAATGGCGTAAGCCCTGACGGCAAGACAGGCCATGCCGCCGGCGTGGCTGGACCGACCAAACCGCAACAGCTGTTCTTATGGGCTTCCCTCCTTGGTAGCCCACGCGCCGGCGCCAGCGGTCATGGCGACTTCGGGATTCCATGACCCGCGACCCTTTCCCACCCGGCCGAGGGTGTCCAGTAGCATGCGAGGCGTGGTCACCGAGCTGTTTAAAGACGAGCTGCTAAAGGAGGCTGGGATCGAGGCATAGGTGCGCGTCCTGTAGAACTCCGTCCAGGCCGGTCGCCAGTACCCGGTCCGGACGATCCCAAGTGAGGAACACTTCTCACAATCGCCGTCGCCTGCGGCGTGCCAAGACGGCGCGGTCGGCTGTAAACCCGCGGCCAATTGGTGAAATGCGCGGCTGACCGCCATCGGTCAGAGAGGCAGGAAGCCGACTCGGTTGGCGAGGTCATCGGGCTCCATGGCTTCGGCGATTAGATGAAGGTCGTGAACGCATTCGCCTATGGTTATGTCGAGGTGGAGAAGTCCAGCGAAGAAGATTCCCGCTTTCTGGCGGCGCTTTGCCTCGATGAGGAGATCCCTGTCCTGCGAAAAGAGCGGTCGCCTCAATTCCGTTGCACGGTCCAATAGTAGGGAGTCGGCAATCCCGCGGCGATCGTCCTCCTGAGCCGTGATTACGTCCACGCCACGGGTGCGCAGGCCGAGTGCCACGGCCCTCGGGATACGCTCGTCGAAGTAGAACGCGACGTTCAACGCGAGTGGCGACCGAGCTTTGCTGAGAGGGGGGAGGGCTCGGCCTCTTGGCGGGCCTGTGCCGCATACCGAGTGCGCCATTTCGTGCGCATATGTAAAGCGGTCTCTTCTCCTGCCATGTCGCGCGCTCTCCCCGCGCTTGCCGTGCATGCGACTCCGCCCGGACCAGGCGATCGCCGACTAGGGAGCGGTGATGACTCTTGAGCTGGCGCCATCGGGTCATCGGGCCTGAGGGGCGTAAATCTTCATGAGAGCCGAAAGTCAATCCGCGCGCATCGCATGCAGCTTGAGGCCAAGCGCCGCAACCACGCGCAGCACGGTCGCGAACTCCGGGTTCCCGTCTGGCGATAGTGCCTTGTAGAGACTCTCCCGACCAAGCCCGGCCCTCCGCGCCACGCGGGTCATACCCTTGGCACGCGCGATGTCGCCGAGCGCCGCTGTCACGACGGCGGCATCGCCGTCCTCGAGCGCCGCCTCGAGATAAGCGACCATGGCCTCCTCACTGTCGAGATGGGCCGCTGCGTCCCATCGTGTCGTGCGGGTCTTGGCCATTGCAGTCACCAGGGTTGCCGAGGGAGAGACGCCGGATGCGGACCAAGATCCGGGCCCGCGCCTGCCGGATCGTCAGCGAGGGTACCTGATCGCTCCGACAACTTCGTCCCCTCCCCGCAACTGATCTTGCCACCTCATCGTGGCACGCCGGCTCGCAGGAGGTCGTGGATCTCGCCGCGGACGGTGGCGACCATGTCCGGCAGCAATCCGGAGTGGTAGCGGGCGAGGCGGCCGTCACGGTCGAGGATCACGAGGCTGGGGAGGCCGGGATTGTGGAAGGCGCCGAAGGCCTCGCCGCCGACGTCGAGGAGGACCGGCAGATCGAGCTTCTTGGCGCGTAGGAACTCCATTGCGCGGTGGGCCTGCGCTTCGACGCCGGCGTCGGTCTCGAGGGTGTCCACGGCGAAGACCTTGACCGGCAGGCCCGAGCCGCGCGCCCACGCCGCGAGCTCGGAGGTATGGCCGAGGGCGGTCCAGCAGGGAACGCACCAGGTGGCCCAGAAGTCCAGCACCACGACCACGCCCGGTAGCTCGCTGGGATGCAACACCTCCCCATCCAGGGCCCGCAGCGTGACTCTCGGCGCCGGCTGGCCCAGGGGGAAGGCCGTCTCGTCAAGCGCCGCCAGCGTGCGCACCGCGGTGCGCCCGGCGAAGTTGGGCCGGGCAAGCGCGGGCTGCGCTCCCCAGGCGGTGAGGGTGAAGCTGCCGGACGCCCGCACCTGTTGCGGGCCTTCGCCCAGAGTGGCCTCGATGCGCCGCAGGAAGTGGGAGGCGGCGTCGAGCTCGACCGTCACCCGCCCGTTGGCGGCCTGCAGATCGATCCGCGCGCCGTCCCCGGCCGCAGGCGGGTGGTAGCCGGCGATGGTGAGCGGCGCCAGGACCCCGAGCCGGAAGGCCGACAGGAAGTCGGCCCGGCTGGCTCCTTGCCGCGCCACCACCGCCGGCGGCGCCGCCAGCTGGGCCTGGTCGCCGCCCAGCTCGCGCAAAGCGGCGGCGAAGTCGCCGTGGTACGGCACCTCGGCGTAGTGCTGATCGACATGCAGCTGCGTGGCGACCATCCGCCCGGACTGGGCCACGATGCGAAAGATCTCTCCCTGATCGTGGGACAGGGACAGGAAGGCCCCTCCCGCCGAGTCGACGCCGCACTCGGTGCGCCGCTTCTCATGCCGCCCGTCGGGGAGCGTGAGCGTCAGCTCCATGATCTCGCGGAAGGCGCCGGCGTCGCGATAGGCGAGGCGGGCCTGCTCGAGGGCCTCCTGGGCCTGGGCGGCTCCGGAATCGGCCGGGACCTGCGGCGCCGCGGCCGCGGCGCCGGCTGAGAGCAACGCAAGGGAGATTAGAGCGAGCAGGCGGCAACAAGGACCGAGCAGGCGGCAGGCATTCATGGGGGGCTCCTGAGCTGGCGTTCCCTTTCTCTTACGGGGATTGGCTCCGGAAGGTTTCGCGCCATGGCCAGCGCGCGACTAAGGCCTCGGCATAGACCGTGCGAGGCATTCCCAGGCCGAGGCGGACCGCAAGCACCTGTACCACCCTTGAGGCAAGGCTTTTTCGCAGCGCACGGCCGCCGCTGGCCGCCAGTTCAAGTGCGGCCGGCCGGCGCGCTCCTTGCCTCCTGCTCTCCGGCGACCGGACCGCCTGCCGGCTGCGGTTGGCAGAGGACGAAGACCCCATGGGTGTAAGGTGGGTCGAAGTCGTTCGTCGCCTGCGCGAGATCGAACCAGAGGTCCCAGGCGAGATCGAGCTCCTCCGGGGTCATCTGGCGCAGGTTGAGGTCGTCCTCACTGAGCATTTCCATCGCTCGGACCTCCCTTGGCGAGGGGATCGAGGGGGAGGGTACGCAGGGCGAGGTCGACTGCGCGCTGGTGTGCTTCCGGTAGCTCCAGATCGGCGATGCCGGAGGCCTGGAACTCCCGCTGGAAGGGTTCCGCGGCGGCGCGGAAGCGCTCGAGGCGCGCACGGTCCCCGGCCTGCATCCGGTCGGCTTCTCGCGCCAGCTCGACGACCACTTCGTCACGCGAGCGGCCCTCGCGAGCGGCCCGGACCGCCCGGCGCAGGGAGCCTCCGCCGTGGTGGGGCGCCAGCGCGAGGATGCGGTCGGGATCGGTCGTCAGCTCGATCTCTCGCTCCGGAGGGAGCAGCCGGGCGAGCTCGCCGATGACCGGGTAGTCCTTGGCCCGCTGGGTCTGCTTCATCCGGATCAGGGGCTCGATCGGCACGACCAGCGTCGGCGCCGTGGCCGCTGTGAAGAGTGTCGGCAACTCTTCGACCGGAACGCGCGGAGGCCGCGTCAGGAAGTCGCAGCGGATGCGCCGGCCCTTGGGATCGAAGAACTCGAAATGGCTCGACCAGCCGGCCGCCAGCCACCGGACCTCGAGCGGCGCGCCGGGCCGGTAACGGGCGCCGCGCCGGGTGAGGACGTCGAGCGCCCGCCGGCACGCCGCCGGCGTCTCCATCAGGATCCAGTCGCCGTCCTTGCTCATCATGGCAAGGCGGTAGAAGACCACGGCTTGGCCGGAGGCGAGCGCGGCGATGGGGCCCTCCGCGTTCAGCTCGCGGGTCAGCTCGAAGTAGAGATTCTCCACCGCCGGCGACTATAGCCGAAGCCTCACCTGCTTGCGGCGGCGATCCGGCTCCGATTTCTGGTCGAGGACGATACCGAGCTGAGCCGCACCATCCTAAAGCAGGTTGCGGCCTCCGCGCCTTCGCGGCAGGCGGCGGCGCGGGCAGCTCCGGAGATGGTAGGCTCTGCGGCCTTCGGGGGCTTCCGCACTCTGGATCGATGGCCGCCTTCGCTCACCTCGAGTTCCATCGCGCCGGCATCGGCCTCGTGCCGGCCGGCCAGGCCGCGCGCCCGCCGGCCGGCCAAGCGGCTGCCGAGACCGCGATCTGGGTCCGGCAGGTGGCGGGGAGCCGAGAGCCGCTGCGCTCGTGCAACTGCAAGGCGAGCCGCAACCGCGCCTGCGAGCACCTGCGGCAGCTCGACCGCGCCCTCGCCGAGCTGAAGCGCGAGGGCGACGGCCGACCCGAGAGGGCCGCTCCGGAAGCCCGCTGGGAGACGTTCTTCCCGGCCACGACCTGGTACAGCCTGGCGCGGCTGCTCCAGGAAGGCGGCGCCCAGCCGTGCGGCGAGGTGCGGGTGAGCCGGCGCCGCATGGAGAGCGAGGGCAAGGGGGCCGAGATCCGCGTCACCTCGGCCTCCGGCGAGGAGCTGGCCCGCTACCTGGACCCTTCGCCCGCCCAGCTTCGCTTCCTGGAACGGACCGGCAAGACCGGCGGCGACGGCCGGACGTTCGACCGCGGCGGACTGCTGGCGCGGCTCGCGCTGTTCCAGCTCACCCCCGACGAGCGGGCGCTGGCCAAGATGGGAGCCAAGACCGAGCGGCTGAGCTGGGAGGAGAGCTTCTGGCACCGGCTGGCCTATCACTGCGTGCGCGAGCTGGGGCGTGATGCCTGCACCTTCCATCCGGCCGTCGATCAGGAGAGCGGCCGCTTCGCCCTGACCTGCCGCCGGGGCGAGCAGCCGCTCGTCGAGGTCTCGGTGCCGCGCGGCAAGGTGCGCGCGGCGCTCGCGCTGCTCTCCCGGGAGTATCCGGGGCAGCGGGACCTGGCGATCCACCCGCTGCCGCTGCGCTCGATCTTCCACGTCACCCAGGAGACCCGGTTCGATCTCTCCGAGGTCGTCGTGCGCCCCGCCATCGCGGCGATCCAGGCTTCGGGCGAGGAACGCTACTTCCGCTCCGCGGAGCTCGAGCGGTTCCGCTACGGCGACCTGGTCTACCTGCGGGAGCTCGGCATCCTCGCCGAGCTGGAAAGCGCGGGACGCGAGCGCAAGTTCCGCGCCCCGATCGAGATGAGGCTGACTCGCAGCCAGGTCCCGAGCCTGCTGGCCGAGAACAACCAGGCCTGGGAAGCGGGCTCCCTGGTCCTCGACGGGCCGCTGCGCCACCGCCGGCTCCTGCGCGACTTCGACTCGGTCGCGATCGCCGGCGAGGCACTCGAGCGGAGCTGGTACTGGCTGTCGATCCGCTACGGCTTCGGCAACGAGACGATCTCGCTCGCCGAGCTGCTGCGCGCCCGGCGCGGCGGCCTGCCGTTCGTCGAGCTTCCGCAGGGGTGGATCGATCTCAGCGCCCCCGCCTTCGGTCATCTCGACCGTCTGGCCGGCCGGGTCGAGGAGGAGCTCGCCGCCCCGTCCGCCCCCGGTGCCCACGGGCAGGACGCCATCCGCCTGTCGGCGAGCGAGCTGCTGCGCTGGCAGGCGGCGGTCGGCAAGCCGGTGGCGCTGCCGGCTGCCGGCGCCGCCGAGCTCGGCGGCCTGCTCGAGCTGCGCCCGGCCCTGCCGCTGCCGCCGCTCGCGGGGCTGCGGTCGGAGCTGCGCCCCTACCAGCGGATCGGTCTCGAATGGCTGCGCTTCCTGTGCGAGAACCGGCTCGGCGGCCTGCTCTGTGACGACATGGGCCTCGGCAAGACCCACCAGGCGATGGCGCTGCTCGTCGCCCTCGCCGAGCAACGGGCCGTCGACGCTCCCTGCCTGGTCGTCTGCCCGACCAGCGTCATCAGTCACTGGCGCGACAAGCTCCGCGATCATGCCCCCGGGCTGCGGGCGCTCATCCATCACGGGGTGCAGCGCGCCCTGCCGTCGGGCCTCGGGGCCGGCGACGTGGTCGTCACCTCCTACGGCGTCCTGCTGCGCGACGCTCCGGAGCTTGCCGGGACGGCCTTCGCGGTGGCGGTCTTCGACGAGGTGCAGCACCTCAAGAACCCCGACACCAAGGCGTACCAGGCGGCCGAGCGGCTGCGGGCCGACGTCAAGCTCGGCTTGACCGGCACGCCGATCGAGAACTCGCTCGACGACCTGCGCGCGCTCTTCGAGCTGGTCCTGCCGGGATACCTGGGCAACCACCCGGCGTTCGCGCGGCGCCGGCCCGAAGGCGAGCTCGACGCCGAGCGGGCGGCGCCGGAGCCTCACCCGCTCGCGCTGTCGTTGGCGCTGCCCCTGGCGCTGCCGATTCCGCAGGCGACGCCCGCCGCCGGCGCCGAGGCGGCGCGGCGGCGGCAGGACGAGGAGGAGGAGAGCGCGCGCGGCGAGCTGAGGCGCCTCGTCGCACCGTTCGTCCTGCGCCGCCTGAAGCTGGTGGTGCTCGACGAGCTGCCGGAGAAGATCGAGGACCTGCGCACCTGCGTGCTGTCGCCCGACCAGGTGCGGCTCTACCGGGAGGCGGTGGGCGGGCGCGGCGCGGAGCTGGCGCGGACCATCACGGCGGCCCGGGACAAGCTGCCCTATATCCACGTCTTCGCGCTGCTCCAGCTCCTCAAGCAGATCTGCGACCACCCGGCGCTCGCGTTGCGGCGGCTGGACGAGGCGGAGAGCTTCGCTTCGGGGAAGTGGGACCTCTTTCGCGAGCTGCTGTCGGAGTGTCTGGAGAGCGGCCAGAAGGTGGTCGTCTTCACTCAGTTCCTGGGCATGATCACGCTCATGCGGCGCCACCTGGAGAGCCTGGGCGTCGGCCACGTGATCTTGACCGGTGCGAGCGGCGGCGCCGCCGCTCGCGGCGCGCTGCTCGAGCGCTTCCGCCGCGAGCCCGGCTGCCGGGTCTTCCTCGGCAGCCTGCGCGCCGGCGGCACCGGTATCGACCTCGCCGCCGCCTCGACCGTCATCCACTACGACCGCTGGTGGAACGCCGCCCGCGAGGACCAGGCGACCGACCGCGTGCACCGCCTGGGCCAGCGCCGCGCCGTGCAGGTGTTCAAGCTGCTCACCGAAGGGACGCTCGAGGAGAAGGTCTCCGCGATCATCGAGCGCAAGCGCCGGCTGATGGACAGCGTCGTGCATCACGACGATCCTGCGCTCGCGAAGATCTTCACCCGCGCCGAGCTGCTCGAGCTGCTGCAGGGAGTCTGATGCGATCAGGCTCCCCGGTGGATCAGCCGGTCCACCGGGCTGCGCCTTCCTGCGGGGCGGGTCGCCCTCACCGCCTGGCGTCGGCGAGGATCGCGTCGCTGGCCTTCTCGGCGATCATGTAGATCGGGGTGACGATGAAGAAGCCGGGGATGCGGGGGAAGACCGAGGCGTCCACGATGCGCAGGTTCTGGGTCCCGATGACGCGGAAGTTGCTGTCGACGACGGCATTCGGATCGGTCGCCGGGCCCATCGGGTTGGTGCACGAAGCGTGGTGGCCCCAGGCGTTGTCCTTGACGAACTGGACGACCTCGGCGTGCGTCCCCACCGCCGGTCCGGGGACGGTCTCCTGCTTGATGGCCGAGCTCTTCTCCGAGATCCGCCGCACGAGCTCGACGCCGTTCGCCACCGCCTCGGCGTCGTTCCCCTGTCCGTCGTTCCCCTCGTCGAAGTACTTGAAGTGGATCTCGGGGCTGTCGAGCGGGCTCGCCGAGCGCAGGCGCACATAACCGGCGGAGTTGTTGGTGTGCGCCGCCAGGATCGCCCAGGTGAGGTAGTTCTTCGTCCGCTCGACCTCTGCCGAGTAGCCGGGGAAGTAGCCATAGAACTTGCCCGGGAGAGCGAAGATGAACAGATCGGGATCGGGGCGCTCCGGCGCCGACTTCTTGATGATGCCGAGGACGGCGCCGCCGGTCGTGTACACTCCCTTGCCGTTCTGCCAGTCGACATAGCAGGGATCGCCCTGCTGGTTCGGCAGCGGCGGCGCGAAGGTCGCGCCGGCGAGCAGCTTCCAGTCCTGATTCATCTCGGTGACGACGCCGACCTCGTAACGGTCCTGGAGGTTCGTTCCCACGCCCGGCCGGTCGAGGAGACAGGCGATCCCGAGCTGCTCCAAGTGCGCACGCGGCCCGATGCCGGAGAGCATCAGCAGCTGCGGCGAGTTGAACGCGCCGCCCGCGAGGATCACCTCGCGTGCGCAGTAGTAGCGGACGACGTCGTAGTCGTCGCCGGCCTGCGGATTGGCGACGGCCTGCGGGTCGGCCTGGTAGAGGTGCTGGCCTTCCCAGCACTCGACACCGATGGCGCGCATGCCGGCGTCGAAGAGGACCTTCGTCACCAGGTTGCTCATCTTGACGACGAGCTGCTGCGGATGCGCGGCGCGCGTCTGATCGATCAGCTCGCGCGTGCTCACCCGGCGCCCGCCGAGGGTCGCGGCCGGCGCGAAGCAGATCCCTTCGAATTGCGGCGTCCGCCAGTCGTTGGGGTCCTGGGGCAAGAGCTGCGGCAAGGGGCCGGTGAGGCCTTCCTTCCACGCGGCGACGACGGCGCCGAGGATGGTCTCGATCAGGGCCGGGTCGCCGAAGACGAGCGCGAGCTCGGGGCCGGTGGTGCGGAGCCACCCCTCCCAGCCGTGGCGCGTCGGGTTCGGCTGGCCGGCGCCGGGCCGCGGCACATAGCCGCAGGACTCGATGCGCTCGAAGTAGGCGCGCATCTTGTCCGATGCCCACGACGGATCGCCGGTGAGCTGCGCGATGTGGTCCCAGTCGCTGGCATGGCCGTAGACGGTGATCATGGCGTTGTGCGCCGTGCAGCCGCCGAGAGTCCCGGCGCGGGGATAGAAGATCCCGCCCTTGTCGGCGCGGTACTTCGAGTCGCGCTGCGGGTTCTGACTGTAGTGCTGGACGAAGAAGTCCCACGACATCGCCGGATCTTCGGACGCGTAGGTGTGGAAGACCGGCACCGGGTAGGAGGTCGTGTCGGGCTCCTGGCCCGCCTCGATCAGGCCGACCTTGTAGCCGGCCTTGGCGAGGTTGCACGCCAGCGGCCCGCCGCCGGCGCCCGAGCCGACGACGATGTAGTCGAAGTCGGGATGCTGCGGATCGTTCGGCATGCTCGTCCCCTCAGAAGGTCTTCACGAATTCGATCAGCGCGCGCTTGTCGCGATCGGGCAGGTCCGTGCCGAAGTAGTGGCCCTCGTCCTCGATGAAGTCGGGACAGGAGTTGAGCTTGTAGAAGTCGGGGACGAGCGCCAGGAGGCGCTGCGTCGCCTGGTCGCCGGTGAGTCCCTGCTCCTTGACGGCGTGCAGGGCTTTCAGGGTGTTGTGGAGCAGGCGGACGAGGTCCGCCTGCTGGCTCAGCCCGCGCGGCTCGAGGTTGGTGTTGGCGATGAGATTGATCGGGGTCCCCTTCGGGATGGGCCCGACGTGGATGAACCCGTCCGCGTCGGCGAGATCGCCCGCCCAGGCCAGGTAGGACTTCGGGATCTTGATGGAGCTCTCCGCGGTGGTGCGCCAGATCGAGTCCTTGCCGAGCCGTTTCTCGGGCCACAGCAGCAGCTCGATCGCGTCGTTGAAGGCCGCCATGCGGGAGTCGACGTCGACCGCGGGCACGGGCTTGCCGAGGGCGTTGTTGTGGAAGAACGGTGCGCTGCACCAGATGGCGACGAGCGAGGGCGGCCGGTAGTAGCCGCGGCCGCCGCCCGGGACCTCCCAGGCCGCGTCCTTGCCGGTGAAGGGGTCCCACACCTGGATCGAGCCGACCCGCGGCAGCGTCTTGTAGGTCTCCGACGAGAAGTTGTCCCAGACGTGACCGCGAATGGCGTTCGACGCGACGGAGCGCGCGGCGTTGGTCTTGACCACGGTGACCGGCACGCGGATCTCGGCGGAGAGGAAGTTGCCGTCGAGGAAGTCCGGCTTCATCACCTCCTGCTCGAACCATCTCTGCCCTTCGGCCGAGCTCGGCTGGATGGGCGGCGGCGGCTGCTTGCTCGAGTGGCAGTGCGCGCAGCTCTGGGCGAAGGCGAGCCTGCCGCGACGGAGCACCTTCTCGTCGTCGGTCAGGTACTGCTGCCCGCCGGGCGCCGTGGCGAGCTTCAGGGGGCGGGCGACGTCGACGAAGTATCGGGCGAGGTTCGGCGCGTGCCCCTCGCTCCAGTTCCAGTGCGGCGACAGCCGCTGCGCGTCCCGCACCCGGATCGGCGACTGCCTCTTCAGGCCCACGAGCGGGTTGAAGTGGCGCGTCCACTCCTCCCAGTACTCGCCGATGTTGAGATACACGCGGCTCAGGGCGGCCTCGAAACCGACCGAGTCCGCCCCCTCCTTCAGCACGCGCGGCGTGAGCTGCGGATCGTGGACGTTCCGCAGGTCGAGCGCGCCGCCGGTGACGTGCTCTTGGACGGCCACCTGCAGCCGGCCGGCGACGTTGAAGATGCCGTTCATCGCCCCGGGGTTGTTCAGGTAATCGGTGGCGATGAACGAGGTGTCGAGCGTTCCCGGCGGATAGCTGTGCAGCAGCTGCCAGATGAAGTTGTCCTCGCCCAGGTCGTTGCCGAAGACCTCCCACGTCTTGAAGAAGTGCTGTCCGACATAATCGTTCAGGTTGGCGTACTCCGGCTCATCGGGATTCGCGGGAGGGTTCGTCGGATCGGCGCCGAGGTGGCAGAACGAGCAGGCCATGCCGACGACGTAGGGGCGCACGAGCTGCTGATCGTTATAGTAGCCGGGCTCTCGGTAGTAACGGTCCGGGTCCCACTTCGCCTTCGCGGTGGCGTCGAACTTCGGGTTCGGGAAGAGGCGAAGGCCCATGATGCCGCTGCTGCGTCCATAGGTGCGGGTGTCGATCCTGCTGTCGAGGTCGTACCTCGGCTCGCGCGGCACGTCGACGTACAGACCGTCGAGATCGGGCTGCGCCGGCCGCATGAAGCCGGGCTGGTTGAACAGGCCGTACTTCTCGAAGCGCCGGTCGCGCGGCGAGGTGACGACCTTGAGCAGGTCGGCGGTGCCGAAGCCATGGGTCGAGAGCCAGTCCCAGAACGAGGCGTTGTCGCCCGTCCAGAGGTTCCAGATCACGCGTCCCTTGACGTCGTCGTCGCTCAGCTTCACGTCCCGCCCCTGGAAGTCCATGCCGGGGAAGGGATCGAAGCCGACCTCCTTGAAGTCGGCGTACTTCCAGCTCGGCGCGACCGCCCGGTGGGCGCACCCGGCAGCGACGAGAGCGACGAGAGCAACGAGGATGACGAGGATGACGGGCAGCGAGGGGAGTGAAGCGTGAGAGCGGGTCTTCATCGTTCCCCCTTCTGAGACGATTCTGAGACGACCGCGGGTTTCCCACGGACGGCGGGAGTCCCCATCGCATGGCCTTGCCTCGTCCGAGAGGTGCGGACGACAGCGGCCACACGACGACAGGAATTCGCCGGAGCGGCGCAGCGCCCGGCCGTCCCACCAACCGAATGCACTTAAATCCGCGATTATAAGGCTAGCTCACGCCGCAAGGGCCGTCAAGCGGCGTCTCGGCGGTCGAGGCAACACGGCTGCGTCTAGAACCCGGCTCGGCGCTGCCTGGCGCTTCAGCTGTCCCGCGCCGCGGCCAGCAGTCTCTCGAACTCTGACCTGAGGTCGCCCCGCGAAAGGGCCTCTTCGAGCAGACGCAAGAGCGACCTCAATCGCACCAGATCCAGTCGTTCATGCCGTTCCTCGAGGATGCCCCGGGCGTCCTCGACATCCTTGGGCCTGCCGGCCAGCAGCTTGGTCACGACGAGATCTTCGGGAGTGATCACTGGCACTTCCATGCCTGCCAGAGTCACGACGACCGCCCGCTCGAGGAATTCTTCCTCGAGGCCCGGGCCGGCAAAGACGACGTCCAGCGGCATCTCGGTGGCGCGATGCAGGAGGGGCAGCACTCGAGTGCGAGCGACGAAGTCCCGCCAGTCCGAGATTCGGAGATCGAAGCCGGCATCCAAGGTTGCCGCGACGAAGTCGTCTGGGGGTCCGGCGATCGCTACCGTGACGTCGACGTCGGCGCTCAGGCGGGGGCGACCCCAGATGGTGACGGCCTGGGCGCCGAACAGGTACCAGCGATCGCCGCTCTGGCGCACGACGGGACCGACTGCCGCCAGCACCGCCAGCACTGCCGAGTCAATCGCGTCGACGGACACGGCGCAGGCTTGCAGCAACCCGGGCGTGTGCTTCCAGGTCCTCGGCGCGCTCCTTCGCCGAGGGCCAATCGGGCCGCAGGGCGCGGACGTGCAGGCGCAGGCCCTCGGCGATCGCGAGCGCTTCGCCGGGCGAGAGTGTCTTCTTCCGCTGGCTCCAGAAGCGCCGCTTGGCCTGCTCCACGAGCCCCCAGTCCCGCCCGGCGAAAGCCTCGATGTCCTCGCGGTTCACGCCGCCGATGCTATCACCGGGCCCGCACGGTACGCGCTGTGGGTCGGGGGTCAGCCCCGGCTGCCAGAGCCGGGATCAGGGAGCAAGACGCAGGGCAAGGGCACCCGCACCCGCCGTGCCGGCGACCTGCTGATGTAGGCTCGCTCGAGAGACACCCTTTGGCGGGAGGGCACGATGGCGGCAGCGCAGCTGAGACGGGCATTGGTCACCGGCGCTTCGAGCGGGCTCGGCAGGTCGCTGGCCGCGTGGTTGGCGGCGCGCGGGGTCACGGTGGTGGCCGCCGCGCGGCGCCGCGCGAAGCTGGATGAGCTGCGGGACGAGGCCTCCCGCACCGGCGGGGTGATCGAGCCGCTCGAGCTCGACGTGGCGGACGTGGCGGCGGTGCGGGAGCGCCTGCTCGAGATCGACGGCCGGGACGGCGGCCTCGACCTGGTCGTCGCCAACGCCGGCGCGGGCGAGCTCACCCCCGCCAGGAAGCTCGACTGGGAGGCTGGCGAGCGCATCCTCCGCGTCAACGTCCTCGGCGCCGCGGCCACGCTCACCGCGGCGCTGCCGGGGATGCTCGCCCGCAACCGTGGCCACCTGGTCGCGATCGCCTCGATCGCGGCGGTGCGCGGCCTGCCGAACAACGCAGCCTACGGCGGGTCGAAGGCGTTCCTGCGCAGCTTCATGGAGAGCCTGCGCGTCGATCTCTCCACGACCGGGGTCAAGACGACCTGCGTCTTCCCCGGCTTCGTGAAGAGCGAGATGACCGCGCCCCAAAAGTTCGCCATGCCGTTCCTGCTCGAGACCGACGACGCGGCCGCGAGGATCGGCCGCGCCATCTTCGCGCAGCGGGCCGAGCTGTGGTTCCCCTGGCAGATGGCCCTGCTGGGCCGCGCTCTCGGGCTGATCCCTTCCCCGCTCTATGTCCGTCTCATCCGCCGGGCGAGCCCGAAGCGCCAGCGCGGCTGAGCGAGCCGGCTGCGGCGGGCCTGGTGCCCGGCGCCCGCGGCACTCGCCGCCCTGCGGTGTCGGCCGCCGCTGCGCCGGCGGCCGAGCTCGGC
>DATDGZ010000307.1:0-5586 GCA_036521795.1 Thermoanaerobaculia bacterium | reverse complement strand
TACCTGTCCTGCAGCCAGGCGATCGCCTGGAACGTCGCGATGACCTCACGCGTCCGCTCCGACACCGGGGCGTCGTCCGCAAGCTCGCCGAGCGCCTGGGCGTGCACGGCGCTGTGCTGGCGAACCTCGAGCTCCGCCCAGTGAAACCCGAACGTCTCACCTCCGCTCGCCCTCGTGCTCTTCGACACCGACCGCATCGCCGCGTTCGTCTTCGAGTCCACCGGGCCGCCCGTCCTGGCCGGTGCCTCGAAGATCCTCCGCGACCTCAACGACGACATCGCCACACTGCACCCCGACGAGACCGTCTACTCGGGCGGCGGCGAGGGCATGCTGCTGGTCGAGGCCCAGAGCGCGCCGGCCCTCTGCGAGGAGATCGAACGCAGCTTCGCCGAGCGTTCCGGCGGCGCGCTTGGCGTCACGGTCGCCTCCCTGCCGATCTCGCCCGAGGACTTCCTCGCCGCGCCGGGCGCCGAGCAGACCGCTTCCCGGGGCGTCCGCCTGGTCGCCGGCTCCCAGGCGGTGCTTGCACGCCTGCGGGACCAGGTCCAGCTCCAGAAGCAGGGGCGCCTCCCCTCCCGCCGGCAGGTCGCTGAGAGCGCCGAGCGCTGCATCTCGTGCCGTGACCGCACCGCCGGCTCGCGACCCAGCCCCCGCATCGCCGCCGATGGCAAGCCCGATGGCCACCTGTGCGACGCGTGCGGCCTGCGTTGGGACGAAGGCAAGGACCTCATCGCCGGCAACTCGTTCGACGACCTGGTCAAGCAGTTCAAGGCGCGGACCCTGGGCGAGCGCGCGGCCGGCGCGCGGGCGCAGTACCTCGGCTTCCTCTATGCCGACGGCAACGCCATGGGAAGTCTCTTCGGGCGCCTGGGCTCGCTCGCCGAGCTGCGCTTCGCAAGCCGCGCCGTGGCGGCGGTCTTTGCGGGCGCCGACGACCGTGCGCGCCAGGAGGTCGCGAAGCTCGTGCGGGTGGAGTCGGCGCGCGAGCGACCCCTCCTCAGCCTCCTCGGCGGCGGCGACGAGGCGATCTGGATCGCGCCCGGCGCCATCGCCGTGCACCTGGCCGCGAAGCTCCCTCGCTGGATCGAGGACGAGGCCGCGGCGGTCCCGGGCCTCGGCGCCTTCCTCGCCGGGCACGGCACGCCCGAGCTGACCTTCGGCGCCGGCCTCGTGCTCTGCGACCGGGGTTTCCCGGTGCGTTACCAGCACGAGCTCGCCGAGGCGCTGCGCAAGAGCGCCAAGGGGATGTTCCACGGCGCTCCCGCCGCCCAGGTCGCCTCCTCGATCGACTTCGCCGTGCTCACCGAGGCCTCCCCCTGGAGCGAGGACCTGGCCGCGACGCGCGCTCTCGCCTACCGCACCGACGAGGAGGACTTCGTCCGCACCTGCCGCCCCTACCGCTACGCCGACTTCACCGACCTCCTTGACCTCGCCTGCCGCGCCAGCGCGAAGGGCCTCGGCAAGTCGCAGCTCCACGCCCTCCAGGCCGGCGCCACCGAGGGCCGAGCGGTCTTCCTCAACTACCTGCGTTACCAGATCGCCCGGCGCGGCGTGGGTGACAGCTACCGCGCCTGGATGGATGGTGTGACGCTGGCCGACCCGGCGGCGATCGAGCGCTTCTTCCTGCGGCGCCTCTCCGCGCCTGGCGAGGCCGAGCGCTGGGGCACCTGGGTCCCCGACCTCCTCGAGCTGAAGCCCTTCGTCGATCTGCTCGCGGGCGGTGTCCCCGGCGGCTGAGCCATGGCGCGGATCGAGATCGTGCTCCAGGGGCATCTCCTCGTGGCCGGCGGCCAGGCCGCCGACCTCGGCGTCGACCTCGCGACCGCACGCCGCTTCGACGGCAAGGAATGGGTGCCCTACATCCCTGCCACCGCGGTGCGCGGCGCGGTGCGCATGCAGCTCGAGGCGCTGCTCCAGGCGCGGGACGGCCGCGCGGTGTCCCCCTACCCGGAGGCGCCGCCGGCCGAGGACGCGGTGTCCAATCTCTTCGGGTACTCCGGCCCGCGGCGCCGCCGCGACGGCGCGCACGAGGGGGCGCTCCGCTTCGGCGACGCGCTGCCCGTCGACGCGCAGGCGGCGCGCCAGACCCTCGCCGTCCGCCCCGGCCTCGAGATCGACGACCAGACGGCGAGCGCGAGCACCGGCAAGCTCTACTTCCGCGAGGTGGCCGACCTCGGCGAGACGCCGCTCGTCCTCACCGCGCCGGTCGCGACCGGCGATGCCAGCGCGGACGATCTGGCCCTTCTCCGGGCCGCCGTCGCCTGCACGGACGCGGTCGGCGCCGGCAAGTCCAAGGGCGGCGGCGCGGTCGCCATGACCTGGCACGACGATGGCGGCGCCCTCGCCACGACCCGGGTCGCGGGCACCGCCGCCGGCGCCGGGCGCGCCGTCCTCGTCCTCGAGCTCGCCGAGCCCGCCCACCTCGGCGACGGCGGCCCGCGCGGCAACCACCACGCCACGCGTACCCACATCCCGGGCGCGACGGTGCGCGGCGCCGTCGCCTGGGCGCTCCTGCGCGGCCGCCGGCTGGAGCCCGACAGCCCGCAGTTCCGGGCGCTGTTCCTCGACGAGGCGGTACCGGTCGGCTTCGGCGACGCGCTGCTGTGCCCGGAGGGCACGGACGTCCAGGTCGCGCCCGCCACGCTGCGGCGCCTGCGCGGCGGCGAGCGGCTCGACGACCTCCTCGTGCGCGAGCTGGCCCGCGAGCGCGTCAACCGCCGCCTCGCCGCGCGCGGCCTCTACCTCCGTGCCGACGACAGCACCGACCGCTTCGACCCCGTCGGGGCGCGGCCCACGGCCGGTCTCGTGCGCGGCACCCGCACGCGCGTCTCGATCGACCGCTGGAAGGGCGTCGCCGCCGACGAGCGCCTGTTCTCAATCGAGCAGATCGAGCCGTGGCTGGCCGGGCGCGACCGCAACGCCCCCCGGCGCCCGGCCCGCTTCGTGTCGCACCTCGAGTGGCCGGCCGAGGGTGCGGCCGAGGCGCTGCGCGGCCTCGAGCAGCTCGCGGACCTCCCGCTCCTCGTCGGCGCCGGCCGCAACCACGGCCTCGGCCAGGTGCGCGCCGAGCTGCGCTTCGAGGCGGAACCCGACCCGGCGCCGTCCCGCGATCGCCTCCTTGCCCTCGGGCGCGAGGTCGAGCGCGAGGCGGCCCAGCTCGCGCGCCGCGCCGGCCTCGGGGCCACGGCAGAGCCGGGCGAAGCGCCGGGCACCCCGGGCTCCCCGGGCGCCGATGCCGCCACCGTCCCCGTCGCCCTCCTCGCCGCCTCGGACTATGTGCCCTCGGCCGACGCCGTCACCCACCCCCTGGCCGAGCCGGCCCTCGGCGCCGCCGACCTCGCCGGCGCCGCGCCCGTCCGCACCTTCCTGCGTTCGGACGTCTCGGGCGGCTACGACCAGATCCCCGGGCGCCCGCCGCTCAAGGCCCTGCTGCTCGCCGTCGGCGCCGGCAGCGTCTTCGTTTACGAGCTGACCCCGGAGCGCCTAGCCGCGCTGGCCGCGCGGCTGCCGGTCCTGCGCCGAGGCGTCGGCCAGCGCCTCGGGAGCGGCTGCGGCCGCTTCGTACCTTACAGCCCCGCTGCGGAGGAGCGACCGTGACCGCCAATCTCTCATCGCTGGACAAGCAATGGCTCGTCGAGAAGGCCGAGGAGATCCTGACGAACGCCAAGGGTCAGCGGGCCTTCCGCGGCCAGACCTCCCAGCTGCGCAACCTGCTGCAGATCGCCCAGAGCGAGTCGGAGATCACCGTTTTGAGGAACTTCGTCCGCTACCAGAGCGGCCGCCGCGCGACCCGCGCCTTCTGGCAGCTCATCGTGGACGACCTCGTCGCGGTGCTCGAGGAGATCGGCAAGCGCTACCCCGACGAAGACCTGCGCCGTCGCGCGCTCCTGAGCTTCTTCGGCTATCTCGTCCGGCACTACGTCTACCTGAGCGAGGTGGTGGAGGCGCCGCGGTCCGGCGCCGAGGCGAGGCGCTGAGCGGTGGACGCCCAAGAGTTCCGCCCGCGCCTCCACGGCAGGCTCGATCGCCTGGCGCTCCTCGACCTGCGCCTCACCTGCCGCACCGGCCTCCACATCGGCGCCGGCAAGAGCAACGACTTCGGCGGCAGCGACCAGCCCATCCTGCGCGACGCCGCCGGGCGGCCGCTCGTGCCCGGCTCCTCGTTGCGCGGCATCCTGCGCACCGGCGTCGAGGGCGTGTGCGCCACGCTCGGCCTCGACGCCTTCATCCGGAGGCTTGGCGACGCCTCGGGCCTGCAGCCGGAGGAGGAGGCGATCCTCCCGCGGTGGCGCGCCCTCACGGTCGCCGAGCGGCTCTTCGGCGCGGCGGCGCGCGAGAGCGAGGGCTTCTCCTACGCCTCGCGGCTCCAGATCGCGGACGCCGCCTGCGAGGGCAGGGTCGCGGTCGAGCTGCGCGACGGCGTGGGCATCGACCGCGACAGCCGCACCGCGGCCCAGGGCATCAAGTTCGACCTCGAGGTGGTGCCGGCGGGCACCGCTTTCCGCGGCGCGATTCGCTTCAAGAACCCCGCCGACCACGAGCTGGGCCTGCTCGCCCAGGCGCTCTGGATGCTCGATAACGGCGCGCTGCTCCTGGGCGGCAAGTCCGCGCGCGGCCTCGGGTGGGTGCGGGTCGACGTGACCGCGCCGCGCCTGCTCGACGCCGCGCAGATCCTGGGCCGGCCACCGGCGCCGAACGGCGGCGCCACCTTCGGCCCGGTCGAGGAGAGGCTGGCCGACTGGCTGATCCTCCTGGAGCGGCTTGCCAAGGCGATCGGCCCATCGCGGCCCTGAGCGCAGCGAGGACGACGACCCATGTTCAAAACGTTGCAGAACCTGGCCCAGATCCAGGCGCGCGTGCGGCCCGACGGACCGCTCCTTGTGCGCGCGCAGTCGGTCGGCATCGACCCGGGTGTGGCCGATATGGAGTTCCAGCGCACCCGCCGCGACGGGGAGAGCACCGTCTTTCTCGCGGGCTCGGGCCTCAAGGGCGTGCTGCGCTCCCACTGCGAGCGGCTGCTGCGCTCGCGCGACCGGTTCGCCTGCGACCCGACCCGCGTGCGCGAGAGCTGCGGCGCGCGCCGCGACCCGGCGCCCGACCTCGTGCGCTACCCGCACGGCGACAACTGCGCGGCCTGCTTCACCTTCGGCTCGCTCAAGGTGGCGGGACGCTTTCGCGTCGCCGACGCCTACCCGGCGGCGGGCGAGGCGGCCGCCGCGAACCGCACCGAGGTGCGCACCGGTGTCGGTATCGACCGCAAGTCCCAGGCGGCGAGCCCCGGCGTCCTCTACGACGCCGAGGTCTTCGTGGGCGGCGCCTTCGACCTGCAGGTGAGCGGCGAGAACTTCTCCCTCTGGCAGCTCGGCCTGGTGCTCGCCGCCCTACAGGACCTCGACGGCGGCATGCTGCGGATCGGCGGCGGCAAGGCGCGCGGCATGGGCAGCGTGCGGCTCGAGGGCTGGTCGGTCGAGCTGCGCTTCCTCAATCCGGCACGCGGCAAGCTCACCGGAGCGCGGCCGATCGCCCCCGAGGACGCCAAGTACCGGCTGGTGCCGAACGATGAGCTCGCGGCGCCCGCGGGCGGCC
>DATDGZ010000306.1:0-55423 GCA_036521795.1 Thermoanaerobaculia bacterium | reverse complement strand
GATGCGCGCGCGCTCGCCGCGAGCGAGAACCTGAAAGAAGCCGGCAAGCTGCTGCGGCGCGCCGAGCGCCTCGCGCCCGCCAGCCCGGACGTGCGGGAGCTGCGCGAGCAGATCGACGAGGCCTCGCGCCGCCGCTCCGAGGAGCGGCGCCGGGCGGCGCAGATCGCGCGCAAGGCGGCCGAGATCGGCAAGCGGCTCGACCGCGGCGATCTCGACGGCGGTGCCACCCTGCTCGCCGCTGCCGCCGCCGAGCTCGGCGAAGCCGAGGCCTGGCCGCAGCTGCAGGACCGGCTCGCCGCGTTGCGCGCCGAGGTGCGGCTCGCCGAGGTCGGGGCGCTGCTGATGAGCGCCCGCCTGCTGTGGGCCAACGGCGAGCTCGACCAGGCCCTCGAGACGGTCGCGTCGGCGCGGCGCCTCGAGCCCGAGAACCCGGCCGTGCAAGAGCTCGCCGAGGAGCTCGACGTCGCCACCGCGCAGCGGGAGAGGGAGCGCCGCCGCGCCGAGAAGCTGGCGCAGACCGTCGCCGCGGTGAGCGCCAAGCTCGAGCGCGACGAGCTCGACGAGGCCTCCAAGCTGCTCGACTGGGCGGTCGAGCGCTTCGGCGCCGCGCCCACCCTGCGCGAGCAGTGGGAGCGCCTCGAGCAACACAAGCGGCAGGCGGTCGCGCAGCACGTCGTGGAGATCCTGTCGCGGACCGAGCGGCTGGCCGCGGCCGGTGACCTGGGCGGGGCGCGCGGCGCGCTCGAGGAGGCGCGCGCACTGGCGGACAAGGCGCCCGACCTGCGCACCCAGATCGCCGAAGCCGACACCGCCCTGGCCCGCCAGGCCGACCGCCGCCGCACCGATCGCGCCGATCGCGCCAACCTCTCCGGCCCCACCAGCCCCGCCGGCCCCGCCGAAGGGTTGCTGCGCGACGCCCGCCTACTGATGCAGGTCGACGATCACGAGGACGCCATCCGCAAGCTGGTGCGGGCGCTCGAGCTGGTGCCCGGCCATCCCGCCGCCCAAGCCCTCCTCGACCAGGCCCGCGCCGCCATCCGGCGCCGCCGAGAAGCCCCGCCCGCCGGCGACAAGCAGCGCTCCTAGGAGGAACCTCTTGGCGGGGGGGAGACGTCGGGGTCCGCTCCAGCGGTACCGCGCCAGCCGGCCGGCAGCCCGAACCACGGCCTTGAGCGGCCGGTGCTAGACTTCCGCCGTTCAAGCCCAGCGATCCGGCCTCGGAGGGGGAATACGCCGTGGAGATCCTCTCATCCGCGCTCGCGCGGCGCCGCGCCGGCGCTCTCGCCTCCCTCGCGTGCCTGCTGGCCGGCGCCGCTGGCTGCTCCCGGCCGGCGCCGGCGCCGGCCCGCCCGCTGCGCATCGCGCTGCACAGCGATCCGCTGACGCTCGACCCGCACCTGCGCAACGAGGCGCTGACCTACTCGGTGATGCGCAACCTCTACGAGGGCCTGACCGCCTTCGACGCCGAGATGCGCATCGGCCCGGCGCTGGCCGCCTCGTGGGAGAACCCGAACGATCTGACCTGGGTCTTCCACCTGCGCCCCGGCGTGCGCTTCCACGACGGCCGCGAGCTGACCGCCGCCGACGTCGTCTGGAGCATCGAGCGCGCGCGCACCCTCCCCGCGAGCGGCTTCGGCAGCTACGTGGTGGCGGTCGACCAGGTGCGCGCCCGCGACCGCCACACCGTCGAGCTCACCACCCGCCGCCCGTACGCCATCCTGCTCAACAAGCTCGCGTTCGTGCTCATCGTGCCCGCCGGCTCACCGCCCGAGATCCGCCAACCGGTGGGCACGGGGCCCTATCGGCTGGTCTCCTACCAGCCGGGCGTGCGCCTCGCGTTGCGCTCGTTCGACGGTTACTGGGGCGGAGCGTCCGCCGTCAGCCAGGTGGACTTCTTGCCGGTCGCGAGCCAGCGCGCGCGCGTCGAGCGGCTGCTTGGCGGCGACCTCGACCTCATCCAGGAGCCCGGAGCGGAGAACTTCCAGCGTATCCGCGCCACGCCGCACTGCCGGGTGCTGGAGCAGGAGAGCCTGACGGTCGTCTTCCTGCAGCTCAAGACCCAGCGGCCGCCGCTCTCCGACGTCCGGGTGCGCCGCGCCATCCACCTGGCGCTCGACCGTCCCGTCCTGGTCGCGGCGATCCTGCGCGGCGAGGGTCACCCCGTCGGCCAGATGGTCGGCCGCAGCGTCTTCGGCTACGCCCCCGACATCGGGCCGCCGCCGCGCGACCTCGCCGCCGCCAGGCGCCTGCTGGCGCAGGCAGGCTATCCCGGCGGCATCGATCTCGACCTCGAGTTCCGCCCCGGCCGCCAGGCGACGGAGATCCGGCGCCAGCTGGCGGAGGCCGGCATCCGGCTGCGTCTCGTCGAGCGGCCGTGGGCCGAGCTCTATCCGCGCCTCCTCGCTCACCGCGTCGAGTTCTACCTCGGCGCCATCCTCGCTCCCTCGGCCGACGCCAGCGACCTGTTCGACGCCATGGTTCACAGCCGCGACGCGGCCCGAGGATACGGCGATGGCAACTTCGGCGACTACCACAACGCCGCGCTCGACGCGCTGATCGAGGAGAGCGGCTCGACGCTCGACATGCTCGCCCGCCGCGCCCAGCTCGAGCACTGCATGCACCTGTTGATGCAGGACTACGCCCTCATCCCCCTCTACGTGCCCTGGAGCCTCTTCGGCGCACGCGACGACCTCGTCTGGCAGCCGCGCCATGACGGCTATCTCCTGGCGCGGGAGATGCGCCGGCGCTGAAGCCAGCCCGCATTTCTCGAGCCCGTTGGCGGCGCCTCGCGACGAACCGGCATGAGAAATGCGGGCTAATGTCCCGCTCGGTTCTAAGCCGATTCGCCAATCGCCCTGAAATGTTCCGGCAGCTCGAGCGGCGCAGGCCCGGTGAGCGCCGCCGGCACGGCGAAGTAGAAGCCCTGCGCGAACATCACGCCCATGGCGCGCAGCGCGTGGAACTCCTCGGCGCTCTCCACCCCCTCGGCGATCACCTGGGCGTGGATCTTGTCCGCCAGCACCACCAGCGTCTCGAGCAGGTTGCGCTTGATCGGCGACAGGTGGATGTCGCGCACCAGCGAGATGTCGAACTTCAGGTAGTCGGGCTCGACCTCGGCCACCGTCTGCAGGGAGGAGTACCCCGCGCCCATGTCATCGATGGCGATCGAGAAGCCGATGCCGCGCAGGGCCGCGAGGATGGCGCGGAACTCCTTCCACTCGGTGATCGCCACCCGCTCGGTGACCTCGAAGACGATGTCGCGCGGATCCCGCCCCGCCTGGCGCACCTCCTCGAGGATCGGCGCCGACACCAGGTCCGGATCGACGAAGCCATGCGCCGAGCAATTGATGAACAGCTTCTGCGGCGCGTTGAGGCGCGCCGCGCCGCGGATCGCCTGCAGCCGGCAGAGGCGCTCGAGCTCGACGATCTGCTCGGTCTCCTCGGCGAAGGAGAACAGCATCTCGGGGTTCTCGAAGATGTCGCCCGGCGGGCCGGACGACAGCGCCTCGAAGCCGTGGATGATGCCGTCGTCCAGGCGCACGATCGGCTGGTAGCGGATCAGCACGTCGCGCGTCGCCAGGATGCGGCGCAGCTCGTTCAGGCGCAGGCCGTGCCGGCGCTCGCGCTGCCGCCGGCAGATGGTGCGCACCTCCTCGATCGACTGGTAGATCGAGCGCTCGATGCGCACCGTCGGGTCGGTGTGCACCAGCGCGCTGCCACAGGAGACCGCGATGCCCTGCGGGATCTCGCTGTCCATGTCGAGACGCAGCCGGCCGTAGAGCTCCTCCGACAACCGCTCGCGCAGCCGCGTCAGCCGGCGCTCGTCGAGCCCCTGCCCGTCGCGCGGACCGACGAAGATCAGGAACTCGTCGCCGCGCACCCCGGTCAGCGCCACGGCGTCGCGCGGCGTCAGCGAGCGGCCGCGGAACTCGAGCAGCGCCGTGGTCACCTGCTTGAGCAGCCGGTCGTAGGTCTGCCAGCCGCAGATCGACTCCAGCCGCTCGCCGCTCGCCAGGTCGAGATAGATCAGGCCCATCGGCTCGCCGTCCTCGAGGCGTCTGCGGACGTCCTCGATCACCGCCGGCAGGGCCGGCAGGCCGGTGTTGGGATCGAAGAGATAGCCGCGCAGCTTCAGCCACTCCGCGCGCAGCTCCCAGTATTGCTGGTCGCTCACTCGCGGCCCTCCGTCCGGGGCGGCGGTGGGCCGAGCAGGGCGGCGACCTTGGTCAGGATCTCGCGCACCGCGAAGGGCTTGGTCACGTAGTCGATCGCGCCCTCCTGCAGGCCGCGGATCTTGTCCTTCGGCTCGGCCCGCGCCGACAGGATCACCACCGGGATGCTCGAGGTGCGCTCGTCGAGCTTGAGCAGCTTGAGCACCTCCCAGCCGTCCATCTGCTGCATCATGATGTCGAGCACGATCAGGTCGGGGAGCTGGCTCTCGGCCTGCGTCAGCCCCGCCATCCCGGAGGTCGCGGAGAGCACCTCGTAGCCGCTCTTGGCAAGCACCAGCCGCAGCACGTCGAGCACGTCCTCCTCGTCGTCGACGACCAGGATCTTGCTCACGCGGCACCCTCCCGCGGCCCGGCCGCCATCGCCGTCTCGGCCACCATGGCCGCCTCGGCCACCGTGCCCGTCCCGGCCACCGTGCCCACCTCGGCCACCGTGCCCGTCTCGGCCGCCTCGGCCGCCGGCACCGCGCCCGCGCCGGCGCCGGCGAGCGGCAGCGTGAAGCGGAAGGTGGTGCCCTTGCCCTCCTCGCTCTCGACCTGGATCTCGCGTCCGTGCGCGGCGAGGATCTCGCGCACGATGGCGAGGCCCAGCCCCATCCCACCATAGGCGCGTGTCGACGACGTGTCGACCTGGTAGAAGCGCTCGAAGATCCTCGCCCTGGCCGCCGGCGGGATGCCGATGCCGCGGTCGGCGACCGCCACCTCCGCCTCCTCGCCGCACCGGCTGAGGCGCACCCGGATCTCGCCGCCCGCCGGGGTGAACTTCACCGCGTTGGTGACCAGGTTCTCGAGCACCTGCCCGATGCGCCCCGGATCGCCCCACACCGGCGGCAGCCCGCCCGCGCCTGACGGCACTTCGAGCCGCAGGTCGCGCGCGGCGCCGTCGCCGGCGCGCACGCTTCCCACCACCTGCGCCGCCACCTCGGCGAGGTCGAACGCGGTCTGGGCGAGCCTGGCGCCGCCGGCTTCGTTGGAGCCAAGCGCGTCGGGGACGTCGAGGCGGGAGAAGGCCAGCAGCTGATCGATCATCCCCATCAGGCGGCGGGAGTTGCGCTGCACGACCTTGAACGCGTCGCGCTGCTGCCCGGTGACCTCGCCCAGGAGGCCCTCGTCCATCGCCTCGGTGTAGCCCTGGATGGCGGTCAGCGGCGTGCGCAGCTCGTGGCTGACGTTCGCCAGCAGGTCGCTCTTCATCCGGTCCATCTGCTGCAGGTCGAGGTTCATCTGGCCCAAGGTACGGTTGCTGGTCTCGAGATCGGAGATGGTGCGGGCCAGCTTCTCCGCCATCTGGTTGAAGGTCGCGGCCAGCACCCCGAACTCGTCGCCGGTCGCGAGCTCGATGCGCCGCGCGAGGTGCCCATCGGCGATGTCCTGCGCGCCGCGGGTCAGCACTTCGATCGGACCCACGCTCTGCGCGGCCAGCAGGATGGCGATCGCCACGCCCAGGGCGAGCGAGCCCGCCGACAGCCAGAAGATGTGCCAGCCCGCCGCCAGGGCCGCCAGGCGGAGGCTGTCGTAGCTGAAGGTGAAGGCCACCGAGTAGCGGTGCCGCCCCCACTCCTCGACGTACGGCGCCACCACCACGTAGGTCCGGCCGTCGTCGGCTTGCCAGGCGCTCGGCGCCATGCCCTGCACCGCCGCCAGCAGCCGCTCGCCGGCGGCGGCGGGCGCCTGCCGGCCATCGGCGCGGCCGGCGCGCTGGCCGCGATCACCGCCGCGATCACCGCGATCGACGGGCTCGCCGGGCTCGCCGAGCTCGTTGCCAAGCTCCCGCGAATCGAACAGCACGCGGCCGCCGGTGTCGTAGATCGCCAGCCGGGCGAGATCGGGCTCGAGCTGCATCTTGTCCTGCACGATCTCGCGGAACTTGCTGTACCCGCTGGCATAGTAGGTCTCGTAGGCGTTGCAGAGCTGCGCCGTCGACAGCCGCGCGTAGGCCTGCGCGCGGTTCTCGAGGTCCTCGCGCAGGTGGGGGCGGTTGGCGAGCGCCAGCACCAGGCTGTTGGCCACCAGCACCAGCGCCACCAGCGTCGCGATGGCGAGCACGAAACGGAGCCGCAGGCTGCGGATCCTGCGCACGCGCGCGTCCGCCAACTACCCCTCCACCCGCCGCATGTTGGCGGCCGCGATGCGGGAGTCGAGCCGCGGGGCCCAGGCGAGGTCCGTGCGGACGCCGTAGAGGTTGTAGGGGACGGCGAGAGGGATCAACGGCAGGTCCGCGGCGAGCAGGCGCATGGCGCTCTCGAGGATGCGGCGGCGCTCGTTCATGTTGAGGGTGGCGCCGCTGCTCTCGATCAGCTTGTCGAGCGCCGGGTTGGCGTAGCCGTTGGAGTTGCTGTCGCCGTAGCCGCGTGCCGGATCGCGGGTGTGGATCTTGTTGTCGAAGAGATCGCTGGCGTCGCCCGAGGCGCACTGCCAGCTGCCGTAGTAGAACGCCACCTGCCCGCGCAGCAGGCGCGGGTAGAGCTCGCTCCATGGCCGCGGCCGCGGCTGCAGGCGGATACCGGCCTCGGCCAGCTGCGCGCGCAAGGGGGCGATGTCCTGGCCGTCGCGGTACTCGATGGCGGCGTCGAGGCCGCCGGGGTAGCCGGCCGCGGCGAGCAGCCGCCGAGCCGCCACGAGGTCACGGCGCGGCGGCCGGATCTCCGGCGCATAACCGAACACCTTGGGGCCGACCATCTGGCCGGCCGGGGCGCCGCGGCCGTGCAGCATGGAGCGCACCAGCGCCTCGCGGTCCACGGCCAGGCTGATGGCCTGGCGCACCCGCGGGTCCGAGAACGGCGGGGCGTCCACCCGCGGCTGCAGGTAGTCGACCGCCAGGCCGCCGGCCGCGCGCACCGCGCAGCCCGGCGCCGCCTGCACCCGGTCGGCGAATCTGTATGGCAGCTCGGCGATGAGGTCCGCCTTGGCGGAGACCAGGCGCTCGACGCGCTTCGCCGCATCGCTCTCGAAGCCGATGCTCACCCGCGGCTCGCCCGCTTCGCGCAGCGTCCGGCCGCGGTCGAAGGCCGCGAGCTCGACGCTGCGGCCCGGCTCGTAGGAGACGAAGCGGTACGGACCGGTGCCCACCGGCCGCGCGATCAGCGGCGGCGAGTCGCGCGGCACGATGGCGATGAAGGTCAGCTTGTTGAGCAGGATCGGGTACGGCCGGCGCGTCTGCACCTCGACCGTGAGCGGAGCGACGGCGCGCACCGCCGCCACCTCGACCAGGTAGCCCGACATCTTGCTCCGCGGATGCGAGCGCGCACGCTCGAGACTCACCACCACGTCCGCCGCCCCCAGCGGCCGGCCGTCATGGAACCGGACGCCCGAGCGCAGCCGGAATCGCCAGGTGAGATCGTCGGGGTTGTCCCAACCCGCCGCCAGCGCCGGCCGCACGTGCATGTCCACGTCGAAGGTGACCAGCGAGTCATAGACGTTGTCCAGCACCCAGTGCGTGGCGAGCTCGTCGTGCAGATGCGGATCGAGCCCCTGGGGACCGCTGTGGAACACCAGGCGGAGCGGCTCGGCGCCGCCGCCAGGCCCACCCGAGCAGGCCACGCCTCCCCCGGTCGTGGCGGCGAGCGCCAGCCATGCCACCAAGCGCCGGGTGTGCCACCTCGGCGCCAGCATCCCGCGGCTTCGTGTTTCCGTGCGCCGAGTGTACACCCGCCGGGCCGCGGGGGCACCTGTGCCCTCCTGGACCTTACCCAACGTCCGAAGGAGGGTTTCTGGCTGTTCGTTCTTGCCGATGGGGCTCGTTCGAGAGTGAAAACCACGACCCCAGGGTGATCTACGCCGGCGGGACTCCGGCCTCGCCGCGGGTGCGGCCGCTGGCAGCATGCGCGGGCCGGACCGGCATTGAGTTTCCAGGCGGCCATGCGACCGGCGCCGCCTCCGGCGATCGATGACCAAAGGACTCAGGCCGCCCGGGGGACTTGTACACCTCTGGAGCGCTAACGCTAACCGGGGGCGGAGCGGCCGGACGCCAGCAGCTTGGCGGCCCGGTCTGCGATCAGCCGGAAGCCGTGGTTTCTGGCCTCTTTCTCGAGAGCCGCAAGGCGGCCGGCGGCCTGCCGCGGTCGCCGCGCGGGCTTGCCATCTCGATCTCGCCCATGGCGAGGCGCAGCTCGAGGGCGCTCTGCCCGAGCCCCGCCGCCTGGGCCTGGCCGAGGGCGTCGTCGAGAATTCGCATCGCCTCCTCGGGCCTTGCCGTCGCGACGACGCTGGCCTTGGCGAGCGCCACCGATGTCCTCACTGCGGGGTCCAGGCTCAGCGCCGCGAGCCGGTCGGCCTCATCGATCGCGCTCCGCGCCTCCGCCATCGAGCGCTGAGCGAGGAGCGCCCGCGCCAGCAGCGCTCCGGCCTCGGCCTCTTGGTCCCGCGTGTGCATGCCGCGCAACTGCTCGAGCGCGGCGCGGGCATAGGCCTGCGCCAGCGGGGCACGCCCCTTGCCCAGCTCGAGGTCGGCGAGCATGAGGCGCAAGGCGGCCGCCGTCCCCTTCTCGCCCACCCGGTCGGCCTCGGCTACGGCCCCCTCCAGCAGACGCCCCGCGGCCGCGAGGTCGCCCCGCTGCATCAGCACCTGGCCGATCGCCGCCTGGGCCTCGACTGCACCTCCCGCCTCGCCGATCTCGCGATAGATCGCCACGGCGCGCGAGAGGAGCGCTTGCGCCCCCGCGAGATCCGCCTGCTCGAGCTCCAAGGACCCGAGGTTGAGCAGAACGGTCGCCTCTCCGCTGCGCTGGCCGAGCTGGCGGTAGATCGCCAGGGCCTCGCCGTGGCGCGACCGTGCCTCCGCGCCACGGCCTTCCTGCGAGAAGATCGCCGCCAGGTTCTCCAGCATGGCAGCCTCGTGCCCCCGGTCGGCAACCTTGTGGAAGACAGACCCGGCCTCCTCGTAGCTGCGGCGGGCCCCTGCCAGATCGCCCTGGCGGCGGCGGCAGACCCCCAGGTTGCCGAGAGCAAAGGCCCGCAGCTTCTCGTTGCCGATCTGGCGGCTGAGACTGAGGACCTTCTCGAACGTTCTCTCGGCGCCTTCCAGGTCGCCGCGGCCGAACAGGACGCCGCCGGCACTGTTGAGCGCCAGGGCGGCCGCGGCGAGGTCGCCGGCTTCGGATGCGATGCGGCTCGACTCCTCGGCGGCGCCCTGGGCCTCTTGTAGGCGATCCAGCGAGAGCAGCGCCTTGCTCTCGTCGAGGCGGCCCGAGGCCACCACGACCAGTGCCCTCTGTTCGGCGCCTTTGCGGGCGGCGCGGACCGCGGCGTCGCGCGCTCGCTCGAAGCTGGAAAGACCCAGGGCCGCCTCCGCCTCGGCGAGGTCGATGCGGGGGTCGCGGCCGAGCGGAGGGGGCAGGCGGCGGAGCTGGTCGGCGGTGTGCAGAGCGTCCGCGGCATGTCCTGTATGGACCTGGGCGCGCGCCAGCTGCAGCCCGTAGTCCAGGTTGTCCGAGAAGTAGGAAGCGAGCTCACCGTAAATCGCCGCCGCACCCGCCCAATCGCCCAGGGTGGCGCGGGATTGCGCTTCGATCTGCCGTCTCTCCTCAAACGACAGGCCCTGGGCGAGCGCCGCGGCCTGCTTGATCTCGCCCGCCGCCCGCTTGTCGTACCCCAAGGCCGTCCAGGCGGCGGCTAGACGGGCATGGAGGAGCGGGTTCTTCGGATCGGAGACCAGGGCCTTCTCGAACAGGCCGCGGGCGGCTACCGCGTCGAGACGGTTCAGCTGCTCGACGCCTTGGGCATAGAGCCGCGCGGCCTCCGCGTTGGCGGGGAGCGAGGCCTTCACGGCGTCGCTCTCGGCAACGGAGAGGGGACCCGTATGCAGGCGCGCGCGAAGCTCCTCGCCCAGCCGGGGAACCAGGTCGAGGAAGCCTGCCTCGGTCCCGGTCTCCTGCAGCGTGGCCACGGTCTCCCCGCTCACGGCATCCTGGATCTGCAGGTCGCAGCGGATCCTGCGGCCGCCGGCCGGCGCAGCGACCGCCAGATAGGAGCCGGCGATCACCAGGTCAGCGCCCAGGCGCTCACGCAGCTTGGCGAGGGTGTCCGGCGCGAAGCTGCGGGCGGTGGTGATGCCCAGGTCGCGGCGCACGCGCTCGATCTCCTCGCTCGGCACGACCCGCAGGCGCCCTCCAGCGGCCAGCTCCGAAGGCAGCATCTGGACCAGCGAGGCCTGCAGGTAGGAGGTCGCCGGACTGCCGGAGAGGTTGTCGAATCCCAAGACGGCCACGGCTCTGCGTGGCGAGGAGGGAGCGCTGGCCGGCAGAGGGCCGCCGCCCTGGCTCCGTTCGTGCCCGCGCCGCCCGGTCCACCGCCAGACGCCGGCGGCCGCAAGGCCCACCAGGAGTGCGATCGCCAGGGCGCCGCGGCGGCGGCGGCGCCGCCAGGGCGCGTTCCCTCTCTCCTCTCCCGCAATCGCCTCCGCCACCTCGCGGGCCCGGGAGAAGCGGTCGGCCGGCGAGCGCTCGAGGCAGCGCAGGATAGCGCCCTCCCAGACGGGATCGAGGCCGGGCACCCGCAGGCTCGGCGGCGGAGGCGCCTCCTTGAGGCGTTTGAAGGCGACCGAGAAGGGGTTCTCGCCGACGAATGGCGGGCTGCCGGTGACCATCTCGTAGACCACCGCTCCGAAGGCATAGATGTCGGTCGCTGCCGTAACGTCGCCGCCGCTGACCTGCTCCGGCGTCATGTAGGACGGCGTGCCGAGGATCTCGCCAAGCACGGTCAGGTTTCCACCGCGACCCTCTCCCTCGGCGTGGGCGCGGGCGAGGCCGAAGTCGGTCACCACGGCGCGCAGGCCTCCCGAGGACGGGACCAGCATGACGTTGGCGGGCTTGAGATCGCGGTGGATCACTCCGGCGTCGTGCGCCGCCGTCAATCCCTCTCCCACCTGGCGCACAATCGGCAGGGCTTCCTCCAGCCGCAGCCTGCCGCCGCGGCGCAGCCGCTCCTCGAGCGTCTCACCGCCGAGCAGCTCCATGCTGAGGAAGCTGATCTCCGTCCCCTGTCCCTCCGCCTCCTCCGGGCGGTGGCGGAACAGGTCGAAGATGCGGCACACATTCGGGTGGGTGACCTTGCGGGCCAGCTGGATCTCGCGCCGGAAGCGGTCGAGGGCGCCTTTGAGGTGGGCGATCTCGGGGCGCACCGTCTTCAAGGCTACGCGCTCGCCCAGCTCGAGATCCTCGGCCTCGTAGACGTCCCCCATCCCGCCGTGGCCGATGAAGCGGACGATCTCGAAGCGCCCCGCCAGCACCTCCCCGGCCGTCACATGCACCGGCGCCGGCCGCGGCCCTCCCGCGCGGGACCCGTCTTCGCTCCCCACCGCCGCCGCGCGACCCTTCGGGATCGGCAGGGGGGTCGGCAGGGCGCCGGGGATCGCGGCTGTCCGTCACCGGAGCGCCTCCTCGCGCCGGGTGGCCCAGTGGCCCGTCATCGGTGGCGCGTCTCGAGACATGCCGCGAGTGCTCGATGCGATAGACGGCGCTGGAGTCCACGTCGAGCCGCCCGCCGCGGGCGGTTTCAAGGTGGGCTTGCCTCCGCGCGACGTGCTCTTTACGTTACTACAACGGGGTCCGGGATGCGGCGGCACCGATATCCCGATATCCCACGTCCGCACAGCTGGCGCGCGCGCGCGGTCCACGGCTCGCGCTTCGTCTACGAGCTCGAGGTCGCCCCCCAGGAGCCTGAGCAGGTGTAGCGCGTCCGGGCGCTGGCGCCGGCTGCCTACGCGCCGGACGACGCCGGCACGAACAGCTCGACGAGGCCGAGCCTGGCCATCCTCCGGAAGTCCGAGTCGAGCGACCAGAGGCGGCCGCCATGCTCCACGGCGAGCGCTCCGATCAAGAGGTCGGCGAAGCCGAAATGCTCGCCGCCGGCCGCCGCCCGCTCGAGCCACGACTCGAGGCGCTCCCAGGTGGCTGCCGTGGGGTAGAAGGTCGGGATCGCGGAGAGCAGGCGGCGCAGCCGCGCCCGGTCCCCGGTCGAAGCCCCGGCCAGGATCTCCACCCTGACGGGCGCCGCCAGGGCGACCGCGTCGAGGTCCAGTAGGCGTCGCAGGTTCTCGGCTTCGACTCCGGTCGCGGATCGTAAGGCGGCCACCCACACCGAGGTGTCGACGAAGATCACGAGCGGCGGCGGGACCGCGGGAGATCGATCTCCAGCTTGACGGCGCCCATCAACGACTTGAGCTCTTCGATCCGCCGCCTGCGAATCAGCTCCTGCAGCGAGAGCACCACCGTGTCCGTCTTCGATTTGAAGCCGAGAAGCTGGCGCGCCTCCTCGATGAGGCTCTCTGGGATGTCAAGCGTGGTTCGCATAAGAAATATGCTAATTCATATGCCTGGAGGCGTCAAGAATTTCGATATTTGAGCGCACTGATGCATTGGAACCCATCCGGACCGGCGACTCAGGCCCCGCGCGCGATCGGCAGCTTCGCGCGGCGGTTCAGCGCTTCGTCGGCGGCGGACAGGGAGAGGCTGTGCGGCAGGGGCGCCAGGTCGCAGTCGAAGCGGGCGCGGCGCAGGGCGGCATAGTCGGCGGCGCGGTCGCGGCGCACGCGGCCGACGCCGCCGGCCATCGGGTGCGTGCGGCGGCGCGCCGCGAGGCGAGACTGCACCGCGTAGCCGAACACCGAGGAGAGGCGACCGGCGGCGCGGAAGTCGCGCGGCATGCGTGCCAGGTGGGCGAGGCGAGAGGCGACCGCCGGCACGGCGTAGTATTCGCGGTAACAGCGGAACAGCTCGCGCTCGAGCTCGGCGGCGGACAGCCGCGGGTGCCGCCAGTTGAGGGTCGCGCCGTCGAAGCGGTCCAGGTTCGGCTCGGTGATCAGCCCCTGCGCCAGGAAGTCGTCGTACTGCTCGGTGCCGGGGATCGGCGTCAGGACGTAGAACGACGCCACGTCGGGGCGCAGCGCCTGCAGGGCGCGCAGGTGCTGGTCGATGCCGGCCGCGGTGTCGCCGGGGAAGCCGAGGATGTTCGAGAAGTGGCTGGAGATGCCGTGGGCGCGGCACAGCTCGACGATGCGCGCGTAGTGCCGCGGCTGGTTCTGCAGCTTGTGCGCCTCGGCAAGCGTGGCGCGGCGGAACGACTCGACGCCGACGAACATCTGGAAGCATCCCGCGCGCGCCATGCGCTCCACCAGCTCCTCCTGGCGGTAGATCTGCGCGTCGCACTGGGCGAAGAACGGCAGCTCGAGCCGCTCCTCGATCATCGCGTCGAGCAGCGTCCCCACCTCCGGCACCTTGTTGAAGTTGTCGGAGGTGAACATGATGTAGCGCACCCCGGCCGCCTTGGCGGCGCGCAAGGTGGCGAGGGTGACCGCGAGCGGCTCGCTGCGCACCTGCCGGCCCGCGATCTTGATCACCGAGCAGAAGTTGCAGGTGAAGGGACAGCCGCGAGCCGGATAGACCCCGAGCATGCGCACGACGTAGCGCGAGAGGTCGCGCCGCGAGGGCGGCTCGAGCACCGGCACGCTGTCCGCGCCGAGCTCCTGCTGCCAGCGCCGCTCGCCGCCATAGACCGGCCGCAGCTCGCCGGCGGCCGCGTCGCGCAGGATCTCCGGCCAGACCCGCTCCGCCTCGGCCAGCGCGAAGCTCACTCCGCGCCCCTGCAGCATCGAGGTGTCGCAGGTCATCGGGTGCGGCCCGCCGACGACGCAGCCCTCGACGCCTTGGGCCAGCGCGTAGGCCGCGAGGTCCAGCGCCCGGTGCAGCTGGTGGCTCTGCACCCCGACCAGCGCGAGCAGCGTGCGCCGGCCGGGTTCGCGCCGCAGCAGCGACAGGTAGTCGAGATCGGTGTGGACGTACTCGTCGACGGCGTGCACGGCGCGCGCCGCCGGCCCGCCCGCCGCCGGCGTCAAGCTGCGCAGGTAGGCGACCGTGGCGTTCGGCATGAAGCCCCGCCGGAAGCGCTCGACGTAACCGTCGGCCGCATACTTGCTCGGCTTCAACACCACCACCCGCAGGGTGGCCGGATCGCCCATCGCAACGTCCTCCAACCGACGGCGCGGCACGCCGCCCGGGCCAAGCATAGCAGCCGCCGGACCTGCCGACTGATGGTAGGCTTCCGCGGGACCGGGAGCGGGATCATCATGTACCGGGCAAAGCTTGGCACCTTGCCGCCCGCGCAGCGGCGCCTGTGGGAGGAGCTCGGCGATGTGCCGCGCGGGTTCGTGCTCTACGGCGGCACGGCGCTCGCGCTCAGGTTCGAGCATCGGAGCTCGGAAGACTTCGACTTCTTCGCCAACCACCCCTTCTCACCGCCCGAGCTCGAGGCGGAGGTCCCCTTCCTCCGCGGCGCCGTCCGCCTGCAGTCTTCTCCCAACACCCTGGTCTCGCGGGTCGAGCGCGGCGGACCGGTCCAAGTCTCCTTCTTCGGCGGCCTCGGCTTGCGGCGCGTGCGCGATCCGGACACCGTCGAGGGCCTGCCCGGACTTCGCATCGCCTCGCCGCTGGACCTCGCGGCGACCAAGGTGAAAGTCGTGCAGGACCGCGCCGAGAGCAAGGACTATCTCGACGTCAGCCACCTTCTCGAGCATGGGATCGGCCTGGCGGAAGCTCTCGGCGCGGCGGGCGCCGTCTACGGTCCGACCTTCAACCCGCTGCCCAGCCTGAAGGCCCTCTGTTACTTCGGCGACGGCGATCTGCTATCGCTATCCCACGACGTCCGCGCTCGACTGGCGGAGGCGGTGAGCCGGGTCGACCCGCTCCAGATCCCCGAGGTTCGACCCCTGCCTGGAGGCATCGCACCGTGACCGACCTCGAGAACCTGGCCGGCCGTCTCGTCTGGTGGCAGCCGGCGGCGGCGACGCTGCGGGACCGGGAGCGCCTGCTCGCGCGCGTCATGGTCTACGGCACGCCCGAGGATCTCGCCGTGGCACGCCGGCACTTTCCGTCGAGCGCCTTCCGCGCCGTCCTGGCTAAGCCGCCGCCGGGGCTCTTCGATCCACGCTCCTGGGCCTACTGGCACGTGGTCTTCGGTATCGAGCCGCCGGGCGACCCGCCGCGGCGCGCGCTGCCCGGATCATGACCGGCCGGACCGGCGCTCAGCGCTCCGCCGCCGCGCGCCGGTCGCGGGCGCCGCGGCGCTGGCGGAGCGCGCCGACGCCGAGGGTGGCGAAGAAGAGCAGGCTCGCCGCCAGGACCACCGCGCCGCCGGTCGGCACCAGCAGCCGCGTCGAGATGCCGAGGCCGCCGGCGCCGGCCAGGAAGGCCACCGCGATGCTCAGCAGCAGGTAGGCGCGGGTGCCGCGCGCCAGGTTGCGGGCCGCTGCCGCCGGCACCACCACCAGCGCCTCGACCAGCAGCGCGCCGATGACCTTGAGGCCGACCACGATCGCCGTGGTGAGGAGCACCGCGAACAGGTACTCGACCCACGCCGAATCCACCCCCGCCACGCCGGCGAGCGGCGGGCTGAGGCTGTCGAGCAGCATCCCGTTGTACTCGCGCACCATGAGCGCCGCCACCCACAGCCCCGCCGCCGCCAGCAGCACCAGGTCGCCGTCGGTGACCGTGAGCAGGCTGCCGAACATCACCGACTCCACCTGGTGGATGTTGAAGCGCCGCGTGACCGCCACCAGCAGGCAGATTCCCAGTCCCAGCGTCAGGGCGAGGAAGACCCCGATCAGGGTGTCCGGCGGCAAGGCCGAGCGCCGCTTGACGTACACCATGCCCAGCGCCGACAGCAGGCAGAAGCCGAAGATGCCGCCGTACGGCGCGTTCAGCGGTTCGCCGGCGAGCAATCCGATCGACAGCCCGGTGAGCGCCGCCTGCCCGAGCGCGGCGCTGAAGAAGGCCATGCGCCGCGCCACCACCAGGTGGGACAGGCCGCCGAGCAGCGGCGCCAGCACCAGCACCGCCAGGAAACCGCGCACCATGAACGGATACTGGAAGTCGGACGGCAGCCTCCCGGACCGTGCCAGCTCCGCGATCCACTCGTAGAAGCGCTCGCTCACACCGTCACCTCGTCTCAGTGACCGATGCCTGCCGGCGACCCCGGCAGCCCCACCAACTCAACCAGCGCCTGCCCGCCGGCCAGCACGTCGGCGGTCGGCCCGTCCGCGCGGACCGTCCGGGCGAGCACCGTGACGCGGTCTGCCAGCCGGCGCACCTGCGCGAGGTCGTGCGACACCATCAGCACCGTCACCCCCTCGCCGCGACAGAGCGCCACCAGCAGCTGCTCGAGCCGCCGCACCGCTTCCTCGTCGAGGCCGCTTGCCGGTTCGTCGAGCAGCAGGAGCTCGGGGAGCGGGTCGAGGGCGTGCGCCAGCAGCACCCGCCGCAGCTCGCCGCCGGAGAGCACGGAGAGCGCCTTGCCCTCGGCGCCGGCGAGGCCGACGCGCGCCAGCAGCGCCGCCACCCTGGCCCGCGTCGCTGCCGCGATCCCCAGGCACACCGGCCGGCGCTGGCGGGTGAGAGCGAGGAAATCGGCCACCGTCACCGGCAGGGTGCGGTCGACGGCGAAGCTCTGGGGCACCAGCCCGATGCGGCCGTCGCCGCGCCAATGCGCCACGATCCGTCCGGCGAAGTCGATCTGGCCGAGGATGGCGGCGAGCAGGGTGCTCTTGCCGGCGCCGTTGGGGCCGACCAGCACGTGCAACGTGCCGCGCGCGACCGTCAGGCTCACCCGCTCGAGCAGCGCCTCGCCCCCGCGCCGCACCCACAGGTCGCGCATCTCGAGCAGCGGCGCGCCTGCCGGTGACCCGCCCCGCGGCGGCCCGGCCGCTGCGCCGGCCAGACGGACCGCCGGCTCAGCCATGCGGAGATGCGGCGCGATGCGGCGCGGCGCGGCGCAGCGCAGGGACCAGCGCCTCGATCATGGTGTCGACGTTGCGCTGCATCTCCTGCTCGAACTTGTCGGCGGTATAGGCGCCCGAGGCGATGTGGCTGATGGTGTAGACCCGCACTCCGGTCTCGCCGCGCAGCACCGCGAGCAGCTGCGGCGGGAAGCTCTCCTCGCTGAACACCACCCGGATCCGCTCGCGGCGCACCAGCTCGATCATGTCGCGCAGCTCTGCCGCCGAGGGTGTCAAGCCGTGCGCCGGCTGCACCACGCCGGCCACCTCCAGGCCGAACTCCTGCAGCAGGTAGCCATAGCCGTCGTGCACGGTGACCACGCGCGTGATCGTGGCGTCGGCGAGCTTCGCCGCGGCGCGCGCCTTGATCAGGCGCAGGCGCCGCGCGTACGCTTCGGCGTTGCGCTGCAGCGCGGGAGCCGCGGCAGGCCGCAGCGCCGCCAGCGCCTTCTCGATGGCATAGGTCTGCTGCACCGCGTTGGTGAACGAGATGAAGGTGTGGGAGTTGACCGCCGTGCCGTGCGCCGAGCGGATCTGCGGCGTCGCGTCATTGGGCCGGATGACGACGACCTTGCGGTTCCCCGACGCCCGCAGCATGGGGAAGATGAAGTCGTCGTGCCCGATCCCGTTGACCACGAGGGCGTCGAGATCGGCCAGCTTCCGGATGTCCTCCGGCCGCGGCTGGTAGTCGCCGGCGTCGATCTCTCCGGGCAGGATCGGGCGCACCTCGAAGCCTGGAAGGTCGCCCACGATGTTGCGGGTCCACGAGTAATAAGGGTGCAGGGTCACCCCGATCACCAGCGCCGGCCCCGAGCCGGGCGCCCTGGCCGCCCCGGCCGCCGTCCGCGCCGCGGCTGGCGGCGCCGCCGCGATGGCTGCGGCAGCGAGCGCCGCGCCGCCGTAGACTGCCGGCAGGGCCAGGAGGGCCGGCAGGGCGAGCAGGGCCGCGCCGGCCAGGGCACCGCGAGCGCCGCATCGGCGGCGGAACCGCAACTCACGCATCTCGGCAGCCTCCTTCCTCATGGCCCGTCATCGTCCCTCATCGACCGTGACCGCTCACCGCCCCTCACTGCCGCGTCGCGCCGACCAGCACCTGGGTCCAACCCCGAGCGTAAGGCACGGCGATCACCCCGGCATCGCGGCCGGCGTCGTCCGCCGCCACGGGCCGGCCCGCCGCGCCGGCCCCTGCCGCTGCCGCCGGCGCCTCGCGAAGCCAGACCGAGACATGGAGCAAGGTCCCGTCCGCCAGCCGGTGGTGCACCTCGTCCGTCGCTTGCGCACCGGCGGCACCGGCGACGGCCGCGGCGCCGGTGATCGCTCGCGCTCCCTGGGCCGGCCCGGCGCCGCCTGCCGGCCCACCCGGCAGCGATCCGTCCGCCGAAGCCCCCGGATCAGGCTCCTGCACCAGCAACAGGAAGGCCGGATCGCGGCGATCTGCCGGCAGGCCGAGATAGTTCACGATCGGGCCCTCCTGGCGCAGCTGCCAGCGGTAGAACCGCCGGCCGCCGCGCCCTGCGGCATCGGCGAAGGGCGGGATGCCCCGACCGGCTAGCGTCCCTGGAGCGGGCCAGCGGCGCGTCGAGGAGCGTGCGTTCTCGGCCTCGAGCAACCCCTCCTGCAGCTCGCGGAACAGCCGCTGGTCCTCGCCGTCAAGGCCCCGGAACAGCCGCTGATAGGGCATCAGGTCGCGCGCGTCGGCGCCCGTCACCCCGCCCCGTCCCGACGCGCCGGCCAGCCCCGGCGCCCCGGACTCCCGCGGCGAGCCCGGCGCCGCCCCTCCCGTCCCGCTCCCGGCGGGAGCCGCGGTGTCGGCGATGTAGATCCACGTCGCCAGCAGGATCAGCGCCGCCGCCCGCAACACGTTCCAGGTCTCGGCGCGCGCCGAAGGCGGCGCAATCTCGACGGTGCGAACGGCCGGCTGGCTGACAGAGGGGACTTCCATCGCGGGTGAGCGGGTCTTGGGAGCCGGCCGAGTATAACGCCCCTTACCGCCGCTTTACGGCCTCACCCCTCTTCCCGCCCGCGAGTATCCTAATTGCTACATTGCCCTTACCACCCTCCTTCCCTTTGGGCGAGGGCCGCAGTCCCACGCCGCCGTTTAGACTTGAACCCTTGCCCAAAGGGAGGGAGGGTGGCAAGGGCAATCCGGCCAGGACACTAACTGCCATTCGCTGACCTTCTCGCGACAGACTAGTAGTGCTATACTCACGAACAGTCTTCCCCATTGCTGGTTCTGGTACCCCCTCTGGGGGACGGGGAAGCTGGAGCTTTTAGGGGACCTGGCGACCCGGCACTCGACCCGCTGCCGGAGCCGGTTCGGGGCGGACCGGCGCGGTGCCCGATGGAGTAGGAACGGAGCAGGAGAGGAGGAAGCGTTCATGTCCAGAAGCCCTTCGAGATGGGCACGGGTTCTCGCGGCGTTGCTGGTCGTGATGGCCTGCACTCTGGCCGTCCCGGCGAAGGCCAACGCGGCGGTCCCGAACATGGATTCGTTCTTCGTTCCGGCGAGCAGGCTATGGACCAAGGCAATGGACTGGTTCCGCGGCTTCTGGACGACAACCGTGACGAGCGCTCCGGACGACGCGAAGTGTGGCGCCGGGCAGAGCAGCGACGGGCGGAACAAGCCGAAGAGCAAGTCGTTCTTCTAGGCCGGTTCGCCGGCTTGCACGCCTGGCGGCAGCGCGCCGCCGGCAAGGTTCACAGCGTCGCTTTTGTAACCAAAACGAGAATATGTTGTAATCTCATCAGAGTCGCCCTCGGGGGGATGCAGCGTGGGTGAGCACCCGACGTCAGCGGAGCTGGAGCGGCTGCTCCATGGTGGACTAGACCGCGACGAGATGCGCGCCGTGGTGCGCCATCTGCTGACCGGCTGCGCGACCTGCCGCGCCGCTCTCGCCGCCTACGCGCATCTCCTCTTTCCCCGTCGTCCATCCGACGTTCCCTCCGACCGGCCCAGCCGCGAGCGCTGCGCGCCAGGTGAAGGCGAGGCGCCCCGCACCCCTCCCCTCGCCTCGCGGACGACCTCCTTGCTGACCACCACCGCCTGCTCGCAGACCTCTCCCACCGGTTTCCCCGCCGCCGTCCCGGAGGCCCCGGGGTTCTCGGACTCTCCGCACAGGCCGCAGGCGCTGGCATCCCCGCAGGTGCCGGCGAACCGGGTGATCTCGGAGAAGCCGGAGCCCGCGGCGGAAGCGGCAGCGCTGGCGGTGTCGGAGACGCAGGAGACGCAGGAGACGCCGGCAATCGACGCCGCCTACGAGCGGGCGATCGATCGCGCGCTGGCGTCCGTCGTCCGCTACGGCACCGAGGCCACCCGCGAGTCGAAGCGCGTCAAGCAGGTGCTCGCCGTCCTCGAGCGGAAGGGCGTCGCGGGTTTCTGCGAGATGCCTGCCCACCTCCGCGGCCTGGCCGGCTACGAGGCCCTGCTCGAGCGGAGCTGGTCGCTGCGCTTCGACGATCCGCGGCAGATGGTGCAGCTCTGCGAGCTCGCTTCCGTCGTCGCCGCCGGGCTGTCCGCCAGCCGGTACGGCGGCGAGCGGGTCCGCGACTGCCAGTGCCGCGCCGCGATCGAGCTCGCCAATGCCTACCGGGTCATCGGCCGTCCAGCCGAGGCGCAGACCGCCCTCAACGAGGCGCTCGAGTTCTTCCGCATGGGCACCCAGGATCGCCTGATGGCGGCCCGCTTGTTCGTCATCCAGGCACAGGTCTCCGGCGACCGCCACAACTTCGAGACCTCCCTCGCCGCCTTCGACAGCGCGATCAAGGTCTACCGCGACTTCGGCGAGCCGTACCAGGTGGGAGATACGCTGATCAAGAAGGGCATGTACTGCGGCTACGCCTGCCGCCTCGACGAGGCGCTCGAGCTGCTCAGCGAGGGACTGGCGCTGATCGACCCCACCACCCATCCGGAGCTGGCGCTGCTCGCCGTCCACAACCTGGCCAACCTCCTGGTCGACTCCTCCAGGTACCGCGAGGCGCGCACGCTGCTGTGGCGCAACCTGCCGCTCTACCGGCGCTACGGCGGCCGCGTCCTGCGCCTCAGGCTGCGGCTGCTCGAAGGCCGCATCCACGCCGGCATCGACGAGCCCGAGCGCGCCGACCGGGACTTCGAGGAGGCACGGCGCGGCTTCGCCGAGATCGGCCACCCGTACATGGCGAGCCTGATTCTCCTCGACCTGGCGGCGCTGCACATCCGCCAGGGACGTGACGAGGATGCGCGCCGCGAAGCGCTCGAGGCCGCCGACATCTTCCTCGGTCTTAACATCGGGCGCGAGGCGGCGGTAGCCATGATGCTGCTCAAGTCGACGGTCAAGTTCCGACTGGCGACCACCGCCGTGCTGCTCGAAGAGATGGCAGAGTTCATGCGTGCCGCCGAGCACGATCCCCAGCTCAGCTTCCACCACTATTTCTCTTGAGCCGGCGGCCGGCCCGGGCCGATCACGCCCACCCCGGGGCGCGTGGCGAGCTGCGCGCGGTCAGCCACAGCAGCGGGGCGACAGGGCGCCAGAGCGCGCCACCACGCCGGCGGCCCGGGCAACCACGCGGCCACCCGGGACGCTCCCGAAGCGATCGAAGCGATCGAAGCGATGCGATCGCAGCGATCGACCTCGATCGACGCGTGCGACACGGAGGATGCGGGCGCTCGCGCCGGCCCCAAGGGCGAGCGGCGGGAGCGGCCCGCGGGCCCTACTCCGCTTCGCCTTCGGCCCGGTCTTCCACGCCGCGGATCAGCTTGCGGAGCGACACCATGACCATGGAGTCGACGTCCTCTTGCGTCACCGCCTGCTTGGGACGTGCCGGGGCGGACGGCGCGGACGTTCTCTCCCAGGTCTCGGGTTCGCCGTGCATGTTCTCGAGCAGCCGCTGCAAGCGGTCCTCGGCCGGGTTGTCCCCCCTGGTGAATGGGTAGGCCACGACGAACAGGCGGGCGGGCGAGAAGTGGACCACGCGCAGGATGCTCAGCAGGTGCTTGAGCTTGAACTCGAGCCCGCCGCGCATCAGCCGAGTGATCGTCCCGACGCTCCAACCCAGCTCGCGCTCGACGTCGCGGTAGGTCAGGTTGGACAGCCGGATGGCCGATTGCAGCATCGCGGTGATGCGCGCCCCCTCCGACTTCGACATCTCTCGGGAGATTACCGCTCCTCCCCCCTCTTGCGGTGCACCGGTTTGACGCCTCGACTTTTTCATTTGGAGTTTCCACCCTCCCCATTGGTTATCCAAGATGATAGCGCATTTTACGCCAAAGCGAGAGATATCTTGGCATTCTATGTACCGGCAACGCGGCCACGCCCGTTGCCGGAACCGCCGTACCGCCTCCGCGCCTCCGCGCCTCCGCGCCTCCGGTCTTTGCGCTCCGGCGGCCATCCGCTCGGCGCGCCTCGTTGGCGGTAGGATAGGGACGCTCGCATGCTCACGCGCCTGAGAGTCTCCGGCTTCAAGAATCTCCTCGACCTGGATCTCCACTTCGGTCCCTTCACCTGCGTCGCCGGCGTCAACGGCGCCGGCAAGTCCAACCTCTTCGATGCCGTGGGCTTCCTCGGCGCCCTCGCCGACCGCCCGCTCGCCGATGCCGCCGAGTCGGTCCGGGCCAGGGACCGGCGGGCAACCGATGTCGACGGTCTCTTCTTGCGCGCCGGCGCCGACTCCGTCGCGGAGATGTCCTTCGCGGCCGAGATGATCGTGTCCGGCGAAGCGGTCGACGATCTCGGGCAGACAGCGCGACCGAGCATCACCTTCCTCCACTACCACCTCGTCCTGGCCAGGCGGCAGGACGCGGCGTCCAGGCATCTCGGGCCGCTCGAGATCGTCAAGGAGGAGCTGGGTCACATCAACCTCGGCGAGGCCTTCAGGCACCTGCCATTCCCGCACCGCGCCGCCACCTGGCGGCGATCCGCCGTCACCGGCTCGCGCCGGGCGCCTTACTTCATCTCCACCGAGCGAGAGGGCGGCAACCGCGTCGTCACTCTCCACCAGGACGGCGGCGGCGCCCGTCATTGGAGCGTCCCGGCTCAGAGCCTGCCGCGCACCGTCCTCTCGGCCGCCAACGCCGCCGAGAGCCCGACGGCGCTGGCGGCCCGGCGCGAGATGCAGTCCTGGCAGCTGTTGCGGCTCGAGCCGTCGAGCTTGCGCGAGCCTGACGACTTCCGGGCGCCCACCAGCCTGGGCAGCGACGGCGCGCACCTCGCCGCGACGCTGCATCGTCTTGCCACCGGCGGCCGGCCGAGCGACGCCGCGGGAGCCGGCGGCACCGCGGCGGCGGCACCGGAGCGGATCTACGCAGCGCTCGCCGCCCGCCTCGCGGAAATCGGCGAGCTGGGCGAGCTGGGCGAGCTCGGCTCGGAAGTCGGCGCGATCCGGGTCGAGGCCGACGCCAAGCGAGAGCTGCTGACGCTGATGGTCACCGGCCGCGACGGCGTCGCCCATGGGGCGCGCTCCCTCTCCGACGGCATGCTGCGCTTGCTGGCGCTCGCGGTCCTCGCCGTCGACCCGCGGGCGCCCGGCCTGGTCTGCCTCGAGGAGCCTGAGAACGGCATCCATCCGGCGCGCATCCCGGCCCTGCTGCGCCTGCTGCAAGCGATTCCGACCGACGTCGACGAGCCGGTGGGAGCCGGCAACCCCTTGCGGCAGGTCATCGTCAACACGCACTCCCCGGCCGTGGTGAGCGGCGTGCCCGACGACAGTCTGCTCGTCGCCGAGCCGCAGGAGGCATCGCTCGCCGGCCAAAGCGCGAGGACCGTGGCCTTTCGCGCCCTCTCCGGCACCTGGCGCGCGCCGCGACAGCAAGGCATCGCCGCCGTGACACGCGCCGAGCTCCTCGGCCCGCTCCACCTCGATCCGCATCCGCCGGCCGGGGCGAGGCATCGCCGCGCGGCCCGGCGCGAGGACCCGCAACCACTGCTGCCCTATGCGTAGCTCGGTAGTGTCCTGATTTGCTGACCAGGACACTACCCTTAGCTCCCGTAGCTCTTCACCGTTGACGCGGCGATGCTCGCGGCCATACGCTGGCGCCGCGCACCGGCGCCCGATCCGCGATGAACCGCTCTCCCAGACTCCCCTGGGCGCCTCTTGCCTGCGCCGCCGCGCTCCTGCTGTCGCCCGGCGCCTCCCGGCGCCAAGCGCCGGCGGCGCCGGCCGTCCCGGCGAGCGCTCCAGCGGCCACGGTGGGTAACCCTCCACCTGCCGGCCCGGATCCTCGGTTCCTCGAGCAGTACACGGCGACGCTGCGCTTCACTCTCGGCACGCCGCAAGCAATCCAGGTTGTGCCCGGCGGCCGGGCGGTGCTCTTCCTACGCTCGGGACCGCGCTCGTTCGTGCGGGACCTCTACGAGCTCGACCCCATGGCCGGTGACGAGCGCCTGCTGGCCAGCGCCGAACAGCTCCTGGGCGGCGGCGAGGAGCGCCTCTCCGCCGAGGAGAAGGCGCGCCGCGAGCGCGCCCGGCTCGCCGCCCGCGGCATCGCGTCCTATGCCCTGCCGGACGACGGCGCGCGCGTCCTGGTGCCGCTCTCCGGCCGCCTGTTCGTGATCGAGCGCTCGACCGGCACGGTCCGCGAGCTGCCGGCGGCCGGCGGCTACCCCCTTGATCCCCGCTTGTCGCCTGACGGCGCGCGCGTTGCCTGCGTCCGCGAGGGCGATCTCCACGTCATCGACGTCGCCACCGGATCCCAGCGCCGCCTGACCACCGGCGCCACGCCGACCCTCACTCACGGCCTTGCCGAGTTCGTGGCACAGGAGGAGATGGACCGTCGCGAGGGTTATTGGTGGTCGCCCGACGGCCAGGCCTTGGCGTACGAGGAGGCGGACACCAGCCGGGTCGAGGTCTTTCACATTGCCGACCCGATGCACCCCGAGCGCCAGGCCGACGCGTGGCCCTACCCGCGGCCAGGCCGGGACAACGCCGTGGTTCGGCTGGGCGTCGTGGCCGCCGCCGGAGGTGCAACGACGTGGGTCGCCTGGGACCGCACCCGCTACCCCTACCTGGCGGCGGTGCGCTGGCAGCGCGGCGGACCTCTCACCCTCCTGGTACAAGACCGGGAGCAGACGGAGGAGCGGCTCCTGGCCGCCGACCCCGCGACCGGCGCCACGCGCACCCTGCTCGTGGAGAGCGACGCCGCCTGGCTCAACCTCGCGCCCACGGTTCCCCGCTGGCTCGAGGACGGCGGCGGCATGCTGTGGATCAGCGAGCGCACCGGGGAGCCCCGACTCGAGCTGCGTGGCCGCGACGGCGCCCCGGGGCGCTGGCTGACGCCGCCGGACTTCGGCCTGCGCGCGCTCGCCGGTGTCGACGCCGCCGGCGGCGCCGCCTACGTCGTCGCCAGCGCCGATCCGACAGAGGAGCAGCTGTGGCGCGTGCCGCTGGGCGGCGGCCCGCCAGTCCCGCTGACCCGCGAGCCAGGCATGCACGCCGCCGTCTTCGCGCGCGACGGCAGCGCCTCGGTATGGTCCGAGACGCTGCTCTCCGGCGAGCGCCGCTGGAGCGTGCGCGGCCGGGACGGCGGCGAGACCGGGCGGCTGCGCTCCGTCTCCGAGAGGCCGCCGTTCCTCCCCAAGCTCGAGCTGACCAAGCTCGGCCCGCTGGCGTTCAACGCCGCGATCTTCCGTCCGCGGACCTTCGAGGCCGGCCGCCGGTACCCGGTGCTGGTGAGCGTCTACGCCGGCCCTCACGTCCAGACCGTCCGCCGCGAGCCCTGGGGCGCGTACCTGCTCGACCAGTGGATCGCCGACCACGGCTTCATCGTTCTCACCCTCGACGGTCGCGGCACCCCCGGGCGCGGCAGGGCCTGGGAGCGAGCCATCAAGGGCAACCTGATCGACATTCCGCTTGCCGACCAGGTGGCCGGCCTGCAGGCGGCCGGGGCGAGGTACCCGGAGATGGACCTCTCGCGCGCCGGGATCTTCGGCTGGTCCTTCGGCGGCTACTTCTCCGCCATGGCGGCGATGCGCCGCCCCGACGTCTACCGGGCGGCAGTCGCCGGGGCCCCGGTCAATGACTGGCGGGACTACGACACCCACTACACCGAGCGCTATCTCGGCCTGCCGCAGGCCAACCCGGGAGGTTACCGCCGCAGCTCGGTCGAGACCTGGTGCCCCGACCTCCGGGTGCCGCTGCTCGTCATCCATGGCACTGCCGACGACAACGTCTACTTCATGCACAGCCTCAAGCTGACCGACGCCCTCTTCCACGCCGGCCGCCCCTACGAGTTCCTGGTCCTCCCCGGCTTCACCCACATGGTCCCCGACGCGGTAGTCCAGCGCGCGCTGCAAGAGCGCATCCTCGCCTTCTTCACCACGCACCTGGCGCCGCCTCCGGGCACCCCTCCGGCCGGGTCGCGCTAGGCGGGCCTTTTCAGGACGGGAGGCCCGCGACCAGGCTCCCGAATCGCTCGAGGTCGACGTTGCCTCCTGAGAGCACGACCCCGATCCGCCGCCAGGCGACCCCTGGGACCTTGCCATGCAGGAGCGCCGCGAACCCGGCCGCCCCGCCGGGCTCGACGATCAGCTTCAGCCGCGAGGCGAGCAGCGCCATCGCCCGGCGCAGCTCGAGGTCGGAGACGGTCAGGACGTCCTCGGCCAGCGCCCGCACGATCGCCAGCGTGCGCGCCGCCGGCCGCATCGTCATCAGCGCGTCGGCGATCGTCGCCGGCAGCGGCACGCTGACCGGCTCGCCGGCGGCGAGCGAGCGCTTCATGTCGTCGCCCGCCTCGGGCTCCACCCCGAAGACCCGCAGCCCTGGCCGCACCCCTCGCCCCGCGACCGCGATGCCGGACAGCAGCCCGCCGCCGCCGCAGGGAGCCACCACCGCGTCCAGGTCGGGCACCTCGTCGAGCAGCTCGAGCGCCAGCGTCCCCTGTCCGGCGATCACCGCGTCGTCGTCGAACGGCGGCACCAGCACCGCCCCTTCCTCGGCCACGATCCGCCGCGCCATCTCCTCGCGGTCCCCGGAGGCCCGGTCGTACGGCACCACGCGCGCCCCGTAGCCGCGGGTCGCCGCGACCTTGATCGCCGGCGCGTCGGTCGGCATCACGATCGTCGCCCGCATCCCCAGCTCGCGCGCCGCCAGCGCCACCGCCTGCGCATGGTTGCCGGACGAGAACGCCACCACCCCGCCCGCGCGCTCCGCGGGAGCCAGCAGCGTCAGGCGCGAGAACGCTCCCCGCGCCTTGAACGAGCCCCCCCGCTGGAACAGCTCGCACTTGAAGAACATCCGGCAGCCCGTGAGCGCGTCCAGCTGGCGCGACGCGAGGACCGGCGTCCGATGGACCCGCCCCGCGATCCGCTCGTGCGCCGCGCGCACGTCCGCCAGCGACACCGAGAGACGAGAAGCTGCGGCGGTGGTCATCGGTACCTCCCACGCACCGGCGGTGAAGCAGTGCGGCGGCAAGAATCATAACCGCAGCCGTCGATACCCTGGATCGGAGTGCCTTCTATGCGCCCTACGAAGGGGACGGTCGGCGCAACCAGGCGTTCGATCCGGCGATGATGGTCAAGGTGCTGCTCTACGCCCACGCGACGGGAACGTTCTCGTCGCGGCGGATCGCCCGCAAGCTGGAGGAGGACGTGGCCTACCGGGTGTTGGCAGCAGGCAACTTTCCGGCCCATCGAACGATCTGCGAGTTCCGCCAGGAGCACCTGAAGGCGTTTGGGGAGCTGTTCGTGCAGGTGGTGCGGATCGCTCGGGAGGCCGGGTGGTGCGGCTGGGCCCGCAGGTGGTGGACGGGTCGAAGGTCAAGGCCGACGGGATCATCGTCTGGATGTCGGCGGCTGCGAGAACTCGTCGCCCAGACCGACGATGACGGCGCCGGCCCGTGCGTCCCCCAATATTGACGATCAATGTGGACTGCGATGATGGTCGACCTTTAGTCCCCCTGCGCACCCTTCCCCATGACCGCGTCTACGAGCCGCTTTATCGTGTGGATAACCGCGGGGTAGCAATTGCCATAGTTAATGAAATGACTGTCTTCCAGGATGGGATAAGGAATCGGCAACGGCAGCCCGTCAAGACGAGTCCTCAGTGGTTCCTGGAGAGAACTTGGCACCAGCTGGAAGTACCATTTGAAGTCCTCGTCAGGAAGAGGAGCGAGGCTCTTGCCACTATCTTCACCGCAGAAGTTGGCGATGGTCACCTCAACGACTGGTTCGCCATCTACCTCCGTGTCCCCAAGGCCAGGCGCAAGACGCAGCACCTCATTCGCTTCGCCGCGCAACGACTCGGCCACCAGGTCGGCGGCATGTAGGCCGGTTAGCTCCAACAGGGCTTTCTGAGCGAGCGGTAACCTCAGCGACTCCGATACAAGCGTCGCTGGAAACCGCCAGGGCGCAAGCGGCAACCCCGCACATAACCTGCCTTGCTGGACAAACACCTGGGCCTGCACGAGTTCGGATGGAGCGGAGGCAATGTGAATGGAGTCGAGAATACCGAAGTCAGGTGCGACTCGATCCAGATGGACCAAGTTGTAGATGCTCGTCTCGCCTTGCGTCACGATATGGAAGTCATTGACGGCAGAACTTGATCCTCTTGCTGCGATCGTCAAGCGCTTGCCGTGGATCGGCCACGTCACGGTCAGGCCGGGAACGCCTTCAACGCCAAGCAGGTTGCAGGCACGGAAGCGCACGATCGGCCTGTGCGTGCGCAGGACACTTCCATCCGCGGCGACACGGCCTGATACATTCTCGCAGCCGGGAAGTACAACGTACATGCTAGTTGCCAACTCGGGATCGGGATCATTCGGTACCAGCGCGCATATCCCCGTGAAATGAATGCGCAGCGTAAAGGTTGCAATGCTCATGTTGTCGCTCCTTTCTTACAGCTAAGGTTCTCTAGCGACTCCATCTCTATCACTTTAGAATAGGACTCACACACTTGCCAGTGTCATCGGTGCGCGGCGTTTAGCGTTAGCGTCAAGCGGGAGCGGGAACGGGTTGTCGCTAAGCAACAGCGCCCGTGCGCCGGGTGGGAAAAATGATTCCAGCAGCGTTGCGAAGGGACCGAACGCGTCCATCCGATTAGCCAAGCGGTGATAGGTCGACGCCAACGTTGAGCCACCCTTCCGAATGATCTCCGTCCAGCTGAACCCTAGCTGGTACCTAAGGTAGTTGAGAAAAAGAGTCGAGCATCCGATCGAGACGAGGTGAGCGTCGTTTGGGTAGTTGCAGGAGACGAAGTCTGGGCGGTCTGGAGTGTCTAGCCAGCACGCGGCAGTGGCGAATCCGGAGATGCCGTTCGGAACGGTCTCCGCCGCGAGAACTCGCGAGAGTCCCTCTCCGGAACTCGTCGCACAATTCCAGCCGCCATTCAGCGCTGCCGAAAACACCTCAACCTCTTCAGCAGCCACGAGCATCCTCACCAAGTTGACATCGTGGCCGTCGAAGGCGGCGCAGGTCATCTTAGTCGCGGCGCAGGTAGCATGCTTGGCGCCAAAGTCGCCACCTACGAGATAGACCTCGAACGGCAAGCCTGCAGGAGTGACGCCAAACCAGTTTCGGAACCTCTCGTAGTCAGCCTCACATGCAGCCAAGATGCCGTCGGCGAGACGCACACCGGCTGTCCCGAGAGCATCCTCGCAGTAAACATGGAAATGACTAGTGCTTCCACGCAGCCGGCTCACTCCGGCCTCAGGCACGGGCTCAAGTCGACATTTCCCATATGGACTTGACCCCGCCACCATCATAGACGGTTCCACCTAATCTGCTAGCATGCTACTCCCTTCTCGGGCACTGTCAAGCCGAGAGGGATTCTCAACTGTTATTGGCCCTCAGGGCCGTCTTGAGGCCGAATGCGGGCAACACCCCCGCCTCCAGTTCCCATGCATTTCCTCGCTTTCGTCTCGGGCAAGAGTCAGCCCGGTATCGCTACGTGGCTCCACTGGACCGAGCTCGATTGACTGGCGCTGGCAGCGCTCCCGCACTAGCCTGTTCGGCCTTCAGCCCAGCTCAGCCTACCCGATCAGGTCCGCCATGTCCCCTCCGCCCCTACTCCGTCCGCACCACCGTCATCGGGTCCACGCGCAGGGCGCGCAGCGCGGGTACGATGCTGCCCGACACCGTCATCAGCAGGCACAGGGCCGCCGCGGCCGCGAACGTCGGCGCGTCGCCGGGCTCGACCCCGGCGAGGAGCGCTTCCATGGCCCTTCCCGCACCGTAGGCGAGCGCCAAGCCGGGGACCAGGCCTATCGCCGCGGTCAGCACCCCGCTCCGCAGGACCATGGTCAGGATGTCGGCCGATTGGGCGCCCAGGGCTCGCCGCACCCCGATCTCGCGCGCCCGCTGCGACACCGCGCAGGCGAGCAGCCCGTGGATGCCGATGCCGGCGAGCAGGAAGGCGATGGCGGCGAACGCTCCCAGCACCCTGAGCTGCAGCGAGCGCGATGCGGTCTGCTCGGCGACGATGGCGGCCAGCGTCCGCACCTCCGAGACCGGTTGCTCCGGGTCCGCTTCGCGGATGATCTGGCGCAGGGGCGGCAGCAGGGCCTCGACGCTCGCCGCCGAGCGCACCACCAGGTCCCTCGGCGCGTAATACGCCAGCGCGCCGTCCGGCACCTGCAGGTAGGGCAGGTAGACCTGCGGCTCGCTGCTGCGGTCCAGTCCGCGGACCCGCACGTCGCCGACCACGCCGACCACCGTGCGCTCGCCGAAGGCGAATTGGAAGTGGCGGCCCAGCGGGTCCTGGTCCGGCCAGTAGCGGCGCACGAAGGAATCGCTGACCACGGCCACGGCAGGACGCTCGCGGGCGTCCGCCTCGTTCACCTCCCGTCCCCGGCGCAGGGGAATTCCCATCGCCGCGAAGTAGCCGGGAGTCACGAAGCGCAGGCTCGCCGCCGTCGCCGCCTCGCGCTGCAACGGCTGCCCCTCGAGCGCGACCGGGAAGATGCCGCCGGAATGCACCATCGGCAAGAAGCTGGCGTAGGCCGCGCCCTGGACGCCCGGCAGCGCGCGGGCACCGGTGAGCACGTGCTGGTAGAACGCCGCCCGGCGGGCCGTCGACGCGTACTTCGGCGTCGGCAGCGCGGTGCGCAGTGTCAGCACGCCCTGGGCGCGGAAACCGGGGTCGGTCGCCTGCAACCGCCACAGCGCCCGGATGAGCAACCCCGACGAGATCAGCAGCACCACCGACGCGGTCACCTCGACCATGACCAGCGCGGCGCGCAGCCTCTCCCGGCGCCCGCCGCCGCCGCGCGCACCCCCTTCCCGCAAGGCCGCGAAGCCGGCCTCGCGGCAGGCGCGCAGCGCGGGCACCAGGCCGAAGCCGATGCCGGTCGCAGCGGTGAGCAGGACGGCGAAGAGCAGCACGCGCAGGTCGATCGCCGGCGCCTGGGCGATCGGCAGCGACGCCGGGGAAAGCCGTGCCAGCAGCGGCACCGCCGCGCCCGCCACCAGGATCCCGAGCGCACCGCCCAGCATCGCGAGCACCAGGCTCTCGGTCAGCAGCTGCCGCAGCAGCCGCTCGCGGCCCGCGCCGAGGGCGGCCCGCACTTCGAGCTCCTGCCGGCGGGCCAGCGCCCGTGCCAGCAGCAGGCCCGCGAGGTTCGCGCAGGCGATCAGCAGCACGCAGAGCGCCGCGCCGGAGAGCGCCAGCAGCAGCAGGCGCGACTGCTGCGAGAGCTCCTCGCGCAGGCCGATGACCAGGGCGCCGGTGCGCGCGTCCTCCTTCGGATACTGGCGCTCGAGGCGGGCCGCGACCACCGTCATCTCCGCCCTTGCCGCGGCGAGCGAGATGCCGCGCTTGCGCTTCGCCACCACCTCGAGCCAGTTGTCGTTGCGGTCGAGGAAGTCCTGGTCGCGAAGCCGCGCCGGCATCCAGAACCGCGCCCGCGTGTCGGGGAAATGGAAATCCCGCGGCATGACGCCGATGACCACGAAGGGCGCGCCGTCCAGGGTCACCCGGCGCCCGAGCGCGTGGGCGTCGCCGCCCAGCTCGTCCTGCCACAGGCGATAGCTCAGGAGCACCGTCCCGCCACTGCCGGGGCGGTCCTCGGCGGCGGTGAAGAAGCGGCCGAGAAGCGGCCGCACCCCGAGCAGCGGCAGCACCTCCGCGGTGACCTCCGCGCCAGCCAGCCGCACCGGGTCCCCATGGCCGACGAGGTTCACCGAGGTGCCGGTGAAGGCGCCCATGCTCTCGAAGGCAGAGCTCATCCGCTTCCAGTCGCGGTAATTGGCCGGAGACGGCTCCATCCACTCATAGCCGGGGCGGCTCTCCCAGAGCTTCACCAACCGCTCGGGCTCCTGGAACGGCAGCGGCCGGACCAGGACGAAGTCGGTGACCGTGAACGCCGCCGTGTTGGCGCCGATCCCGAGCGCCACCACCAGCAGCACGGTGGCCGCGAACCCGGGCGCCCGCCGCACCCCGCGCGCGGTGTAGCGCAGGTCCTGCCGCAGGAGGTCCCAGTGCACCGCGGCGGCGTTGCCGAGCACCTCGCCGAGCGTCGCCGCCCACAATCCCACGACCGCCAGCGGCCCCGCCGCCTCGCGCCGGCGCCGCGCGAAGATGCCGAGCATCTCGGCCCCATACTGGCGGCGAAACGAAGCCGGATAGACCGTCAACAGGGCCCGGTAGAGGCGCATCATCAAGCCCTCCCCGGCGCCAGTCCGCGCGCGCGTGCCATGTCCACCAGCTGCGCCAGCCGCCGCGCCTCCGCTCGCGCCGTCGCGATCCCGAGAGGCGTGATCCGGTAATACCGCCGGCGCTCGTCGTCCAGCTCCGGCAGCGGCCGTTCCTTCACCTCGGCGATCAGCCCCTGCTCGAGCAGCCGCTGGATCGACCGGTAGAGCGTCCCCGCGCTCAGCCGCACCTTGCCCCCGGTCCGCGCCTCGACCTCCTGGATGACCGCGTACCCATGCCGGTCCCCATCCGCCAGCGCCAGCAAGATATGGAATGCCGCCGGCTGCAGGGGCGAGAGCGCGCCAGGTTCAGTCATGCCATCTATCTCCATGCCGACTATAACCGCTACGGATATAGTTGGCAAGCCCCCTCCAGCCCCGGACCCTCCCAGACTTCAGGCGAGCTTCAGGTTGCCGATCAGGTCGGCCGTCTGTTGCGAGGAGTGCAGGACCGCGCGGTAGGAGTTCTGCAGACTGGCGTCGATGGCCTGGCGCGTGGAGGGAGGGAGCGAATCGAAGCTCTTCCCGAGGCAGAAGCGGATGTCGTCCAGCAGGTCGTTGATCACGCCGACCTGGGCCTGGATCTCGAGCAGCTGCCGTTGCGCACCCGGACCCAGGGTGGCAACTTGATCCATCGTCGATTCCAGGTAAGGCAGACGGTATTTCCTGAGCGCGGGGGAGACCGGCGATCCCGCCGACCTGGCCGCCGCGTCGAGCTGCTGGTCGTCCAGGTTCAGCAGCCCGGCCACCGTGCCCTGCAGCTGCTTGCGGTCCTCGTCGCGCGCGCCGCGATACGCTTCGAGGACCGACTTCAACCACTCGAGGTAGTGCCTGTCCCAGGCGCCGATCGTGCCTGCCACCGCCAGCGTCGTGCTGGCTAGGCTGAACCTCACTTCAGCCAGCTCGACGAGCAGGCCGCGCCGCATCTCCGCCAGGCGGCGCTTTTTCGTAAAGAAGTCGGCAACAACGGGGCTGAGCAAGCCCAGGATCCAACCGAGAACCAGGAAAAGGATCTGGTAGAGCATACGTGGGTTCAGGTCGGCGCGATCTTAGTCCAAAGCGCGGCGGGATCAAAGCCGAACCTGCACATATGCAGAGGCATCGATGGTGGTGTCCTGGCTAGCAACAAGGACACTACTCCGCGCCCCCGCCGCGCTACTCCGCCACCCCGTTCGCCTTGAGGATGTCCCACACCTTCTCCGGCGTGATCGGGATGTCGATGTGCCGCACGCCGAGGTGGGCGAGAGCGTCCACCACCGCGTTGGCGATCGCTGGCGGCGCGCCCACCGTCGCCGACTCGCCCACCCCCTTCGCGCCGAACGGATGGTGCGGCGACGGCGTCACCGTCTTCGCGGTCTCCCAGCTCGGCGTCTCCATCGCCGTCGGCACCAGGTAGTCCATGAAGCTGCCGCCCGAGATGTTGCCGTTCTCGTCGTAGCTGATCTCCTCGAGCAGCGCCGGCGCCATGCCCATCGAGAGGCCGCCGTGGATCTGGCCGTCGACGATCATCGGGTTGATGATGTTGCCGCAGTCGTCCACCGCCAGGAAGCGCCGGATCTTCACCGCGCCGGTGCCGCGGTCGATGTCCACGACGCAGATATAGCTGCCGAACGGGAAGGTCAAGTTCGGCGGATCGTAATAATCCACCGCCTCGAGGCCCGCCTCCATCCCCGGCGGATGGTTGGTGTAGGCCGCGAAAGCGATCTCCTGGATGGTCTTGGCCTTCTGCGGCGCCCCCTTGACGAAGAACTTCCCGGTCTCCCACTCGAGGTCGTCCTCGCTCGCCTCGAGCAGGTAGGCGGCGATCTTCTTGGCCTTCTCGCGGATCTTCCGCGCCGCCACCGCGCACGCCGCTCCCGAGGTCGGCGTCGACCGGCTGGCGTAGGTGCCCAGGCCGTAGGGAGCCGTGTCGGTGTCGCCCTCCTCCACCTGCACGTGCGCCGCCGGGATCCCCAGCTCCTCGGCGACGATCTGCGCATAGGTGGTCTCGTGCCCCTGGCCCTGCGACTTGGTGCCGAAGCGCGCGATCACCTTGCCGGTCGGGTGGACACGGAGCTCCGCCGAATCGAACATCTTGATGCCCAGGATGTCGAAGTCCTTCGACGGCCCGGCGCCGACGATCTCGGTGAACGACGAGATGCCGATCCCCATCAGCTCGCCGCGCCGCCGTTTCTCCGCCTGCTCCCGGCGCAGCTCGTCGTAGCCGATGGTCTTCATCGCCAGGGCGAGCGCCGCCGGGTAGTTGCCGCTGTCGTACTCCCAGCCCAGCGCCGACTTGTAGGGGAACTGCTCCGGCTGGATGAAGTTCTTCAGGCGCAGCGCCGCCGGATCCATCGCGAGCTCCTGCGCCAGCACGTCGGTGATGCGCTCGATCGCGTGCACCGCCTCGGTGACGCGGAACGAGCAGCGGTAGGCGATGCCGCCCGGCGGCTTGTTGGTGTAGGCGGCATCCACTTCGGTGAAGGCATGCTTCAGATCGTAAGAACCGGTGCAGATCGAGAACAGGCCGGCCGGGAACTTCGACGGGTTGGCCGCCGCGTCGGCATAGCCGTGGTCGGCCAGCGTCTTGATGCGCAGCGCGGTCATCGTGCCGTCCCGCTTCGCCGCCAGCTCGGCGGTCATGTGGTAGTCGCGCGCGAACGAGTCGGCCTGCAGGTTCTCCATGCGGTCCTCGATCCACTTGACCGGCTTGCCCAGCACGACAGAAGCTGCCACCGCGATCACGTAGCCCGGGTAGACCGGCACCTTGCCGCCGAAGCCGCCGCCGATGTCGGGCGAGATGATGCGGATCTTCTCCTCCGACAGGCCGACGTGCCCGGCCACCAGCGCGAACACCGTGCGGATCGCGTGCGGCGCCTGCGTCGTCATGTAGACGGTCAGGTGGCCCATGGCGCGGTCGAAGTCGGCGACGCAGCCGCAGGTCTCGATCGACGCCACGTGGATGCGCGGGATGTAGATGTCCTGCTTGACCTTGACGTCGGCCTCGGCAAACGCCCGGTCGGTGGCGGCGCGGTCGCCCGCCTCCCAATGGAAGATATGGTTGTCTTTCTTGTCCTTCTTGTCGGTGCGCAGCACCGGCGCGCCCGGCTCGAGGGCCTTCCTGGGGTCGACCACCACCGGCAGCGGCTCGTACTCGACCTCCACGGCCTCGACACCGTCGGCCGCGATGTAACGGTCGGTGGCGATCACCGCCGCGACCTCCTGCGCCTGGTACATCACTTTCTCGACCGGCAGCACCATCTGGGTGTCCGACATCAGGGTCGGCATCCAGTGCAGGTTGAACTGCTCGAGCGTCTTGCCGGTGATCACCGCCAGCACGCCGGGGATGGCCAGCGCCTTGTCGGTGTGGATCGCCTTGATCTTGGCGTGCGCGTAGGGGCTGCGCACGATGTCGAGGTGGACCATGCCGCTGAGCTTGATGTCGTCGACGTAATGGCCCTGGCCGCGGATGAAGCGCGGGTCTTCCTTGCGCTTCATCGAGTGGCCCATGCCGCAGACTTCCGCCGTCGTTTTGAGTGCCATGGCTCTCTCTCCTCAAGCCGCCGTCGTGCGCCGTTGCTTGGCGGCGGCGGCGGCGTGCTGCACCGCCTTGACGATGTTCACGTAGCCGGTGCAGCGGCACAGGTTGCCGGAGATCGCCTGCCGGATCTCCGCCTCGCTGGGGTCGGCGTTGCGCTCGAGCAGCGCGTAGCCGGTCATCAACATGCCTGGCGTGCAGAAGCCGCACTGCAGGCCGTGCTCCTGCCAGAAGCCTTCCTGGATCGGGTGGAGCTTGCCGTCCTGCTCGAGGCCCTCGACCGTCAGCACCTCGCGCCCGTCGGCCTGCACCGCCAGCACCGTGCAGGACTTGACCGGCTGGCCGTCGAGCAGCACCGTGCAGGCGCCGCAGTGGGTGGTGTCGCAACCGATGTGGGTGCCGGTCAAGCCCAGCACCTCGCGCAGGAAGTGCACCAGCAGCAGCCGCGATTCCACCTCGGCCTCGCGCTCGGCGCCCTGCACCTTGACCTTGATCTTGTGCTTTGCCATGGCTAGTGCTCCTTGGCCCGCTGGATGGCCCGGCGCAGGGCCCGGGCGGTGAGGACGCGCGCCATCTCGCGCTTGTATTCGACCTTGCCGCGCCGGTCGGCGCTCGGCGCCGCCGCCGCCCCCGCCAGGCGCGCCGCCTCGGCGATCGCCGCGTCGGACGGCTGCTTGCCCACCAGGTAGCGCTCGGCCTCGGCGGCGCGCACCGGCGTCGGACCGGCGTTGGTCAGGGCGATGCCGGCCTTCTCGACCGCACCGCGGGCGCCCAGCGTGACCTGCACCGCGGCGGCGGCGGTGGCGAAGTCGCCCACCTTGCGCTCGAGCTTCTCGTAGGCGCCGCCGCTGCGGGGCGGCGGCAGCGGGATGCGGATCTCGGTCAGGATCTCCCCGGCGTCGAGCGCTGTCGCGAACAGGCCGACGAAGAGCTCGTCGATCGGGATCGTCCGCGTGCCGCGCGGTCCGGTCGCCACCACCTCGGCGCGCAGCGCCAGCATGGCGGCTGGATGATCGTTGGCGGGATCGCCGTGCGCCAGGTTGCCGCCCACCGTCGCCAGGTTGCGCACCAGCGGATCGGCGATCACCGCCGCGGTGTCGGCGAGCAGCGGCAGCTTGGCGTGGATCAGCTCGGAACGCTCGAGCTCCGCCTCGCGCGTGCGGCCGCCGATCCTGAGCGATCCCCCCTCCTCGCGGATGTATTCGAGGCCGGGGATGCGCCCGATGTCGACCAGGTGCGCGGCCCCCCCCAGCCGCAGCTTCATCAGCGGCAGCAGGCTCTGCCCGCCGGAGAGCACCTTGGCGTCGTCGCGGTGCTCCGCGAGCAGCGCCAGCGCCTCGTCCAGCGTCCGCGGCGCGTGGTAATCGAAGGCTGCGGGAATCATCGATGGCTCCTTTCCGAACGAGGCGCCGGTAGCGGCGAGGGGTGCCGGAGAGAGCCGCGGGTAGCGGCGAGGGGCACCGGAGAGGGGATGGTTGGCCGGGAGGAGGCGCGGGTAGCGCCGAGGGTGGGCGGAGAGGGGACGGTTGGCCGGGAGGCCACGATAACGGCGGCTGTGGCGACAACGCCGGCACGCACCGGCAAGCGGTTGCGAGGCATCAGCGGGTCACCCACCAGTAGACGATCAAGACGACCGCCGCGAAGGTAATCCAGAACCCCGGGCGCCGCAGCGTCCGCATTGCCGCCCGGCCCAGCGCGGCGCCTCCGAGCGCACCTACGTCCAGGACGTTTTCTGGAGAAGGCAGAGGGGGCGGCGCCGAGGGCGCAGGCGGCACGGACCCTGTACGTCTCTCGGAAGGCGGCGGCGCCGCCGAGGGCGCAGGCGGCACGGAGTCCGCGTGCCTCTCGGCAGCCAGAGACGCCGCGGCGGGTCCCTGGGGCGCTTCGACAACTTCGCGGCCGGCACCGGCCGTCGTCGTCGCCGTCGCCACCGTCGTCGTGGCCGTCACGGCAGGCGGCGGCGTCGCAGGAGCCACCGTCGTCGCGGGAGCCGCCGCAGTCGCCGTCTCCTCTCCGGCAGCCCTAGGCGCCCCCCCCGCCTCCAGCTGCCGTCGCATCGCCTCGGTGAACTTGCGGAACATCTGGTCGCTGACGTCCTGGATCATGCCGCGGCCGAACTGTGCCAGCACGCCGACCACGTTGACGTCGGAGGCGACCGTCACCTCGGTCTCGCGGGGACCGCGCTCGACGACGCGGCTCTTCATCCGCATGTCGGCGCCTCCCTTGCCGCGCGTCTCCTGGCCGGAGGCGGCGATCTCCGCCTCGCGCGCCGCGGCGTCCAGGCGCTCGAAACGCAGCTTGCCCCGGTAGCTCGCGGTGACCGGCCCGACCTTGACGTTCATCGTTCCGACCCAGGTCGAGTCGTCCTCCTTGCCGGTGATCGCGGCGCCGGGCAAGCAGCTCGCCACCTTGGCGGGGTCGGTGAGGAACTCCCACACCGCGGCCGCCGGGGCGGCGACGACGAAGCGCTTCTCGATCGGGATGCCCATCGTCGCTCCCTTCAGGCCGACAGCAGAGGCAGCAGGCGCTCCAGGGCTTCGAGGTTGTGGGCCGGCGCCAGCCGGTCGACGTAGGGCATCGCCGCCGCCATGGCGCGCGCCGTGGGCTCGTAGCGCCGGTCTCCCGCCAGCGGGTTCAGCCACAGCACCTGCCGCGCCCGCCCGCGGATGGCGCGCATCGCGCCCACGAGCGGCCCGACGTCGCCGCGGTCGAGCCCGTCGCTGAGGATCAGCACCACGGTCCGTCCGTCGACCAGCTCGTCCAGCCACTGGCCGGCGAACGCGGCCAGGCACTCGCCGATCCTGGTGCCGCCCGACCAGCCGGGCACGTCCGCGGCGAGCCGCCGCAGCACCCGATCGATCTCCCAGCCCGCGGGCGGCGTCCCTGGGAGGCCCGGCGCCGCCCGCGATTCGCGGAGCCAGGGCGTGAGCCGCACCAGCGCGGTGTTGAACGCGAACAGCTCGCAGCGCCGCGCCATGCGGCGCAGCGCCAGCACGAAAGCGAGCAGGAAGCGGGTATGCGGATCCATCGAGCCGCTGGTGTCGCAGAGCACCACCAGGCGTGGCAGCTCGATCGCCCGCCGCCGCCGGGCCAGCGACAGCAGCTCCCCGCCGTCGGCCAGCGCGCGCCGGAAGCTGCGCCGCAGGTCGACCTCGCCGCGCACCGCGCCACGCGCCGGCAGCCGCCGCCGGCTGGGACGGGTGGCGAGCCGCAGGGCAAGCCGGGCCATCAGGTGCTCCATGGCCTCCAGGTCCGCCGCCGAGCACTCCTCGAAGGACTTGCGCCGCAGCAGGGCTTCCGGGCTGTAACCCGGCTCTTCGCCGGCGGGCACCTCGCTCGCTCCGGCCGCCGCGGTCGCCGGCGCCGGCTGGCACTCCGGGCCGGCCAGTCTCGGGCCGGGCCGCCGCTGCGGCCCCGGCCGCGGCGGCCTCGTCGGGTCCTCGAACCGGGGCTGCTCGGGGCGCGGCGTCTCGGCAGCCTCGTGCGGCGGCCGCTTGCTCCACCACCGCGCGAACAGCTCGTCGAACGCTGCCGCGTCGCGCGGCCGGATCTTCATCGCCGCCCCCAGCGCACGGCGCACCTCGTCGCGGTCGCCCAGGTCGACCAGGCACATTGCTTCGAGAGCGTCGGCCTCGTCGCTCAGCCCCACGCCGACGCCGTGGCCGCGCAGGGCGCGCCCGAACCGCACGAGGTGCGGCACGAGCCCGGAGCCCATGCCCGAGGCCGCCGCCGATGGGCTCATCGCGCCGCCGCCTCCGCCGCCGGCGCCGCCGGCAGTGGCGGGACCTCCGCGAGCGCCGCCGCCAGCGCCGCCTCGAGCTCGCCGCCGCCCAGGTCGTGGAGATCGTGGTGGTCCTTGAGCACGCAGCCCAGGGTCTGCTCGACGGTCTCGAGATCGAGATGGTCGCGATCGAGGCGCAGCAGCGCCTGTGCCCAGTCGATGGTCTCCGCCACTCCCGGCGCCTTGCTCAGCCGCCGCCGCCGCAGCGCCTGCACGAAGCAGGCGATCTCCACCGCCAGCCGCGCACCGGCCTGCGGCACGCGGGCGCGCAGGATGCGCACCTCCTTGTCGAGCGTCGGATGATCGATATAGAGGTAGAGGCAGCGCCGCCGCAGCGCATCGCCGATCTCGCGGCTGCGGTTCGAGGTCAGGACCACATAGGGCACGTGTTCCGCCCGCACCGTGCCCAGCTCCGGGATCGTCACCTGGAAATCGGAGAGCACCTCGAGCAGGAACGCCTCGAAGCCGTCGTCGGCGCGATCCACCTCGTCGATCAGCAGCACCGGCGGCGCCTCGCGCCGGGTGATGGCGCGCAGCAGCGGCCGCTCCAGCAGGTAGGCGCGGCTGAAGATCAGCTCTTCGATCTCCGCCGCACTCTTGCCCTCGTGCTCCGCCAAGCGCAGGCGCAGGATCTGGCGCTGGTAGTTCCACTCGTAGAGCGCCGTCGCGACGTCCAGGCCTTCGTAGCACTGCAGCCGGATCAGCTCGGCCGGCAGCAGCCGCGCCAGCACCTTGGCGACCTCGGTCTTGCCCACCCCGGCGTCGCCCTCGATCAACAACGGCCGGCGCATCTCCTTGGCCAGGAAGACGGCGGTGGCGACGGCCGCATCGGCGACGTAGCCGTGCCGCTCCATCGCCTGCAACAGCTCTACGATCTCCGGCTTCACACCCCTCCCGCCGATCTCCGCGGCTGGCCGGGTGCCGGGGGTGCCGCCGGTCCCCGGGGTGCCGCGGCCACGGGCCGGGGCGCCGCGAACCGTTCCGGCGCGGCCAGGAACCGCCCGCGGCAACCCTCGCCGCAAAAGTACCACGTGCGCCCGCCGGCCTCGGCGGTGTGGCGGGCGCCGGCCGTCTCGACGGTCATGCCGCAGATCGGATCGATCGCCTGGCCGGAGGCGGTCGCGCTGATCTCCGATGTCTCCGATGGCTCCGATGGCTCCGATGGCTCCGGCGTCTCCGCGGTCTCCGGTGCTGCGGATGACACCGCGGTCTCCGCGGTCCGCGGTGCCTCCGCGGCGCCGTGCCGCAGGGCGACGATCTCGGCCAGCACGCTCACCGCGATCTCCGCCGGCTCCTGGGCCCCGATCGCCACCCCGGCCGGGCTGCGGATCGAGTCGAGCGACGCCGCCGCCACTCCCTGGGCCAGCAGGCTCTCGCGCACCTGGGCGAAGCGCCTGGCGCTCGCCACCACTCCGAGGTAGGCCGGGCGCAGCGCCAGCGCCGCGCGGATGGCCTCCTCGTCACGCTCCCCCATCGTCGCCACCACGGCGTAGGAGCGCGCCCCCCGCACGGCAGGATCGCGGGGAGCGGCGGCGCCGCCGCCGGCAGCCGTGGCGCCCCCGGCAGCCGTGGCAGCGTGGGCGGCGGCTGCCGGCGCCGGCTGGTCCGCAGCGCCATCCATCATCGCCGAGACCGAGTAGCCCATGGCCTGGCCGAGGGTCGCCAGGGCCCGGGCGATCGGCGAGGCGCCGAAGATCAGCAGCCGCGTCGCCGGCAGGATGGGATCGAGATAGATCTCCACGCTCCCTCCACTGTGGCAGGTCATCGGGAAGACCGCCACCCCGGGCCGCCGCTCGGCCTCCGGATCGGGCGACAGCGCCAGCAGCCGCGGCCTGCCGTCGGCGAGCGCCCGCCGCGCCTCGCGCACCACCGTCGGCTGCGTGCAGCTGCCGCCCAGCCAGCCGTGGAACTCGCCCGCGGCGGTGATCAGCGCCATGTCGCCTGCCTGCGCCGAGCTGGCCGGCTGGCGGCGCACCACCACGGCCAGCACGAAGGGCTCCTCCCTCCCCGCCAGCTCCGACGCCATTCGCAGCAGCTCGGCATGCATGAGGATCAGCGTCCCTCTCGGTTCCGGCGCGTCCTGACCACTGTTCGCGTCGCCCGCGTGGCCCGCGTCGCCCGCGTCGGGGGCGACCGCTCAGACCGTTCCGACCGGCCGGCTGCGGTCTCGGATCCGCGCATAGTCCTCCGGCACGTCGAGATCGGCGAGTGTCGCCGCCGGCCAGGACAGCACCTGCGCCTCGGCGCGGTGGCGCTTGACCACCTGACGGCCACAGCCGCCCGCGGTCATCTGCCGCAGCTCGCCGAAGAGCCTGCGATCGTACAACATGGGGGGCGCGGTGACGCCCCCATAGTCCGAGATCACCAGCGGCGCCCCGGTCGCGCGGTAGCGCGTCACCATCTCGGCGATCATCTCAGTGCTGACCAGGGGCATGTCGGCGAGCAACACCACCACCGCCGCCGCCGCGGGCGGCAGGGCCGACACCCCGGCCTTGAGCGACGCGGTGATCCCCTGGTCGTACTCCGGGTTGATGACCACCTGGCAGGCGAGGCCGTCGAGCTCCTGCCGCGCTCTCTCCGCCTGGTGCCCGAGCACCACCAGCAGCGGCGACAAGCCGCCGGCCAGCGCTCGCCGCGCCGCGCCCCGCAGCACGCTCTCTCCGCCGAGCTCGAACAGCATCTTGTTGCACCCCATGCGGCTCGAGGTGCCTGCCGCCAGCAGCACCCCCGCCACGCCCGCGACGCTCGCGACGGGGCCGGCACCTTCCTCACCGGCCGGCAAGCCGGCGTCATCCCGCATGGATGGCCTCCCGCCGCGCCGACAGGTGGCGCGCCTCGCGGCGGGCGGTGAAGGCGAGCAGCTCGGCGACGATGCTGATCGCGACCTGCCGTGGCCCGTCGGCGCCCAGGTCGAGGCCTACCGGGCCGAAGACCCGCTCCTCGACGGACCCGCCGTGGCTCGCCGCGAATCGCCGATGTTCGCCCGGACCATCGGCACCGCCGGGACCGCGGACGCCGGCGGCCTCGGCCGCCGCCTCGGTGCCGACGTCGCGCAGGATGGCCTCCGTCCGCCCGCGCGGCCCCAGCACCCCGATGTACGGCAGCCCGGCCGCCAGCAGCCGCCGCACCCATTCCCGGTCGTGGGCCAGCGAGTGGGTCTTCACCACCGCCAGCGTGCGCGGCGGCGGCGGCAACGCCAGGTCCGGGTCCTCGGGGCGGGCCACGACCCGGCGCAGCGCCTGCGGGAACCACTCGGGGGCCAGCAGCGCCGGGCGGTGGTCGAGCACGGTGACGCGGAAACCGACGTCGGCGGCATACGCGACCAGCGGCCGGGCGTCGTCGCCGCCGCCGCAGACGAGCAGGTGAGGAGGCGGCGGCAGCACCTCGATGAACACCCTGCGGCCGGCGACCGCCTGCACGCCCGAGCGCCCCGCCGCGGCCAACCCGCGGATGCGCTCCACCACCTCGCGGTCGAGCGCCGCCGATCCCAGCGACCCGTGAACCAGCGCCGGCGAATGACCTTGCATCGCGCTGCAATCGACTGCAAGGGTCGCGCCGACCTCGCCACCCGCCGGCGACCCCGCCTCGGCATCGGCGTCGGGTCCGGCGGGTCCGGCCCCCACCACCGTGGCGAGCGCCACCGTGCCGTCGCCGGCGAACAGCTCCCGCAGCGGTCCCGCAAGCGCCGCCAGCGGCCCGTCCGTCGCCGGCTGCACGAAGACGTCCACCAGCCCGTTGCAGCCCAGGCCGAGACCCCAGACCACGTCCTCGTCGCCGGTGTTGTAGTGGCGCAGCGATGGCGTGCCAGTCTCGACGACGGCGTTCGCCACCTCGCGCACGTCGGCTTCGAGGCAGCCGCCGCTGACGCTGCCCAGGGTGCCGCCCGTGTCCTCGATCAGGAACTTGGCGCCCGGCCGCCGGTAGGCCGAGCCCGCGATCTCCACCACCGTGGCCAGCGCCGCCCGCCGCCCCGCCGCCCCCAGCTCGGCCAGCCGCGACAGGATCTCCGCCGTCTCTTTCCAGTGGTTCATGGCCGCCGCGCCCCGGCTGCTAAAAATACCTCCGGACCGCCGCGCTTTCAATAGCGTCAGCCACCCGAGCGGCACCCCCGACCGGCGATGCCGCGGGTCATGGGCAGCCGCCACACGCTCCCTGCTCGGCGCTGCCGGTCCCCGAGCTCACTGGTCACTTGCCCTCCAGCCTGGAGAGGCGGAGACTTCAGGCGTAGGGACACCCATTACGCGGGCAACGGCGCTCGCGGTCACCCGTCCCTGAAGGGACAAATGGTCAACTTTCTTGCGGTCATTTATGCTAACCTCAAATGCGATGCTCTGTACATTGGAAACAGCAGGTCGCCATCAGTCTGCTTTGGTTGCGCAAGAGCTCAGTTGCTATAGAGAGACGCGACCCGGTTGCGGGCGCGACTCCGTGAAACTCCACTTCCGAAAAGGAGGCAGTGCCGTGCGATCCATCTCTTCGAGTCTCTCCCTCCGATTCCTGCCGTTGGTCGTCCTGCAGCTGCTGGGCGTCGGCGCTGCCGGCGCACAGGTCATGGTGCCCAATCTCATCTATACCAGCGTCGTGCCGTGTCGCATCATCGACACCCGGAACTCCATCGCCGGGAAGCTGCAGCCCAACGTGGTCCAGACCTTCAACATCGTCGGCAACAACACGGGAACGTATTTCACCAACCAGGGCGGGCCGAGCGGCGGCTGCGCGGTGCCAGGGTTTGCGGTCTTGCAGGGCGAGGCGCCGATCCGTCGCTCGGCGGCTGCTGGCGCCGTACCCGATGCCACCATACAGGGCCCGCCCCAGGTGCAGGCCGTGGTGATCAACCTGACGGTGGTGAACCCGGCCGGCAACGGCTTCTTGAATGCGTGGCCAACGGACCACAGCGAGCCGGCCACCTCGCTCATCGATTTCTTCACCGGGGTCACTCTCGCCAACCAGGTCGTCCTCGCCATGCGCCAGGACACGCAAGGCGCGGACATCAGCGTGCTCTCGGCGGGCTCGCACTCGACGACCGATCTCGTCGGGGACGTCGTCGGATACTTCAGCAGCGGCAGCGTGATCCCGGGCAGCCCGAGCACCGGCCATGAAAACCTATTCCTGGGTCCCGGAGCCGGCAGTCTCACTTTCACCGGCAATGGCAACGTCGGTCTTGGCGCGGGAGCGTTGCAGACGGTCGGTGGTGGGAGCTCCAATACAGCGGTGGGAGACGGGGCCATGTTGTACTCGCTTGAAGACAACGGCATCGCCATCGGGGCCAGCGCTCTACCCAATCAGCTCGGCGGCGGCCTTAACAACATCGCGATCGGCGAGGCCGCCGGCCAGAACCTCGCAGCCAATGAGAGCTACGACATCCTCATCGGCAACTACGGCGTGAGCGGCGACAACAACGTGATCCGGATCGGCTGTGGCGTCGGCGCGTGTTCTCATCCCTACACCGCGGCCTTCATCTCCGGGATCAACGGCGCGACCACCGCCAGCGGCATCCCGGTGTACGTGAACAGCAATGATCAGTTGGGGACCTTGACGTCGTCGCTGCGCTTCAAGCAGGACGTCGAAGACATGGGGACCGCGACCGAAGGCTTGATGCAACTGCGCCCCGTCACCTTCCGTTACAAGCCCGCATACGACGACGGCTCCCGCCTCCTCGAGTACGGGCTCATCGCAGAGGAGGTGGCCAAGGTCTATCCGGGGCTCGTGCAGCTCGACCGCGACGGCAAGCCGCTCGCGGTGCGCTCGCAATTCATCGATGCGATGATGCTGAACGAGGTGCAGCGCCAGCATCGCACGATCGCCTCCCAGCAGGAGCGCATCGACCGGCAGCAGGCGCAGATCGACGACCTGCAGCACCAGGTCCGCGCTCTCTTGTGGCAGCGGCAGCCCGGGGAGGGCAACTCCCAGTGACGAAAGGTTGACGATCGTGGCGGCCGCGGCGCGAGCGCTCCCTCGGTTGCGCTCGCGCCTCCTGCGCCGTCGCCACAGGTGCAATCCGGCGACTTCATCACCTCGAACGAGGGCAACGCCACCGGCACCGGCAGCGCGGCACCGTGCACTCGGCCCGCCTCCAAGCATCGTGGTATCTGCACTTTAGAATAAGATATCCACCGGCGACACCCCGCCGGCTGCAACAGGAACTGTGCTACACTTACCCGCGATTCCCATGATCCCTGGGAGGGTGGGGCAATGGGGGCCGCAGGGCCCCAGCCGGCTCCGCGGTTCGAGACGCTGATCGCAGGCAGAGGTCCTGGTGGGAGGTTTCGATGAGTCTTCAGACGCACCGCTTGCATCCAAGCTGGACCCGATGCGCGCCAAGCATCCGGATCGCCGTGTGCTTGACGGTCCTGGCCATGGCTCCCGCCGCCGCGCCCCTCGCGCACGCCGGGGGCACCGGTCCCAGCGGCGCCACCTCGACGACCGCCACCGGGCTCTTCATGCCGCAGGGCGCGGGCGGCCAGGTTCAGTTTGGCGATTTCATCAGCTCCAACACCACCACCACCAATACCACCTGCGACACGCCCACCCCGCCAGCGCCGGGCTGCCTGCAGGGGAACGGCCTCGGCAGCGTCGCACATGCCACCTTCTACCGCTACTTCATCGAAGTGCCGGCCGGTCTCGCGCGGCTGCGGGTTTCGATCTTCGATGCTGGGTTCGGAGCGGGCTTCGCCTCGCAGGGAAACAATGAGGCGACCGCCCAACGCGACCGCACCAAGCACACTGGCGGCTTCACCAGCAACGTCAAGTACACGTTGATCAATCCCGCAGGTACAACGGTGGCAACGCAGACCTGCACCGGGGGCAGCACCACTCCCGCTTTCTGCAACTTCAACGCTTGGTCGACGCTGTTCAACACCACCACCACTCCGATCGCGAACGGGCATTGGGAGTTGGACGTCGATCAGGGCGCCGACGTGCAGACTGGCGGCACCGAGGACGACGTCAACGCCTTTGGCATCGCAGCCGACGAAGGCTCTGGTCAGCCGGAAGGCACGCATGCGCCGATCGAACTGCCGGTCTACTACTCCGCGCATACGCAGCTCGGCCAGAACCCGACCGCCAGCGGCACCGCCGGCACCAAGACCTACGCCCTCTACCCCTACATCACGTCCGGCTGCTCCTTCCTGGAGAACGACTTCGACTACGACCTCAACAACACCAACGGCGGCGCCACACAGACAGTCGGTTCGATCTCCTTCACCAGCCCCAGCACCGCCCCCCAGACCCTGTTCACCAAGAACATCGCCAACACCTCCCTCTCCATCAACGACGCGTGGACTACGAATACCGTCACCGGGTGGACCACCGACAACAGCGCCACCGACTACGGCATCTGGACCATGTCGGCGACCATTACCAACTTCACCAACCAGAACGGCTTCAACGGCAACTACGCCAACATCGAGATCGCCAACTCCAACGTCGCCACCTGCACCGAGGTCTCGGGCGGGCAAGGCTGCGCGCCCACCGATAACGCCCCCTCCGCCAACACTTTCCGCGTCTACCTCCCCACCGATTCCCTGGGGACGCCGGTCAAGCCCTACATGGAGCAGGAGGTGACCTACTTGTTCAACGGCGGCGCGGGCGGCCCGAACCCGCCGGTGGTGAACCAGACGACCACCCTGGTGATCACCGTCCAGGTGGTCAACCCGACGGCCTCCGCCATCACCTTCTCCGCCACCAACCTGGTGACTGTCAACGTCCCTGGCCCGGTCGCCAATCTCGTTTACAACGGCAACGCCGCCGTGACCCAGGGGACGATCACCGCACAGCCCGCGGTCGGCGGCACCGGCAACGTCACCTGGAACCCGGGAACCGTCGCCGCGGCGACCACCGCGCTGCTCACCTACCAGGTGAAGGTGACGCCCACCTCGGCCAACCAGAGGATCCCGGTGGTCGGCACGGTCGCCTCGGGCAACGGCACGAAGGGGGTCTGGGTCGACGAGACTGGCAACACCACCCAGGCGCGCGCCACCCTGACCTTCGGGCCGCTCTGCGAGCTCGCCGCGACCCAGTCCGTCATCACGCCCGTCGTGGTCGCGGACGTCCATGCGCGGCAGGGCGACCGCGGCGGCGTGGTCGTCGAGTGGGACTCCCATTCGGAGGTGGGGACGGTCGCCTTCGACCTGCTGCGCTGGGAGCCGCGCGAGGGGCGCTACATCCTCGTCAACGAGAATCCCGTGCCGGCCATGCTCACCGCCACGCAGGGCGGTCACTACCGGGTCCTCGACCGCACGACGGGCTCGCGAGCGACCGAGCGCTACCTCATCGTCGAGCACGTGACGACCGCCCGGCATAGCGACCGGCTGGTCCTGGGACCCTTCGATCTCGACGTGGCGGCCGCGGACTTCGCTCCCGATCGCCCGGCCCTGCCGGAGCAAGGCTTCGACCGCGTGCCTCATCCGCCGCAGGCGCCCTTGGCTCCGGCAATGCCGCCGCTGCTGGCCTCCGAGCAGGACCGCGCGCTGGCCGCCGCCGCCGTTCAGGGCGGCGGGTCCGCGCAGCTCCTGGCGCTCCGGGTGCACGACTCCGGCATCTACGCCGTCCCGGCGGCGCAGATCGCCTCGGGCCTCGGCCTCAGCCTGCCGGTCGTCCAGGGGCTCATCGCCTCGCAGCAGCTCCGCTTGACCAACGCCGGAGCGGAGATCGCCTGGTTCCCGGCCACCATCTGGGCGCCTGAATGGTCCGGGATCATCTTCTACGGCCAGGCGCCGCAGAGCATCTTCACCGCCCAGAACGTCTATCACTTGAGCGCCTCCCCCGGGACCTGGATGAGCGCCCGGTACCTCTCTCCCGCTCCACCGCTTCCCGGAGAGAGCTTCGCCTACAGCGCGCACGCCGAGCAGGAGACCTTCGCCGCCACGGTCCTCGCGACGAACCCGGATTCGGACTATTGGTACTGGGCGAGCCTCATCGCCGGCGATCCTCAGCTCGGCTCGCAGACCTTCCCGCTCAGCGCCGAGGCCGCGAACAACATCGGCCAGACCGCCCACCTGCGGTTGAACGTGCAGGGAGCGAGCGCCACGGGGATCGTCGACGAGCACCAGGCCCTGGTCTCCCTCAACGGCACGCCGATCGGCGGCGCGCAGTGGACGGGCGCGACGGCCCAGACCCTCGATCTGCCCTTCAACGGGGCCCTGCTGCGGCCGGGCGCCAACAGCGTCCAGGTCACCGCCGAGCTGGGCCCCGGGGTCCCGTACAGCTACTGGTATCTCCAGAGTTTCGACCTCGCCTACCAGCGGCTCTACCAGACGAGCATGAACGCCCTGCTCGTGCAGGGCGGCGGCAACCCGTCGGTGACCGTCGGCGGCTTCACGGCGCCGCGCACCCACGTCTTCGATCTGACCGACCCGACGCATCCCGTCTGGTTGTCGGGACCCGCGGTGACTTCCGCGCCCGGCGGCGGCTTCGAGGTCTCCTTCCAGCCGGCATCTCCCCAGACACCTTACTTCGCGGCCAGCGGCGCCTCCTGGCGGCTCCCGGACTCGATCGTGGCCGAGTCGCCGATGCCGCTGCGCACCCCTGCCCTCGGCGCCGACGTCCTGGTCATCGCCCCGCAAGCGCTGCTGCCCGCCGCCCAGGAGCTGGCGAGCTACCGCGCCAGCCAGGGCTTCAAGACGATGGTCCTCGACGTCCAGAACATCTACGACGAGATGACGGGCGGTCTGCAGGACCCGCACGCGATCCATGACTTCTTGGCCTATGCGCACTCGTACTGGAACCCGGCGCCCCGCTATGTCGTGCTGGCGGGCACGGGGACCCTCGACTACAAGAACAATCTCGGGCTCGGCGGCAACCTCGTGCCACCGTTGATGATCGCGACCGCGTACGGCCTGTTCGCGTCCGACAACGCCTTCGCCGACATCTTCGGGACCGGCATCCCCGACACCGCGATCGGCCGGTTGCCGGTCGGCACCAACGCCGACCTGCACAACCTGGTGCAGAAGATCGAGGCCTACGAGGCGGCCACACCGGCCGCCTGGAGCAGCCGCGCCGTTCTCGTCTCCGACAGCTCCGAGAACTTCGCCAACGACAGCAGCGCGATCCTGGGCGACCTGCCGCCTTTCCACCAGGCCGAGCGCATCGACCTCGACTCGCCACCGCCCGCGGGTGCGCGACCGACCCTGCTGGCGGACTTGCAGAGCGGCGTCGGCCTGGTCAATTACGTCGGCCACGGCGGGCTGAACCAGTTGAGCTCCTCCGGGCTGCTGCTGGCGAGCGATGCGGCCGGGTTGACCAACGGTCCCCGGCAGCCGATCCTGACCGCCCTCACCTGCACCATCAACCGCTTCGAGATCCCGGGCTTCCTGTCGCTCGGCTCGGCCTTCGTGGCGCAGCCGAGCGGCGCCGCGGCGGCCGTGTGGGCTCCGACTGGCGTTTCCGTCTCGGACGCCGCCAAGCTGCTCGGCCAGAAGTTCTACCTCGAGCTGGGACGGGGCCAGGGGACGAGCCCGCAGCGGCTGGGCGACGTCATCCAGCGCACCCTGCGCGACTTTGCCGCCGCGGGCGGGAACCCCGACGTGCTCCGCATCTACGAGCTGCTGGGCGACCCGGCCCTCCTCGTCAAGCCGGGCGCTCCGCCGGCGGCAGGGGGCAGCGGCGGCAACAGCTCGTCCCGGGAATAGCCGCTTTCACTCCGCTTTCATTCCTTCCCGGCCTCCTGCCCCGGGTCCGGTCCGCTGTCGAGCGCGGCGGCCGCCTCGGGGGTGAGGTGGATCCAAGGAGAGGCGGTGTCGAGCCACAGGTCGCCGGCACGCCGGTAGCCGTGCGCGCGCAGCATCGGCACCACGGCGTCCACGTCTCCCCAGAGCTGCAGGACGGCGTCGGGCCGGCGCACGTCCAGCAGGTAGCGGTAGTCCCACTTCACGTGACCGGGAACGTAGTCCCCGAAGCTGTCTTCGTCGAGCTGGCTGGCGGGCTTGCCGTGCGCGATGCGGCGGTCGTTGTAGCCCAGGGTGTCGACCATCCGGAAGTCGCTGAAGTAGGCAGGGGTGCCCGCCCAGACCACAGCCACCGAGGCGGCGGGCTCGGCGATGCGCTGCAGCTGGTGCACCAGGTCGAGTAGCGCCGCGTACCGATCCGCGTGAGTCGGGCGGTTCACCGCGGTGAACGTCTTCCAGCTCTCCTCGAGGTCATCTTGCCCCCATAGCCCGTTGGCCGCCAGCAGCGCGGCCACGGTCGCCGCCAGCAGCGCGTAGCGCAGCGGGAGCGGCTCGCCGCGCCGGAGCCGCCGCCGGCTCCTCAGCCGCCTCAGCCGCCGATGGGCCGCCGCCAGGGCCTGGTTGACGAGCGCATTGAACAGCACGAAGACCTGCGGCATCGCGAAGGCGACGAAGCGGTTGGCCGTCACCTCCTCCTCCCACGCATCGCCGCCGACGTAGACGCTGTAGGCGCAGCAGAGCACGAAGAGCATCGCCGGCAGCGCCAGCCGGCTGCCCCACTCCCGGTCGCGGCGCGCGCCGGCGGCGGGCAGCGCCAGCGGCGCGATGCCGACGCCCACCGCCAGCAGCAGCGGCCAGTGCGCCCGCCACGTCGCGAGCATCGTGCTCAGCCCCTGCAGCAGCCGCACCGCCAGCGGGATGCCGCCCAGCTTGAGGTAGTAGGTGTTCGGCAGCAGGTCGTGGAAGTAGACCCAGCGGAAGAGCTCATAGCCGCCCACCGCCGCCGCCAGCAGTGCCGCCCCCAGCAGCCAATGCCGCCCCGCCCGCGGCCCGCCGCGCCGCAGCCCGCCGTGTGCGATCACCCACGCCTGCACCGCGACCACCAGCGGCGCCATGTCCAGGCGCGTCAGCACCGCCAGCGTGCACACCGCGAACAGTGCCAGGTGGCGGTCCCGCCGCCCGTGCACGATGTCGAGCGCCAGCAGGACCATGCCGGTGGTCAGCACCGCCTGCAGGCCGGTCTCCATACCGATCAGGGCCCAGTGGGCGAGCGGCAGGTAGAAGGCGGTCAGCACGCACGCCGGCGCCCAGTGGCGCGCCCCCGGCCGCGTGAAGTGGCGCAGCACCAGCCGCCGCACGAGAGCCACGTGCAGCAGCAGCAGCGCGAGCGCCACGATCTGCAATACCAGGCCGCGGCGGTCGAGCGCGATCGGCAGCAGGTTCACCGGCACCATCAGCGCCGTCCACAGCGGATGGGAGAAGCCCTCGACCGGCGCCCCCTGCCGCGCCCAGTTGAGGCCCCAGCCCTCGACCAGGTTGCGCGCGTAGGTCATCGAGATCATGGCGTCGTCGAACAGGCAGAACACCCGCCGGCCGTCGAGCACGAACGACGTTCTGAAGATGAGCCATCCGCCCCACGCCGACAGCGCGCCCAGCAGCGCCAGCCACGCCGCGCGCTGCCGCCGCATGGCTCCGGCACCGGTGCCGGAGCCTTCGCCCGCGGCCGATGGAGCGGTCATGATGAGCGGATCATAGAGTCATCGACCCGCGGCCGGCGCCCCGTCCCACCGCCAGTGGCGGATCTCGGGCATGTCCTCGCCGTGGGTGACGATGTAGCGGCGGTGATCGACCAGCCGGTCCTGCGCTTCCTGCTTGAGGTAGGCCCCCCTGGCGCCGAGCTGGGGCAGGCGGTCGACCACGTCCTGGACCAGGTGGAAGCGGTCGAGGTCGTTCAGGACCGTCATGTCGAAAGGCGTGGTGATCGTCCCTTCTTCCTTGTACCCGCGGACGTGCAGGTTCGGGTGGTTGGTCCGCCGGTAGGTCAGCCGATGGATCAGCCACGGATAGCCGTGATAAGCGAAGATGACCGGCCGGTCCCTGGTGAAGAGGGCGTCGAAGTCCCGGTCGTCGAGCCCGTGCGGGTGCTCGCTGCCGGGTTGCAGCTTCATCAGGTCGACGACGTTCACCACCCGCACCTTGAGCTCCGGCAGCGACCGGCGCAGCATCGCGACGGCGGCCAGCGTCTCGAGCGTCGGCACGTCGCCGGCGCAGGCCATCACCACGTCGGGCTCGAAGCCCAGGTCGTTGCTCGCCCACTTCCAGATGCCGATGCCCTCGGCGCAGTGCCGCTCGGCCTCGGCCATGCCCAGCCACTGCGGCGCCGGGTGCTTGCCCGCCACCACCACGTTGACGTAGTGCCGGCTGCGCAGACAGTGATCCATCACCGACAGCAGGCAGTTGGCGTCGGGAGGCAGGTAGACGCGCACGATCTCCGCCTTCTTGTTGACCACGTGGTCGATGAACCCCGGGTCCTGGTGGGTGAAGCCGTTGTGGTCCTGCCGCCAGACGTGCGAGGCGAGCAGGTAGTTGAGCGAAGCGATCTGCCGCCGCCAGGGCAATCCCCGGGTCACCTTCAGCCACTTCGCGTGCTGGTTGAACATCGAGTCGACGATATGGATGAAGGCCTCGTAGCTGTTGAACAAGCCGTGCCTGCCGGTCAGCAGGTACCCTTCCAGCCAACCCTGGCACTGGTGCTCGCTGAGCACCTCCATCACCCGCCCGTCGCGGGCGAGGTGCTCGTCGGTCGGCAGCACCGGCGCCTCCCACTGCCGCTCGGTGGCCTCGAAGATGGCGCCCAGGCGATTGGAGACAGTCTCGTCCGGCCCGAACACCCGGAAGTTCCGCTGCTCCCGGTTCAGCTTCACCACGTCGCGCAGGAACCTTGCCAGGGTCTCGGTGTCCGAGGCGTCGGCGGCGCCTGGCGAGGGCACTGCAACCGCGTAGTCCCGGAAGTCGGGCAGCCGGAGATCGCGCAGCAGCAGGCCGCCGTTGGCGTGCGGGTTGGCGCCCATCCGCCGCTCGCCCCGCGGCGCCAGCGCGGCGAGCTCCGGCCGCAACCGCCCCGCCTCGTCGAACAGCTCCTCGGGCCGGTAGCTCCGCAGCCAGCTGTCGAGCTGCGCCAGGTGCTCGGGGTTCCCGGCCGGATCGCCGAGCGGCACCTGGTGGGCGCGGAACGTCCCCTCGACCGGCAGCCCGTCGACCACTTTCGGCCCCGTCCATCCCTTGGGCGTCGCCAGCACCAGCACCGGCCAGCGCGGCCGCGCGGTGACGCCCTCGTGGCGGGCCTGCCGCTGGCTCCGCCGGATGCCGTCCAGCATCTCGTCCAGCGCGGCGGCCATCGCCCGGTGCATCGCCTCGGGCTCGCTCCCCTCGACGAAGAGCGGCGACCAGCCGTAGCCGCGCAGCAGCTGGTCGAGCTCCTCGCGGCTGATACGCGCCAGCACCGCCGGGTTGGCGATCTTGTAGCCGTTGAGGTGCAGGATCGGCAGCACCGCACCGTCGGTCGCCGGGTCGAGGAACTTGTTGGAATGCCAGGCCGTGGCGAGCGGCCCGGTCTCCGCCTCGCCGTCGCCGATCACGCAGGCGACGATCAGGTCCGGGTTGTCGAACGCCGCGCCGAAGGCGTGGCTGAGCGAGTACCCCAGCTCGCCGCCCTCGTGGATCGAGCCGGGCGTCTCCGGCGCCGCGTGGCTGGGAATGCCGCCGGGAAAGGAGAACTGCCGGAACAACGTCCTCATGCCGGTCTCGTCCTGGGAGACGGCCGGATAGATCTCGCTGTAGGTGCCCTCGAGCCAGGTGTTGGCCACCACCGCCGGGCCGCCGTGACCCGGCCCCGCGATATAGATCATGTCGAGGTCGTGCTGCTGGATGATGCGATTCAGATGCACGTAGATGAAGTTCTGGCCCGGCGTCGTGCCCCAGTGCCCGAGCAGCCGCGGCTTGACGTGCTCGCGCCGCAGCGGCTCGCGCAGCAGCGGGTTGTCGAAGAGGTAGATCTGCCCGGCCGAGAGATAGTTCGCCGCGCGCCAGTAGGCGTCGATGCGCCGCAGCAGCTCCGGCGCCAACGGCGCCGCCTCGCCGTTCGTCCCTGCCATGCGACCTCCCCGGGGAGCTACTCGACCCTGAAGGTGACGGTGAGAGTGTAGTAGACCTTCACCGGCCTGCCGGCGAGCGTCGCCGGCGCGAAGACCCACTGCCGCACCGCCGCGACCGCCGCGCCATCCAGGCCCATGGGCATACCCTTCAGGATATGCGGCTGCACGACGCAACCGTCCTGGTCGAGGATCGCCTCCAGGATCACCACCCCCTGGAGGCGCGCCTTCCTCGCCATCTCGGTGTAGACCGGCGCCGGAGCGTAGAGCTTGCTGGGCTTGACGACCTCGCCTTCGATACGCAGGATGCCCGACGGCTCGTCCCGCGGCGCCGTCTCGGCGCTTGTCCCCGCCGCGGGGTCCGCCGGGGCGTGGGGCAGCGGCGGCAACGGCGCGGCCTCTCGGGGCAGGTTCCCCGCCTGCCGCGCCACGCAGATCGTGGAGCGCGCCCGCAGACCTGCCGGGCTGCCGGGTCCGGCCATGATCGCCCGGCCGGCGGCTTCCACCGCGCCGGCGTAGCGCTCGCGCCGCAGGCGTGCCGCGGCGATCCCCGCCAGCGGCTCCGCGTGCGCGTAGGGCCACGCGTCGAGGGCTGTCGTATAGGCCTCCTCGGCCTCCGCCCCGGCCTCGGTTCCAGGCCGCAGCAGGAGCAGGGTGCCGAGCTGGAGGTAGGCGCGCTGGAGAGGCTGGCCAGCCCGAACGAGTCGCAGTCCGCCAGGGGCCGG
>DATDGZ010000305.1:0-8064 GCA_036521795.1 Thermoanaerobaculia bacterium | reverse complement strand
GATCACGGGCGGCGCGGAAGCCGCGAGGTCCACGGAGCCCGACGCGCCCGCCTGGTCCGGCCGTGCTCCCAGGACCGTCCGTGCCGTCCGGTCCGTCCGTACTGCCATGTCCGTCGGTGCCGGCCGGTCCGGCCGGCCGGTCCGGTCGGCCGCCGCCGCCCATGTCGCCAGTCGCTCCAGGAGCTCCCCGGCGGGCACCAGCGTCATCTCGCCCAGCGGCTCCGGCACCGGACCTGCCTCGAAGGCCTGCGCCGACCACTCGCCGCGCAGGGCGTCGACGGCGGCGATCACCAGTCCTCCCGGCGGCGCCTCGCTCGCCGCGGCCAGCGCCGCCAGCGTCGGCACGGCCTGCGCCCGCACCCCGAGACCCTGGACCAGGCCGAGCGCGGTGGCCAGCCCGACCCGCAGGCCGGTGAAGCTGCCGGGGCCGGCCAGGGCGACCACGCCCGCGAGGTCGGCGGGCAGCGCCGCGGCCGCCTTCAGCACCTCCGCCACCAGCGCCAGCAGCTGGGTCGACGAGTGCTGCAGCGCGACGGCGCCGGCCGCCAGCACCTCGCCGCCGCAGCCGACGGCCACGCTCACCACCGGCGAGCCGGCGTCGAGGGCGAGCACCAGCCCGTCGCCGCCCTCGCGGCCGCTGCCGCCCTCGCCGGCGGCACCTCCTGCGGATACCCGCGCCTGCCGCGCCATGGGACAAGTATAGGAGTGATGGGCCGATATACTCTGCGCCGATGTCCGAGACGGCAGGCCGGGCTCCCACGCTGCATTTGACGCCGATGGTGCGCCAGTACCTCGAGATCAAGGCGCAGCACCCGGATGCGGTCCTGCTCTACCGCATGGGCGACTTCTTCGAGATGTTCTTCGACGACGCTCTCAAGGCAGCGCCCATCCTCGAGGTGCAGCTCACCGCCCGTAACCGCGGCAGCGACAGCGAGGCGCCGATGTGCGGCATCCCGCACCACGCGCTCGACGCCTACCTCGCCAAGCTGCTGGCGGCCGGCCTCAGGGTGGCGATCTGCGACCAGGTGGAAGACCCGGCCAAAGCCAAGGGGCTGGTCCGCCGCGAGGTCGTGCGCGTGGTCACCCCGGGGACGCTTTCCGATCCCGGCCTGCTCGACAGCAAGGAAGAGAACCTGCTCGCCGCCATCGCCTGGAAAGGCGAGCGGAGCGAGCCGGGCGAGCATCGCGAGGCGGGGGCCGGCGCCGGCGCCTTCCTCGACGTCTCCACCGGCGATTTCTTCGTCCGCCGCTGGGCGACCGCCGAGGAGGCCGCCGACGACCTGGCGCTGCTGCGGCCGCGCGAGCTGCTGCTCGCCGCCGGCGGCGAGCTGCCGCCGCGGTTGCGCGAATGGGCCGACCGCGACTGCCCCTGCATCACCCCGCTCGCCGGCGACCGCCTGCTCGATCCACGGCGGGCCGCGGAGCTGCTGCAACGTCACCTCGGCGCCGGCACGCTGCGCGGCTTCGGCCTGCAGCCCGACGAACCGGCGGTGCTCGCCGCCGCCAGCGCGCTGGCTTACGCGCGCGAGACGCAGCGCAGCGAGCTCGCCCACGTCCAGGCCTTGACGGTGCGCGAGGTCCACGACCGGCTGATCCTGGATGCCGCGACGCTCGCCAACCTCGAGGTCTTCCGCCCGGCCGCGGCCGCCGCGGCGGCGGCTCCCGCCGGTCCCGGCCGCCGCCGCGCGACGCTGCTCGGCGTGCTCGACCGCACCGCGACGCCGCCGGGGGCGCGCACGCTGCGCGAGTGGTTGCGCCGCCCGCTGCGCGACGCGCCGGCGATCGCCCGCCGCCATGAGGCGGTGGCCGAGCTGGCTGCCGACCACCCGCGGCGCGAGCGGCTGCGCGATCGCCTGGCCCGCGCCGGCGACCCCGAGCGCCTGCTGGCGCGCGCCGTCCTGGGCACCCTCTCGCCGCGCGAGGCGGCGGCGCTACGCGACGGCCTGGCCGAGGCGCCGGTCATCCTCGCCGAGCTGGCCGTCGCCGAGGCGCCGCTGCTCGCCGAGCTGGCGGCGGCCGATCCGCTCCCTGATCTCGCAGCCGAGCTGGCGCGGGTGCTCGAGGCGGTCCCCGCGGCGACGCTCGACGAGGGGGGCGTCATCGCCGCCGGCGTCGATCCCGAGCTCGACCGCTACCGGTCGCTCACCCGCGACAGCAAGCGCCACGTCCTGGCGCTCGAGGCCCGCGAGCGCGCGCGCACCGGCATCGCCTCGCTCAAGGTGCGCTACAACCGCGTCTTCGGCTACCACCTCGAGGTCACCCGCGCCAACCAGGCCAGGGTGCCGGCGGACTACATCCGCCGCCAGACCCTTGCCAACGCCGAGCGCTACGTCACTCCCGAGCTGAAGGACCTCGAGGAGCAGATCCTCGCCGCCGAGGAGCGCCAGGTGGCGATCGAGCAGGAGCACTTCCGCCGCCTGACCGCGACGATCGCCGGGCACGCCCCCGGCCTGCACGCCCTGGCCGCCGCCCTGGGCACCCTCGACGCGCTGGCGGCGTTCGCCGAGGCCGCCGCGCGCCACCGCTACACGCGGCCGCGGATGCTGCCGGCCGGCGAGGCCATCACCATCCGCGAGGGACGGCATCCGGTGGTCGAGCAGGCGAGCCGCGACGCTTTCGTCCCCAACGACACGGAGATCGACTCCGGCACCTCGCAGATCGTGCTGCTGACCGGCCCGAACATGGGCGGCAAGTCCACCTACCTACGGCAGGTCGCGCTGATCGTGCTGATGGCGCAGGCCGGCAGCCTGGTGCCGGCCGACGACGCGGCGATCGGCGTCGTCGACCGCATCTTCACGCGCGTCGGCGCCTCGGACGACCTGGCGCGCGGCGAGTCGACCTTCATGGTGGAGATGATCGAGACCGCCAACATCCTGCGCCACGCCACCGGGCACAGCCTGGTCATCCTCGACGAGGTGGGGCGGGGCACGTCCACGTTCGACGGCCTGTCGCTCGCCTGGGCGATCGTCGAGCACCTGCACGAGCATCGCCGCCCGAAGACGCTGTTCGCCACCCACTACCACGAGCTGACCGAGCTCGCGGCGCTGTTGCCGCGGGTGGTCAACCGCACCATGGCGGTGAGGGAGTGGGACGAGCGCATCGTCTTCTTGCGCCGCGTGGTGCCGGGGAGCGCCGACAAGTCCTACGGTCTGCACGTGGCGCGGCTCGCCGGCCTGCCGCCGGCGGTGGTCGAGCGGGCCGCCGAGGTCCTCGCCAATCTCGAGGCGCAGGAGTACGACCTGTCCGGACGCCCGCGGCTCGCTCGCGGCAGCGCTCCCGCCGCCGCCGCCGCCGCGGACCCGGCGCAGCTCACTCTCTTCGCGCCGCCGGAACAGGTGGTCGCCGCCCTGCTGCGCGACCTGGACCTCGACCAGCTGGCGCCGCTCGCGGCGCTCAACCTGCTGCACACCCTGAAGTCGCGTCTCTCATGAGCGCCGGCGCCGGTGCCGGCGACTTCGTCTTCGTCGGCATCCCCGGGCCGCGCCTGGACCGCGCGACTGCCGCGCTTCTCGCCGCGTCCCGGCCGGGCGGCGTGGTGCTCTTTCGCCGCAACCTCGAGACTCCGGAGCAGCTCCTCGAGCTGGTGGCCGGCCTGCGCCGGCTGCTCCCCGACGCCGTGTTGGCCGTCGACGCCGAGGGCGGCCGGGTCGACCGCCTCAGCGGGCTGGTGGGGCCGGCGCCGCCGGCGTCGCTGCTCGCCCGGCGGCCGCCGGACGCGGCGTGGCAGGCGGGGCGCTGGATCGCGCGGGCGCTGCGCCTGTTCGACCTCGACCTCGACTTCGCGCCGGTGGTGGATCTCGATCGCGGCGAGACCGGCAACGCTCTCGACGGCCGCTATCTCGGCGGCCGCGGGGCGGCGGTGACGCGCCGTGCCCGCGCCTTCCTGCGCGGGCTCCACGCGGGAGGCGTCGGCGGCTGCATCAAGCACTTTCCCGGCCTCGGCGGCGCCGCCGCCGACACCCATCACCGCACCTCGGTGGTGCGGCTGAGCGCCGCCGCCCTGGCGCTCCAACGCAAACCCTTCGCCGCGCTGCTGCCGCTCGCGGGCGCCGCCATGGTCGCCCACGCGGTCTATCCGGCGCTCGACCCGGAAGAGCGGCCCGCCAGCCTCTCGCCGCCGATCATCGAGAGCCTGCTGCGCGGCGAGCTCGGCTTCGACGGCCTGGCGGTGAGCGACGATCTGGAGATGGAGGCGCTGGGACCCTGGGGCGACCTCCCGGTCCGCGCCGAGGCCGCCTTCGCCGCCGGCTGTGACGTGCTGCTGGCGTGCGCCACCACGGCCGCGCTGCCCGCGATCGTCGCGCGTCTCGGGCGTCCCCGCCACGCCCGCAGGCGCCGCGAAGCGGCGCGCCGTCTCGCCGCCTTCCGCCGGCGCCTGCGCACCCTGCGCTGGGCCAGCCATTCGATCAGCCTGCTGCGCGAACCCGGCGCCGGCGCCGCCGGCGTGCAGGCCGTGCGGGAAGGCCTGGCCGCGCTGACCCGCGATCTCCACGAAGAGGAAACGTAAGTGAGGGGGAGGGAGGTGGCGTCCCCTTCCCCCCGGAGGGTGGGCCGCGGCTCCGCCTGTCGCCAGTCGCGGCACCCCGGCCGGGAGGAAGGGGATCGAGGGGATGCGGGGGAGACCCGATAGACGCTTCGAGTAGGCCCCGAGAGCCAGATCTTAGCGCCAGCTTCGGCCCCCCGCGGTCGCCGCCAGGTGCCGCCAGTCAGAACGGAATATCGTCGTCCTCGGGCGCGCCGGGGCCGCCGAGGCCTTCGTCGTAGGTGGGGCCGCCCGCAGCGGGCGCGTGGGCTTCCATCTCGGGTCCGCCGCCGCGCTGGCCGAGCATCTGGAAGTTCTCGCAAATGACCTCGGTGCGGTATTTCTTCTCGCCGGTCTGTTTGTCGTCCCAGGACCGGGTCTGGATGCGACCCTCGACGAAGATCTGCTTGCCCTTGGTGAGGTACTGGGCGGCGATCTCCGCCGACTTCCCCCAGCAGACGATCTGGTGCCACTCGGTCTGCTCCTGACGCTGACCGGCCTTGTCCGTCCACCGGCGGTTCGTGGCCAGGGTGAAGGTGGCGACCTGCTGTCCGGAAGGGATCGAGCGCACCTCCGGATCACGGCCGAGATTGCCGATCAGCATGACTTTGTTCAACATGCGCGGTTCTCCTCGGATTCAGAATGGAGTACGGTACCACGGGTTCAGGCACCGAGGTACCAGATCGCCATCGCGTTCCTTGCGATGACGGGGCGATGACGGGCTCGGACGATGAGGTACCACGTTGCCTCGGTCGGCGCCGGAACGAGCAGCCTCGAGCACAGCGGAACCCATCCATGTCTATAAAGACGGAAGAGCCATAGCCGAATACGTATGCGCCTGGTGATCCAACGGGTGAGCTCGGCGGCCGTGCAGGTCGCCGGCGAGACGGTCGGTGCGATCGGCCGCGGCCTGCTGGTGCTGGTCGGGGTGGAGCAGGGGGACGGGCCGGCGGCCGCCCTGGCCGCCGCGGAGAAGCTGGCGAGCCTGCGCGTCTTCGACGACGCGGCGGGCAAGATGAATCTCGACGCGGCGGCGGTCGGCGGCGCTTTCCTGGTGGTGTCGCAGTTCACTCTCGCCGGCTCGCTCGCCCGCGGCCGCCGGCCGTCGTTCGACCGCGCCGCGCCGCCCGAGCAAGCGGCGCCGCTGGTCGACGCCCTGGTCGCGGCCCTGCGGCAGCGCGGCTGCGAGGTCGCCACCGGCCGCTTCCGCGCCCGCATGGCGGTGGCCCTGGTCAATGACGGTCCGGTGACGCTGGTGGCCGACTTCTGAGCCCTCTCTCCTCCCTCTCCGGCTGCTGGTCTCTCCGGCGACCGATTGCGGAGTGGGATGGTGCGGTGCCCCGGAGTAGGTCGTTGGGTGGAGGCTCAGGGGAACAGCGTGGCGACTGGCGTGTTGCCTTGCTGCGGCGGTGCGGGGTCGTCGCTTGCGGTCTCGATGGCTCCCCTGGGCATGAAGCTTAGGGCGAGGATCAGGAGGGCGGCGACGGCGAGGGCGCGGCGGCGGTTGTCGAGGGGGGTTGCCTCGTCGATCACCGGCGGGTGATAGAGGCCCATGGCGAAGATCACCACGCACCAGACGACCCAGCCACCCCAGAGCACCCCCGCGAGGGCCAGCGCCACCCACAGCGGCAGTGCCAGCCGGCGCTGCCAGCGGCCGGCAGCGGCGTAGAGGATGTGGCCGCCGTCGAGCTGCCCGAGGGGGAGGAGGTTGACGGCGGTGGCCAGCAGGCCGAACCAGGCCGCGAGGGCGAAGGGGTGCAGGCGCAGCACCATGCCATCGGCGAGCGGGCCATGAAAGAGGCGCGTCGCCAGCTCCATCGCCAGGCACTGGCCGGGCAGCAGCAGCGAGGTGTCGGCGGCGAGCCGCAGTGGCATGGGCTCCGAGCGGGCAACGCCGTAGAGGAGGAAGGGCAGCAGCGCCAGGAAGCCGGCGAAGGGTCCGGCGACGCCGACGTCGAAGAGCTCGCGCTTGCTGCGGATCGGCGCCCGGATGCGGATGAAGGCGCCCAGCGTGCCCAGCACCGCGGGCAGGGGGAGGAAGTAGGGCAGGGTCGACGGCAGCCGGTAGTGCCGGCAGGCCAGGTAGTGCCCCATCTCGTGGACGAACAGGATGATCAGCACCGGCAGCGAGAACGACAGGCCGAGGCGCAGCAGCGCCGGATCGGTCCACACTCTCGCCACCAGCCGCGGGGTGATGAGCGGAAAGACGTTGGACGGCAGGCCGTCGCGGCTCCAGGCGGCGAGCAGCGGGCCGAGAGTGGTCGTGCAGAAGAAGGTGAGGCCGAAGAGCAGCAGCGCCAGCCCGTAGCGCGGCGGCCGCGGCGGCGGTGCGGGGCGCGGCTGGAAACGCCGGGCCAGCCAGAGCGGCGGCCGCTGCCAGGGCGGCGACCGCTGCCAGGGCCGCAGCTGATCCGGAGGCACCGGCGGTGCCTGGTCCGGCGTCGCCAGCATCGCCAGCGGCAGGTGCGGCTCCGACGCCCCGGGTGGCAGGTGCCGGAGCGGCTGCGGTTCCCAGGGATCCGCCGGCTGGTCCGGGCGCGGCAGCTGCCCGTCCCCGGGCCAGGTCGGTTCTGCGTCTTTCAGCTCAGAGATTCTTGAGGTCCTTGCCCGGCTTGAAGCGTACCGTCTTGCCGGGCGAGATCGCCACCTCGACGCCGGTCTTCGGATTGCGGCCCACGCCCTTCTTGCGATCACGGACCTGGAAGACGCCGAAGCCTCGGAGCTCGATGCGCTTGCCCTCGCACAGGGCGGTCTTCATCGCCTCGATGATGATGTCGACCGCCTGGGCAGCCTTGACCCGCGGCACCTCGGTGCTCTCCGCGACGCGGTCCACGATGTCAGACTTGATCATTTGGGCTCCGAAACGGCGCCGAGTCTAACAACCGGTTCGACAGGGTGTCAACCGAGCCAAACCTTTGTCAGGACTGAGCGTAGCCGTGTTTCTTTCTGAGGATGCAGCGCTCGAAAGCGGCGGCGGTTGCTGCCGTCAGGCGATGCATCTGCTCGAGATCGATCCCTCCGAGGCCGCGGCTGCCGCCATCCATGTAGAGGACGGACACGAGGCGGTCTTTGAGTCGCACCGGCAGCACCACACAGTCGCGCGGCAACCCGCCGCCCCAGCACAAGGCCAGCTCGCGGTGTGTCGTCATGGGCGGCAGGGGGCCGATGTGGATGCCGCTCCCCTGGCGCAGGTTGAGGAACACCGAAGGTTGCTCGAAGCTTACCGCATAGCGGCCGAACGCTTCCTGGTCGATGCCGTCGCCGCGCGCCATCCAGGCGCTGACGTGGTCGCGCGCCACCTGGAACAGCGCCACGCGCCGGAAGCTGTGCGCCAGGAACCCGAGCACCAGGCGGCCCACTTCCTCGCTGTCGTGGGTCAGCGCCAGCGCCTCCACGACGTCTTCGAGGGTGGCCCGCGCCTCCCGCGGCGACTCGGGAGGGGTGGCGGGCGGGGCTTCGCCGAGCCCCAGCTCCGCTCGCTCCGCCGCGGTGACGGGCACCGTCTCGTGCGGCGCGGCGCCCGTCCCGCGCCGGGGCGCTGC
>DATDGZ010000304.1:0-6278 GCA_036521795.1 Thermoanaerobaculia bacterium | reverse complement strand
CACGTAGTCGTTGATGGCGGCGGCATAGGGGCCGTCGAGCGACACCGCGGCGGGATCGAACTCGGGCTCCTCGCCCACCGCGTCGAGGTCGCTGCCGGTGAAGCGCGTGTCCAGGCGGCCGACCGTCTTGCCCTCGGCGCGCAGCAGCTCCTTGGTGAAGCGGTTGATCTCGACCCGCAGGTTCGAGCGCAGCACGTAGTCGAGCGACAGCCCGGTCAAGCGCGCCAGCTTGGCGGCGACCTGCTGCTTGCGCTCGGGCGCCAGCCGGTCGCCCTGCAACAGGGCCGGCGCGTAGTCGTCGAGCGCGAAGGCCTCGGACTCCGCGAGCGTCCGCGAGAGGTCGGCCTGCAGCTCGGGAGCGAGCTTGTGGTGATACCACGCCGCCGCCGTGTAGGTCGGCAGGATGATCGGGTAGGGCAGGTCGTTGCCGACGTGGAACTCCTGGTCCTGCCAGTTGAGCACCGTCGAGATCAGCACCACGCCGTTGAGCTGCATGCCGAAGCGCTCGTCGAGGTAGGCGGCGAGGCCGGCCGCGCGGGTGGTGCCGTAGCTCTCGCCGGCGATGAACTTGGGCGAGGCCCAGCGCCGGTTGCGGGTCACCCAGAGGCGGATGAACTCCCCCACCCACCGGATGTCCTGCTGCACGCCGTGGAACTGCTTCGCGTCCTGCCCCGGCGCCGGCCGGCTGTAGCCGGTCGACACCGGGTCGATGAACACCAGGTCGGTGACATCGAGCAGCGAGAACTCGTTTTCGATCATGCGCACCGGCGGCGGCAGCGCCATGCCGTCCTCGTCGCGGGCCACCTTCTTCGGACCGAAGGCTCCCATGTGGATCCACAGCGACGCCGCCCCGGGGCCGCCGTTGAAGCTGAAGGTGACCGGGCGGGCGCCGGGGTCCGCCGGCTGGCCGGGCTCCGGGTCGCGGAGGTAGGCGATGAAGAACACCGACGCCTTCGGGGTGCCGTCCTCGTCCTTCAGCACGACGTTGCCGGCGGTCGCCGCGTACGCGACCTTCTGACCGTCCAGGGTGATGGCATGCCGCGTCGTCGAGAGCTTCTCCTCGGGCGGCTTCTTGTCCGCCCCTGCCGGCGCCGCCGCTGGCGCCGCCGCGGACCCTGGCGCCGACGCCGGCGCGGCGGCGGGCATGGCGGCGGACCCCTGCGCCAGGGCCGGGGCCGGGGCGGCGGCCCGCAGCAAGCACAGCGCCGACAGGCCGCAGAGCGTCGAGATCGGCAGGAAGGATCGCTTCGACATGGCAGTCTCCTCCGCGGGCATGGCATGGCCGCGCTACGCTGCGCGCGCACACCCTCTGGTCGTGGCCCAGCCTCTGCTTACGGCCCGTGGGACGCGAAGTTGCCATAGAATCCGCGGCACCCGGCACCCCGGCGCCTGGCCACGATCACCACGATCGGCTACGAACTACCACGACTGGCTTCGAGCGGCTGCGACCGGCCATGACCGGCCGCGCCCGGTTACGAGGGAGACACCGCATGCCCGACCGCGAGCGCAGCGAGCTTCTCGACGGATCCTCCACGCCTTCGGCAGGCCCGGCGGCAGCGCCAGGGCTCGACCGCCGCCGCTTCCTGGGCGGCATCTCGGGCGCCGCGGCGGTCGCCGCCGCGGCCGGCGGCGGCGCCCTGGCGCTGAATGCCGTCCTGGCGCGGCAGGCAAGCGGCCAGGAAGTGGCGGCTGCCGGGCCGGCCGGGCCGGCCGCAGCTGGGGCTCCGGCCGGGGACGCCGCCGCCTCTGCGGCCGCGCCGGCGACCGCGCGCCATGCCGCCTCATACCGCATGCGCACCGGCGTCGCGCGCACCGAGCTCCTGATCCCGCCGCAGGCCAGCCTGGCCAACGGCGACGAGCAGCGCCATCCCACCTTCATCGGCAACTACCACAAGGCGCTCCCTCACGACAGCGCCGGCGAGGTCGCGCCCGACGCCTACGGCCGCCTGCTCACCGCGCTCACCAGCGGCGACCCGAACGACTTCGAGGCCGTCCCGCTCGGCGGCACCACCAAGCTCACCGATCCGCAGTCGGGCCTCGCTTTCGACCTCCAGGGGGCCGACGCCCAGGCGCTGGCGATCCCGCCGGCACCCGCCCTGTCGAGCGCCGAGGCGGCCGGCGAGATGGTCGAGCTCTACTGGATGGCGCTGCTGCGCGACGTCAACTTCGCCGACTACCCGGCGCATCCCGACGCCGCCGCCGCCTGCGCCGGCCTCAACGCGCTCAGTGACTTCCGCGGGCCGCGCCGGCAGGGCAAGGTGACGCCCCAGACCCTGTTCCGCGACGTCCTGCCGGGATGCTCCGCCGGCCCGTACCTGTCGCAGTTCCTGCTGCAGCCGGCGCCTTTCGGGGCCGAGTACGTGCAGCGCATGATCCGCACCTTCCTCCCGGGCACCGACCACCTCACCGGCTTCGACGAGTGGCTGAACGTCCAGAACGGCGGCAGCCCGGCCGGCGCCGTGCAGTTCGATCCGCAGCGCCGCTTCCTGCGCAACGCCCGCGACCTCGCCGCCTGGGTGCACAAGGACGTGCTCTTCCAGGCCTACTTCGACGCCTGCCTCATCCTGATCACGCCGCCCGACGCGACCGACGCCGAGAGCGGCGGCATCGGCTGCCCGCTGAATCCCGGCAACCCCTACCTGCGCTCGAAGACCCAGGCCGGCTTCGGCACCTTCGGCCCGCCCGGCATCAAAGGCAGCATGTGCGAGGTGGCAACGCGCGGCTTGAAGAGCACCTGGCACAAGAAGTGGTTCGTCCACCGGCGCCTGCGGCCGGAGGCGTTCGGCGGCCTGGTTCATCTGCAGCAGACCGCGAACCGCTACCCGGGGGTGCTGCACGCCGACGTTCTCGGTTCGCCGGTGCTCGACCGCATCGCGGCCAGCTACGGCAGCTTCCTGCACCCGGCGGCCTTCCCCGAGGGCTGCCCGACCCATCCTTCCTATTCCGCCGGGCACGCCACCGTCGCCGGCGCCTGCGTGACCGTCCTCAAGGCGCTGTTCGACGAGAGCTTCGTCATCCAGGACCCGGTGGTGCCGAGCGCCGACGGCCTGTCGCTCGAGCCTTACCGGGGCGGCGCCGCGCTCACCGTCGGCGGCGAGCTCCACAAGCTGGCCTCGAACATCGCCACCGGCCGCAACCTCGCCGGCGTCCATTGGCGCTCCGACGCCCTGGAGTCGCTGCTGCTCGGCGAGGCGATGGCTATCAGCATGCTGGCCGACCAGCGCCCGACCTACAACGAGAACCGCGGCGGCTTCTTCCAGGGCTACACCTTCACCCGCTTCGATGGCACCAGGATCACGGTCTGAGACGAGCTCCCCTGGGGGCGTCTTCCGGGACCTCGAACACCCCGACGTCTATCTCGAGACGTTCCTGGTGCCGTCCTGGGCCGAACACCTCCGCCAGCACGAGCGCCTGACCCGCGGCGACAGCGAGCTCGAGTAACGGATCGGCGCCTACACTCGCGGCGAACCGATCGTGCGCCATCTCATCGACGCCGAATCCGGGCGGTGAAGCATGCCGGCAACTCGCGGCGCCGCCGGGCGTTATGGAGATCTGGGGCCGGTCATTGCGCATCGCGCCCCTTTCACCTGTGACTCTCCTGGAGGGAACCATGCGTCGACAGCCGCTGTCGCTCTGTCTCGCCCTCGCCGCCTTCGCCTCCGGCCTGCTGGCCGGCCCGCTCACCGCCGCCGCCCGCGAGGCGTCGGCGGCCAAGGAAGCGCACGCCAAGACGTCGCACCGTGCCGAGGCCAGGAAAGCCGAGGGCATCGACCCCGCCCTGCTGGCGGGGATGAAGGCGCGCTCGATCGGACCGGCGGCGATGAGCGGCCGCGTCGTCGCCGTCGCGGCGGTGGAATCGGACCCCGAGGTGATCTACGTCGGGGGCGCGACCAGCGGCGTCTGGAAGTCGACCGACGGCGGCCTGACCTTCGAGCCGATCTTCGACGACCAGCCGGTGGCGTCGATCGGCGCCATCGCCATCTTCCGCGGCAACCCGGACGTCGTCTGGGTGGGCACCGGCGAAGGCAATCCGCGCAACAGCGCTTCGGTCGGCAACGGCGTCTACCGCTCGCTCGACGCCGGCCACACCTGGCATCACCTGGGGCTCGACAAGACCGAGCGCATCCGCCGCATCGTCCTCCATCCCACCGACCCCGACGTCGCCTACGTCGCCGCCGAGGGCAAGGAGTGGGGCGAGAACCCCGAGCGCGGCATCTTCAAGACCACCGACGGCGGCAAAACCTGGAAGCGCATCCTCTACGCCGACGAGCGCAGCGGCGGCTCCGAGCTGGTGATGGACCCCGCCCACCCGAACAAGCTCTTCGCCACCCTGTGGGACTACCGGCGCTGGCCCTGGTTCTTCCGCTCCGGCGGGCCGGGCTCCGGGCTCTACGTCACCTATGACGGCGGCGACAGCTGGAAGCGGCTGACCGAGGACGACGGCCTGCCGAAGGGCAACCTCGGCCGCATCGGCCTCGCCATCGCGCCCTCCGAGCCGCGCATCGTCTACGCCCTGGTGGAGGCGGAAGGCAACAACGTCGTGCTGCGCTCCGAGAACGGCGGCCGCACCTGGCAGACCGCCAACACCGACCAGACGACCAGCGAGCGGCCGTTCTACTACGCTGACATCCGCGTCGATCCGCAGTGGCCGAACCGGGTCTACAGCTTGACCGCCCGCCTGCGGGTCTCCGACGACAGCGCCAAGACGTTCCACCCCCTGGGCCACTCCCGCGACATCCACGGCGACTATCACGCCATGTGGATCGATCCGCACGACGGGCGCTACCTGATCGCCGGCGAGGACGGCGGCGTCGGCATCAGCCACGACCGCGGCGACACCTGGCAGTTCGCCGCCGACCTGCCGTTCGGCCAGTACTACCACGTCGCGGTGGACATGGACGTGCCCTACAACGTCTATGGCGGCCTGCAGGACAACGGCTCCTGGCGCGGCCCCAGCGCGGTCTGGGAGAACGGCGCCATCCGCAACGTCTACTGGCAGACGGTCGGCGGCGGCGACGGCTTCGTGACTCTCCCCGACCCGCGGGACTCGCAGGCTGGCTACTCCGAATCGCAGGGCGGCGAGATCGGCCGCTTCGACCTCCGCACCCACGGGCGCAAGCGCATCAAGCCGGCCGAGCTGAGCGCCGACCCGGCCAAGCGCCTTCGCTTCAACTGGAACGCCGCCATCGCCCAGGACCCCTTCGACCCCGCGACCATCTATCTCGGCAGCCAGTACCTGATGAAGTCCGCCGACCGCGGCGAGTCCTGGACGCCGATCAGCCCCGACCTCACCACCAACAACCCGGACTGGCAGCACCAGGACCAGACCGGCGGCCTCACCCTCGACGCCTCCGGCGCCGAGAACTACTGCGCGATCATCGCCGTCGCGCCCAGCACGGTCGAGCGTGGCGTCATCTGGGTGGGCACCGACGACGGCCGCGTGCAGGTGACGCGCGACGGCGGCAAGAGCTGGACCAGCGTCGAGGCCAACGTGCCCGGCGTCCCCGAGCACACCTGGGTGCCGCAGATCCGCGCCTCCACGTACGGCGGCGGCTCGGCTTTCGTGGTCTTCGACGATCACCGGCGCTCCAACTGGACGCCCTACGTCTATCGCACCGACGACTACGGCAAGACCTGGAAGAGCCTCGCCGCCGGCAACCTCTGGGGCTACGCGCTGTCCATCGAGCAGGACCCGGTGGACCGCGACCTGCTCTTCCTCGGCACCGAGTTCGGGCTCTACGTCTCGTTCGACGGCGGCGGCCGGTGGCTGCCCTGGAAGCATGGCCTGCCGACGGTGTCGGTAATGGACATGATCATCCACCCGCGCGACTTCGACCTCGTGCTGGGCACCCACGGGCGGTCGCTCTACATCGTCGACGACATCACGCCGCTGCGGCAGATGACCGCCGCCACCTTGGGTGAGCCGCTCCACTTCTACCAGGGGATGCCGGCGCTCGAGCACCGCACCGCCCAAGGGCCGGGCTCCTACGGCGGCGGCAGCGGCGAGTTCCGCGGCGAGAACCGGCCCTATGGCGCGCTCATCACCTACTCGCTCGACCTCCCCGGCCTGGTGCTGCCCGACGACAAGGCCGACCGCGAGCGCAAGGAGCACGAGCGTGCCGAGCACGCCCGGAAGGCGGCGGGCGGCGCGCCGGCGACGACGGCTGGCGGCGTTCCGGTCAGCGCCGCGGCCGGCGGCGCGCGGCCTGTTCCGGAGGAGTCGGCGCCGCCGGCAGGCGCGGCGGCGGCGGGCGGCGGGCGCGAGGCCGCACACGAGG